>NZ_SUEO01000029.1:29811-41685 GCF_004962925.1 Mesorhizobium sp. | reverse complement strand
ATTCTCTCCCCCACCGCCGAGGCCCCGGTCGAAGGGCTGCCGCCGGGTTTCGGCGAAGGCATCGCCGGCAGGGCCGCCTTTCTCATCGCCATCGCCTTTTCCATCTTCCAGATCTACATCGCCGCCTATGGCAGCCTGCCGAGCCAGGTGGTGCGCGCCATGCATGTCGGTTTCCTGCTGTTGCTCGGCTTTGGCCTGATCGCCAATCTGCGCGCCAAAAGCGCTGCGGCGAAAGCAGCGTTCTGGGCGCTCGGCGTGCTCGGCTTCGCCACCGGCCTGTACAATTGGGTGTTCTATGCCGACCTCATCCGGCGCTCCGGCTTCCTCACCACGACGGACTTGATCGTCGGCGCGGTGCTGGTCGTGCTGGTCTTCGAGGCGGCGCGGCGGTTGATGGGGCTGCCGCTTGCCCTGATCGCCTTGATCTTCCTCGCCTACGCATTCGCCGGCAATCATCTGCCGCCGCCCTTCATCCATCGCGGCTATGATTTCGCCCAGCTCGTCGACACTTTCGCCTTTGGCACAGAAGGCATATACGGCACGCCGATCTACGTCTCGGCCGCCTATATCTTCATCTTCGTCGTCTTCGCCGCCTTTCTCGAACGCGCCGGCATGATCGCGCTGTTCAACGATTTCGCGCTTGGCCTGGTCGGCTCGTGGCGCGGCGGCCCGGCCCAGGTCTGCGTTCTGTCCTCGGCGCTGATGGGCACCATTTCCGGCTCCGGCGTTGCCAATGTGGTGGCCAGCGGCCAGTTCACCATTCCGCTGATGAAACGCTTCGGCTTCCGCTCGGCGTTCGCCGGCGCCGTCGAGGCGACCTCCTCGATGGGCGGCCAGATCATGCCCCCAGTGATGGGTGCGGTCGCCTTCATCATGGCCGAGACGCTGAACATCCCCTATGCCGAAGTGGTCAAGGCGGCGATCATCCCGGCGCTGCTCTATTTCGGCGCCTGTTTCTGGCAGGTGCATCTGGAAGCCGGCAAGGCCGGCCTGCACGGCATGGCCAAAGCGGATTTGCCCAATCCGTGGGACGCGGTGAGAATACATTGGCCGTTGGTGCTGCCTCTGGCAGCGCTCATCTATCTGCTGTTTGCCGGCTATACGCCGATCTTCGCCGGAACCATGGGGCTGGCGCTGACCATCGTGCTCATTCTCGGCACGCCGCTGGCAGCGTTGATCGGGCCGCTTGCCTTCCGCATTGTCTTCTGGCTGGCGCTGGGGCTCGCCGCCGCCTCTTTCATGAAGTTCGGCGTCAATATCCTCAGCCTCGTGATCGCTGCGCTCGTTGTCGCCTGCTTCACCTTCAAGGGCGGACGCGAGACGTTGCAGATATGCGTGGACTCGCTTGCCGAGGGAGCTAAGAACGCGCTGCCGGTCGGCATCGCATGCGCCATCGTCGGCATCGTCATCGGAACGTTGACGCTCACAGGCATCGCCTCCACCTTCATCGGCTGGATCATCTCCATCGGCGAGGACAATCTGTTCCTGTCGCTGTTGCTGACCATGCTCACCTGCCTGGTGCTCGGCATGGGCATCCCGACCATCCCTAACTACATCATCACCTCGTCGTTGGCCGGGCCGGCATTGCTCTCGCTCGGCGTGCCGCTGGTGGTCAGCCACATGTTCGTCTTCTATTTCGGCATCATGGCGGACCTCACCCCGCCGGTGGCGCTGGCCGCCTTCGCCGCCGCGCCAATGGCCAAGGAGAGCGGCCTCAAGATCGGCATCCAGGCCACCAAGCTTGCCGTCGCCGGCTTCGTCGTGCCGTTCATGGCGGTCTACACCCCGGCGCTGATGTTGCAGGACGCCGGGCCGATCGCCGCCCAGTTCGGCTATCCCGTCGAGGTCGTCTATATCGTTGCCAAGGCCTGCATGGGCATCGTCCTGTGGGGCGCGGCCGCTGTCGGGTTCCTCGCCCGGCGCATGGCCTGGTGGGAACGTCTCGTCGCCTTCGCCGCCGGCGTGCTGCTGGTTGCCGCGCTGCCGCTCACCGACGAGGCCGGCTGGGTGCTCTCTTTCGTCTGGATCGGCTGGCACTGCTGGCGTGCGCGGCAGGCGTCCGGGACCGCATGAGCCTCTGTATCCTGGCCGCCGGCAAGACGATGACGCTCACTGTGGCTGCCTTCACGCTGTCCTGGACGCACTCGGTCGAAAAAGCGCATTGGCAGGAAGACTGGAAGGTCGTGCCTTCCGGCTTGCAAATCCTCGAGGCACGGATCAAGGGCTCGGGCGCCGGCATGGAGCCGCCCGAAGGCTCGGTGCTGCGGGACGGCTGGTGGGTCTATACGCCCAATATCGGTCTGCAGCGGCGCCTTGTGCTCGCCGCCTCAGGCGCGACGGGTGAAGGCTGGACGCTGTGCACGGTTCAGGGCTGTCGCGAACTGGGCAGGGCTGCAGGCGACACGATCTTGCTGGAGCCGTGCGGGCCGGAAGGTTCGAGCCAGCCGCGGTAGCGGACGATCGGCAAGGGGTGCTAAAATCTCGTCCTCAGTTTCGTAGGACGTCGAGCGCGGAATAGCCACGTTGGCAGGCCGAAGACGCTCCATCGTTAGCCGCCAAACCCGGATTCCGACTGAGCAAGCCGATGTTCTCCCTTGTGGAAGAATGCTTTGAAAAACGTAATGTCGGAAGCCGAACTGACTGCCCGGGCGATCAACGCGGTTGCGAGCACGGCAAAGATCAGGCGAACGACGAACACACTGGTGAAGTCTGCACCCAGAGCGACGACAACCAGTGTGTCTTCTATGATGCTGTGGGCAAAGCCCATAAACACGCAAGCGAGGAATATCTGGCGCGGCTCTACGCTGCCCGTGCGCGCCTCGCGGAGCAGCAGTCCCGCGCCATAGGAAATTCCAAGAAGTAGACCGACCGCAGTGAACGGTACCGCTTGCGACTGGATGCCGGCAAGGCGAAAGAGCGGCGAGAGTCCCCCGTTCAGCCAACCAAGGATGCCCGACATCTTGAGCAGCTCGATCAGCCAGCTCAGTGCAAGGAGAATGACGAGCATGGCTGCCAGGGTTTTGAGCATGCTCAGAAAAAAACTGCTCCAATCAGTGCCTTCGCTCATTGGTACCCACGCCGGCTTCAGCGGCTCGGATAGCCATCCGGTTGCTGCGAATATCTGGTACAGGAGCATGGCAAGGATCAGTCCGCCGCCAATACGAAGCGCCGCGGTGACCACGAAGCTTGGCCCAACCTTCTGAATGATGCGCTGTTCAATCGGAATGGCATGCGCAAATAGCAAAAGGGTTGAAAGAACGGTCATGTCGGCAGTGCTCAGCGTCGAAACCGGCGCCAGCGTGAACACCGTCACCACCGCGCCCCAAATTCCCACCAGCAACCCTGTCAGCCAGGCAAGGGCGAGCTCGGGCGGCAGTCCAACCATCGTCATGAGAGGCGCGAAGAACGGAGAGATCGCCCGAATAACACCAAGATCCTGCAGAATCTGGGTGACGATCGTGACCGGAACGATGATGCGAACCAATTCCCAATAGATTTCAAGCGTTTCCAGCGTCTTTCGATAAAGGGCGGCAAACACTGCCATGGCGATGTCTCCGTTATTGACGCCAAATGACTACCGTCAGACGGTTCGCATTTGTGGTCAAAATTTGCGATCTTGTGCAATAAAATTGCAGGTAGACGACAGCGGAGGACCGGAATGGACCGGATCGACAGGAAGCTTCTCAAGCTTTTGCAAGAAGACGCTTCGCGAACCAATGCCGACCTGGCGGCGGAGGTCGGGCTTTCGCCCTCCAGTTGCTTGCGCCGCATACGGCGGCTTAAGTCAGCCGGTATCATCGACCGCGTTGTCGCGCTTCTTAATCCAGCCAAGGCCGGCAGGGGGATGAAGGCTATCGTCACGGTCGAACTGGAGCGCCACGGCGAGCAATACATGCGCCGCTTCCTCGAGCTTGCCGCCATGGAACCAGCGGTGATCCAGGCCTACAGCGTGAGCGGCTCGACCGACGCTGTCCTTATGCTGCGCCTGACGGATATGGAAGAGTTTGATGCTCTGTGCGAGCGGTTGTTCCGGGATCAGACCAATGTCGCGCGGTATTACACAATGTTTGCGATTCGAACCGCCAAGGAGACGACCGCAATCCCGCTCTAGATTTTCGGAGAACCTTCATCCGCAGCGCCCCCAACGGCCGATCTGCCCGACTGAAAGGCGAAAACCCCTGAGGCTCGGCGCTTAGCCAATCAGCCGCCTTTTCAGTTCAGCGGAGGGAATCTCGCAGCTCTCTTTCCTGCCGAACAGCGCGTAACGGTTCTTTGCAACGCGATCATAGAGCCAGTTGCGAAGCGGGCGCGGCAGCAGGAGCAGAGACCTCGCCGCCCGCCACGGCCAGCCCAGTTCGGCCATGACGGCGACGAAACTGTCCAGGCGGGTGAAGGCGGCGCCGTCGATGAGGGCCAGATTGGTCTCGTAGCTGTCCGTCCGCAGCCCATATTTTCGAAACAGCGCTTCGCCGAGCGGCGACTGTGCCGTGGCGAAGCGGAAGTGGCTTTTGCGGTCGAGCCTGACCACCATGCGCGCGAAGCCCGAGCACAACACACAGACGCCGTCGAACACGATCAACGGATGGCTTGCATCGAAGGCTGGCTTTTCAGGAGGATGGTTTGGCTGGATGGTCACGCGAGCCTCGGCTGCTTGGTGTCAAACGACACTTAAGCTTGCCGGCGGCGAGATCAAAGCCCCAGAATCTCAGAACCTTGGCGTTGCCGCACGCCGCCTGTCGGCGAGCGCAGGACGCTCCGTGCGATAGGTCGTCGCACGGTGATCGGCGGCCGGCCTGCAGATCCGGCTGTCATGACGGCTTTCCATGGTCGTCATCAGTGCGCGCTGATGCCGAGCGTGTGGCCGCGGCGTGCGCAAGCGGGGCCGGGGCCGCGCATGTAATAGCGCTCCGGCCGGTAGGTCGGCGCGACGAATTCGCGGATGGCGGCAGCGTAGCCGATGAGGTGCGTCAAGAAGTTCATTTTCCCTGTCCCTGTCCCGATTTCGGATGTCCCTTCCGAATTGCGGACATCATAGCGTCGAGGCGTGAATAGTCGGTGAACACGATGTTAATATCTGGTCGAAAATGCCTTGGTTCGTGGCCGCAATGCGGCTGATTCGGGGTCTTTCCATGCAGTTCGTCGGCATTTCGGTCGGTGTGACTTTTGCATCACATATGTTTCGTTTGGATGTCGCTGCGGCGCGCTTCTGTTTCAGCCTTGGCCGGCGCCGCGAAATTTCCGTGCTTGCCCAGGGAAAGTCAGGAACCCGTCCGATTGCCGCACGTTGACGGCAAGAGCGGGGACCAACCCGGCTCCAGCAGACAGCGGCTTCCGCGCGGAACCGCCGCCGGAACCCCAACACAGCAAGAACGACGGAAAGGCAAAAGCCATGGGTTTCTTTTCCAAAGACATCAAGACGCTGGACGACCTCTTCGTCCACACGCTGCGTGACATCTATTACGCCGAAAAACAGATCGAGAAGGCGCTGCCGAAGATGATCGACAAGGCGACCGATCCGCAATTGAAAGCTGGCCTGGAGAAGCACCTCGGGCAGACCAAGGGCCATATCGAGCGGGTTGAGAACGTGTTCGAACTGCATGGCGTGAAAGCCAAGACGGTCAACTGCCCGGCCATCGACGGCATTCTTGAGGAAGCCGATGAAGTCAGCGGCGACATCGACGACAAGGATGTTCTCGACGCCGCCCTGATCGCATCCGCGCAAGCGGTCGAGCACTATGAGATAACCCGTTACGGCACGTTGATCGCCTGGGCCAAGCAGCTTGGCCGCACCGACTGCGCCAATGTCCTGGCCAACAACATCAAGGAAGAGCAGGCGACCGACCGCAAGCTTACCGAGATTGCGGAGGCCAAGGTCAACCTTCAAGCCGCCGAATAGTTCTTCTCGATCGAGGCAACGCCGGGCAATCCGGCGTGCCTCGCTTTTCGCGGGCCCGGAACTGAAACGGTTTCTATCCGTTCAAGGCCTCGTGCCGGCGTCGCCAAACCGAAGCCTTCGACGCCATAGCAAGTCCGCATAGGATCGCGTGTCATGGCCAGCCTTGAGCAGTATCACGCCAAGCGCGATTTCAAGAAGACCGCCGAGCCGGCCGGCAAGGTCGTTCGCAATAGGAAAGGTGAGGCCGGCGGCATCTTTGTCGTCCAAAAGCACGCCGCGACGCGGCTGCATTACGACCTTCGCCTCGAACATGATGGCGTGCTGTGGAGCTGGGCGATAACCCGGGGACCGAGCCTCGATCCGCACGAGAAGCGGCTTGCCGTGCATGTCGAGGACCACCCGATCGACTACGCTTCCTTCGAGGGCACCATTCCCAAGGGCGAATATGGCGGCGGTTCGGTCATCATCTGGGATGAAGGCAAATGGCAACCGGAGACCGACCTGGCCCAGGCGATGAAAAAGGGCCATATCAGCTTCGAGCTCAGCGGCCACAAGCTGAACGGTCTCTGGCATCTGGTGCGCCTGAAGCCGCGTCCCGGCAAAACGTACGACAATTGGCTGCTGATCAAATCCGACGATGCCGCCGCCCGACCCGGCGAGGACATCTTGCAGGAGGCGCCAGAGTCGGTGAAGTCGGGCCTAACGATCGAGGAGGTCGGCGAAGGCAAGACCGCCGATGGTAAGAAGCCAAGGGTCTGGCATTCGAACAAACGGCCCACCAGCAAGGCGAGGGCCAAGGCGGCAAAGCAGCTCGAATTCATCGAACCATGCCTCGCCACACTGCAGAGGGATGCCCCTCCGGGCAAGGAATGGCTTCATGAGGTGAAATTCGACGGCTATCGCATGCAGGCGCAGCTTGCCGGCACAAAGGTGCGGCTCTTGACCCGCACCGGCCTCGACTGGACGCACAAATTCGGCGGCGAGATTGTTGCGGAACTCGGGCGTCTGAAATGCACCGATGCCATCATCGACGGCGAGATCGTCGTGCTTGCAGACAGCGGCGTCTCGTCTTTTGCTCTGCTCCAGTGTGACCTGTCGGCTGGCCGCACGGATCGTCTTCTCTATTACGTCTTCGACCTGATGCGTCTCGACGGCGAAGACTTGCGCACCGAGCCGCTGGTCGAACGCAAGCAGGCTTTGCGGGACTTGCTTGGCAAACAGCCGGACAATTCGGCAGTCCGCTTCAGCGACCATTTTGCCGAACCGGGCAAGGCCATGTTGGAGCACGCCTGCCGCATGGGGCTGGAGGGCATCGTCTCAAAGCGCGCCGACGCGCCCTATCGCAGCGGCCGCGGTCTGTCTTGGGTGAAGTCAAAATGCACACTGCGCCAGGAATTCGTCATCGGCGGCTATATGCCGTCGGACAAGGCCGGGCGCGGACTGCGCTCTCTGCTGGTCGGCTATCACGAGGGCGGCAAGCTGCACTATGCCGGCCGCGTCGGCACCGGCTTTTCGATGCAGAGCACCAACGAGCTGAAGAAGAAGCTTGATGTGCTGAAGGCGAAAACCTCGCCCTTCGACAGGGCGGTACCGAGGGGCAAAGGGCCGGGCAAAGGAGTGGTTTGGGTGAAGCCCGACCTTGTCGGCGAAGTGGAGTTCCGTACCTGGACGTCCGACCGTATAATACGCCACGCCTCGTTCCAAGGATTGCGCGAGGACAAACCGGCGGAGGAAGTCGTGCAGGAAAAGCCGAAGGCATCCGCAGGCAAGGCCGATACCAAGGCAAAGCCTGCAAGAGGCAAAGGCGAGATATCCACCTCTGTTGAATCGGCGGGGGCGGCAAAAACCGTCGTAAAGCTTTCTCATCCCGACAAGCTTCTGTGGCCGCAGGAGAAGGTATCGAAGCAGGGCCTGCTCGATCATTACGCTTTGGTCTGGCCGCGCATGCAACAATTCGTCGTCAATCGGCCGCTCAGCCTGGTGCGCGCGCCGGACGGCGTCGAGGGCCAACGCTTTTTCCAGAAGCATGCATCGGCCGGCATGCATGACAAGATCGCCAGGATGAAGGATCCGACGGACGGCGAGGAGATATTGTTCATCCGCGATTTCGACGGTGTCGCTGCCTTGGTCCAGCTCGGCGTGGTCGAGATCCACATCTGGGGCTGCACCATCGACGAACTGGACAAGCCGGACCAGATCATCTTCGATCTCGATCCCGACGAAGGCGTCGACGTGAAAGCGGTGCGCGCGGCGGCGCTCCAAATTCGCGGCCAGCTCGATGAGCTGTCCTTGCCGAATTTCGTCAAGACGTCGGGCGGCAAGGGCTATCATGTCGTCGTGCCGCTGAAACCGTCAGCGGATTGGGATGAGGTGAAAGACTTCGCCCATGATTTCGCCCGCGCGCTAGAACAGGCGGCACCCGACCGCTACACGGCGACGCTGTCGAAGAAGGCGCGCACCGGAAAAATCTTTGTCGACTATCTGCGCAATAGCCGCGGCTCGACCACGGTGGCGCCCTATTCGTCGCGGGCCAAGAAGGGCGCTACCGTATCGATGCCGGCGACCTGGGCGGAGATCGAGGCCGGACTGGCGCCGAACGCCTTTCCGATCGGCGACAAGACGACGCTGAAGCAGTTGGCGAAAGCCGATCCCTGGGCGGATTTTTTCAAGCAGGGCAAGCCGCTCAAGCGCAGCTAACAATCAAGCGAGAAACACCTTCTCGAACGCCTGCTTGCCCGTCGGCGAAAAGATCACCGCGCGGCTGTCTTTCTCGCGTCGCGCCCATTTTTCCAAAAGGATCTTGTCGAGAATGGCCGCACCCAGCGTGCCGGCAAGGTGCGAGCGCCGCACGCTCCAGTCGAGGCAGGCCCGGCACACCGGTCGTCGCGCCTTGCTCTCGACGTCGATACCGAGCGCGTCGAAATGCGAGGCGGCCGACGGCCCAAGCCTGATCTCCTTGTCGTCGCGTAGGAGCACTTGTCGAGCGACAAGACAATCCAGCATCGCCACGGCCTGCTCGCCGGCGAGGTGGTCGTAGCAGACCCGCGCCACGCGCATGGCCGCGTCGCGCGGACCCGGCCGCACCCGCTGCGGCCCGACCGCAGCGGCGACACCGGTGATGGCTTCGATCATGCCAGCCACCTGCGGTCCGGCGAGGCCGTAATAGCGATGCCGCCCCTGGCTTGCCAGCGTCAGCAGCCCGCCCTCCATCAGTTTCGACAGATGCGAGCTGGCGGTCGGCAGCGACACGCCGGCCTCGAGCGCCAGTTCGCTCGCTGTCAGTGCCGTGCCGCCCATCAGTGCGGTCAGCATGTTTGCCCGTGCTGGATCGCCGACCAGGCTGGCGATGCGGGCTATGTCGGGTCCTTCACGCATAGTTCGTCCTTCATCGAAGCATTCTTGTCAGATAATCATTATTCTCGGCTCAGATCAAGGAGCCGACGATGACCGCAAGAGCCGCCCCCAACCCTGTATCGCTGGCCGCTTCGGCCGCCTGCCGTTCCCGTTCGTGACCTTGCGCCGGATGCATCTGTGGCTCCTAGCGCTGTGGTACGACCGTCATCTGCAGCGCCTCGACCTCGCCGAGATTGACGAGCACCTTTTGCGCGACCTTGGCCTGACGCCAGAAGACGTTCGCCGCGAATGCGCGAAATCCTTCTGGCAAGCATGACACCGGAGAACATGACACCGGAGAACTTGCCTAGCACATCGATCCGCTGAACGTTTCGACCCCGCTCGAACTATCGGCGCAACGAACCAAATCCAGCAAGGAGACAAACGATGACCATCACCTGCTTTATCCGCTACGAGATCGACCCGTTCGGCAAGGCGGCGTTCGAGGAGTATGCCCGCAACTGGGGCCAGGCGATCCCGCGCTGCGGCGCCGATCTGATCGGCTATTTCGCGCCGCACGAGGGCTCGGCGACGACCGCCTACGCCGCCTACAACATCGACAGCCTGGCGGCCTACGAGGCCTACCGTGTCAGGCTCGCCGCCGATCCGGCCGGCAAGGCAAATTACGAGTTCGCCCGGCGTGAAAAATTCATCCTGAAAGAAGACCGCACGTTTCTGAAACTCGCCTCCGGGCCGCATGCCTCTCTGGTGAAACTATGATCGCCGTCATCTTCGAGGTCGAGCCGGCAGCGGGCAAGCGCGATGCCTATCTCGCCATGGCAGCCGACCTGCGCCCGCTGCTCGACGGCATAGACGGTTTTCTGTCGATCGAGCGCTTCCAGAGCCTCACCGACCCGACACGCATCCTGTCGCTGTCGTTCTGGCGAGACGAGGAGGCGGTGAAGGCCTGGCGCAACACGGAGGAACATAGGCGGGCCCAGAAGGCCGGCCGTGGCGGTATCTTTGCCGACTATCGTCTGCGCATCGCCCATGTCGTCCGCGACTATGGCCTGACCGAACGTGCAGAGGCGCCTGAGGACAGCCGGGCGCTGCATGGGTAGGGCTTTCTAAGCATTCCCGATCAGCACGCCGGCCGCAAACACCAGCGCGCCGCCCAGCACCACCTGGAAGGCGGCGCGCCAGAACGGAGTCTGCATATAGCGGTTCTGCACGAAGGCGATCGCCCACAGTTCGAAGAACACCACGACCGCGGCGATAATCGTCGCCGTCCAGAAAAACGGGATGAGGTAGGGCAGCGCGTGGCCGAGGCCGCCCAGCGTGGTCATGATGCCGACTGTCAGCCCGCGTTTCACCGGCGAGCCGCGGCCCGACAGCTTGCCGTCGTCGGAGGCGACCTCGGTGAAGCCCATCGAGATGCCGGCGCCGATCGAGGCGGCAAGCCCGACCAGAAAGGTCTGGAATGTGTCGTGCGTAGCAAAGGCGGCGGCGAAGATCGGCGCCAGCGTCGACACCGATCCGTCCATCAATCCGGCCAGCCCCGGTTGCACATAGGTCAGGATGAACTGGCGCTGCTCGGCCGCGGCTTCCTCGTCCTTCACCGCACCCGGCACATGCTTTTGCTCCAGCCGCTGCGCCAGCGTCTCATGGCCCTGTTCGGCCACCGCCAGATCATCGAGCAGCTTTCGCGTCGAGGCATCGCTGGTGCGTTTCGCCGCCTCGACGTAGAACAGATACGCCTGCCTCTCCATCGACTCGGCCTGTTGGCGCACATGCTCGATGCCGAGCGGCCTGACCAGCCAGTCGGGCTTGCGTTCGTAATAGCCCTTCACATGCTCGCGCCGGATCAGCGGAATGCGCTCGCCGAAACGCTCGCGGTGAAGCTCGATCAGCGAGTCGCGATGGCCGTCCTCCTCCTCGGCCATCTCCTCGAACACCTTGGCCGAATGCGGAAAACTATCCGCCAACCCGTCGGCATAGGCCCGGTAGATACGCCCGTCGTCTTCCTCCGAAGAGATGGCGAGCGCCAGGATCTCTTGCTCCGAGAGCGATTCGAACGGACGGCGGCCAAAGCCGAAAACACGGGAAAGCATGAGAAATTCACCCTAGTTTAGAATAGTTCTAAACTATGATCTGGCGCACCGTTGGTCAATCGCGCCGGTCGCCCGGAGGTTCAAAATTATTGGCTCCAAGTTCCCCGCCGCTCTTAACTATTGGCGAATGTTCACCTATATAGCCAAACCTAAGCCAAGAGAAAGGAATCCGTAGATGCCGGCAAAGCAGCCCATCCATGCATTTGACCCGAAACCCGTTCTCGACCTTATCGCCAATATCGAGGCCGACCTGCAGCGCCTGAAAGGCCTGGTCGAGCAGCAGGTCGAAAAGTTCGATCCCGCCAATCCGCACAACAAGGCCCCCGACGGCAAGCTGACCGAGGAGGGCGTCGAGTGCTGCTACCGCATGTTCGACGAGGGCAAGTCGCGCTACTCGGTTGCCCAGCAGATGAAGATCTCCTTCGCCGCCGCTACCCATCGCTTCAACAACTGGCGCAAGATGGGCGGCGCCAAACGGAAAAGGGCGCTTTTGGGGTGAGGAGCGGTCGGCGAAGCCGACCAATCGACAACGAT
>NZ_SUEO01000029.1:25913-29801 GCF_004962925.1 Mesorhizobium sp. | reverse complement strand
CCCCGGAGCCATAGCGGGGAGGGCCGGGGAGGCGGTAGGTGACAGGCATACCGCCCCTCTTCCTACCAGTGGGAATTTTGTAACGGTCACATTTTTTCATTGGTGCGCCGCCTCCCTTTCCGGGCATCATGAAAGGCAAACATGCCTTTCCACGGGACCAATTCATGATCGCACCAACGCCTCCCGGCATCGCCGATATCCACGCCGCCGCAGCGCGGCTTTCCGGTCTGATCGTCGAAACGCCGCTGATCGAATCGCCTGAGCTGAACAAGCGCTTCGGCGCCAGGATCCTGTTCAAGCCGGAGACGCTGCAGCGCACCGGCTCGTTCAAGTTCCGCGGCGCCTACAACAAGCTGTCTTCGCTGAGTGACGAGGAGCGCAGCCGCGGCGTCGTCGCCTTCTCGTCTGGCAATCACGCGCAAGGCGTCGCCGCCTCGGCGGCGATGTTCGGGGTCAAGGCGGTCATCGCCATGCCCACTGACGCGCCGGCAATGAAGGTCGGCAATGTCAGGAAAATGGGAGCGGAAGTGGTTCCGTTCGACCGTTTCCGCGATGATCGCATGACGGTTGTTCGTCCATACATGGAACGGGGCATGGTCCTGGTCCCGCCATTCGACGATCCGGCCATCATCGCCGGCCAGGGCACGATCGGCCTCGAACTGACGGCGCAGGCGAAAGCGCTCGGCGTGAGCCTCGACGCGGTCGTCATTCCCTGCGGCGGCGGCGGGTTGAGCAGCGGCATCTCCATCGCGGTCAAGGATGCATCACCTGATACGGCCGTCTGGGCGGTGGAACCCGAGCATTTCGACGACACCTGTCGCTCACTGGCTAGAGGTGTCCGGGTTTCGATCGAATCCGGTCACACTTCGATCTGCGACGCGCTCCTCACCGCCGAACCGGGCGCGATCACCTTCGAGATCAACCGCAGGAATCTCGCCGGCGGCATTGCCGTTTCCGACAAGGCAGCCGCACAGGCGATGCGCGACGCCATGGCCTATCTCAAGCTGGTGGTCGAGCCTGGCGGCTGCGTCGGGCTGGCTGCGCTATCGTCGGGCGAGATCGAACTATCAGGCAAATGCGTTGCCGTGGTGCTGTCCGGCGGCAATGTCGATTTTGGCACCTATGCAGAGATCATGGCGGCGGCTTAGGGTGGCGACCAGTTCCGGTCCATGCGCCGGTTAAAGGTGTCAAAGGGTCGAACCGTACCATTCAGGACTGACATGAAACTGTTCTTCAGCCGCAATCCCAATCCTCGCCTCGCGGTCGCGGTGGCACGCTATCTCAACGCGAAGGTCGAGTTTGAATTCGCCTCCCCCTTCGCTCCGGGGCAGGCTGAGCGATTTCGCCCGCTAAACCCAAATCTTTCCTTGCCCATACTTGTGGGCTCGGGAAAAAGCCTCTGGGAGGCCGACGCCATAGCTTGTCGGCTTTCACGCGACGCGCATTCGGATTTCTGGCGCACCGGCGACGACGAACCCGAAATGATCCGATGGCTCAGTTGGGGGAAAGAGAACTTCGCAAGAGCTTGCGACGTCGTGCATTTCGAACGCGGGACCAAACAGCGGTATGGGCTCGGCCCGATTGATCAGGACCGGGTTGAGGAGGGGCTGAGAGACTTCCGCGCTGCCGCAGCAACACTTGAGGCCGAGCTTTCCGAGCGAGAATGGCTGGTCGAAAATTCGGTGTCCTATGCCGACTTTCGAATGGCGACGTTTCTGCCCTTCAACGATGTCGCCAGATTGCCGCTCGATGATTATCCGTCTGTCAGCCGCTGGTATCGTCAGTTTGAAGAAATCGACGCCTGGCGCGATCCCTTCAAAGGACTGGATGCGCCTGAATTGCCGCTGGTTCCGGGTCAGGTCAAGCCGGCATGAATCTCGATCCGAATGATCATGCATCTGGACTTCCGCACCCCGACCGGTTCGGCCATTCGCGTAAGCTGATTGAGTTGGATCCTAATCCAGCGTCCGGCGGAACCGCACCAGTGCCACGCCGGCAAACAGCGCCACGAACACGACGAGCCAGCCGATCTCCGTTGCGACCGCCGGCAGTTCGGCGCCTTTCAGCATCACCGCGCGGATGATGCGCAGGAAATGCGTCAACGGCAGGATCTCGCCGAAAACCTGGGCCCAGCCGGGCATGCCGCGATAGGGGAACATGAAACCGGACAGCATGATCGACGGCAGGAAGAAGAAGAAGGTGAGCTGCAGCGCCTGCATCTGCGTGCGGGCGATCGTCGAAATGGTGTAGCCGAGCAGCACCAGCGCCAGCACGAAGATCAGGACTGCCGTCAGCAGCAGCGACATGGACCCGGTGAACGGAATGGCAAACAAAAGCTTCGCCGCCGCCAGCACCACTACTACCTGCACGGCGCCGACCGCCAGATAGGGCAGCACCTTGCCCAGCATGATCTCGAGTGGGCTGGACGGCATCGCCAAAAGGTTCTCCATCGTGCCGCGCTCGGTCTCGCGCGTCAGCGCGATCGAGGTCATCATCACCATCGTCATCTGCAGGATGACGCCGAGCAGGCCGGGCACGATGTTGTATTGCGAGACGGCTTCCGGATTGTAACGCCGGTGCACCACCACTTCGAGCTGGCCTCGGGCGGCTTCGGCGGCCGTTTCCTGCATGCCGCGTGCCCTGAGCAGCGCCTGGTTGGCGACCGTGCCCAGCGTCGAGATGGCGCCGCTGGCGACGGCTGGGTCGGTGGCATCAGCTTCGATCAGAATTTGCGGGCTGTCGCCGCGCTCGACCCGCCGGGCAAAATCGGTGGGGATGGTGACGACGAAGGCGACGTCGCCGCGCGCCATCAGGAATTCCGCCTCGGCGGCACTTTGCGCGACATGGTCGAAGCGGTAGTAGCCGGTGGTCTGCAGCGCCGAAACCATGGCCCGCGTGTAAGGGTCGCTGCTCATCGCCACCAGGGCCGCCGGCAGGCTCTTCGGGTCGTTGTTGATGGCATAGCCGAACAGCACCAGCTGCATCAGCGGCACGCCAAGCATCATGGCGAAGGTGATGCGGTCGCGCCGCATCTGGATGAACTCCTTGATCAGCAGCGCGCCGAGCCGGGCGAAGGAAAAGACGCTGTTTATCCCGTTTTTCATCCCATGTTGTCCTTCGAGCCGGACATGAACTGGATGAACACATCCTCCAGGCTGGTCTCGCCCGGCGTCACCGTCACGCCTTTGTGCTCTTTCTCGACATCGGCGAGGGCTGCCTGAAGCGCCTTCTTGTCGGAACCGACGACATGCAGCGTCGCGCCGAACGGCGCCACCTGGTCGACGCCGGTCCTGCCCTCGAGCGCGACCGCGACCTGGTCGAGGCGCGGGCCCTGCACGACGAAGGTCGTCAGCCCGGCGTTCCTGACCACATCTTCGACCGTGCCTGACGCCAGCATCTTGCCGTACGAGATGTAGCCGATGCGGTGGCAGCGCTCGGCCTCGTCCATGTAATGGGTGGAGACCAGCACGGTCAGCCCGCCGCTGGCCAGCCGATGGATCTCGTCCCAGAATTCGCGCCGCGCCTTCGGGTCGACGCCCGCCGTCGGTTCGTCGAGCAACAGCAATCTGGGCTTGTGCATGATGCAGGCGGCCAACGCCAGCCGCTGCTTCCAGCCGCCGGACAGCGTGCCGGCCAACTGGTTCTTGCGCGAGGTGAGGCCGAGATCCTCGAGAGTCCTGCCGACATGCTCGTCGAGCGGCTTCAACCCATAGAGCCGCGCCACGAATTCGAGATTTTCGGCAATGGTCAGGTCCTCGTAGAACGAGAATTTTTGCGTCATATAGCCGACTTCGCGCTTGATCCTCAGACTGTCGCTGCGGATGTCGAAGCCGAGCACCGTGCCTTCGCCCTCATCCGGCGTCAGCAGCCCGCACATGATGCGGATGG
>NZ_SUEO01000029.1:13496-25903 GCF_004962925.1 Mesorhizobium sp. | reverse complement strand
CTTGCCCGAGCCGTTCGGGCCGAGGAAGCCGACGATCTCGCCTTCGGCGACCGTCATCGTCACATGGTCGACGACGGTCTTGTCGCCGAAGCGCTTGACCAGGCCATGGA
This sequence comes from Mesorhizobium sp., assembly GCF_004962925.1. Taxonomy (GTDB): domain Bacteria; phylum Pseudomonadota; class Alphaproteobacteria; order Rhizobiales; family Rhizobiaceae; genus Mesorhizobium. The sequence goes on along the minus strand of NZ_SUEO01000029.1, from coordinate 25,793 downwards.
CGTCGATGACGTTCATTTGCCGATGTCCGCCAGATCGACATCGACGATCTGTCCCGGCTGCAGCGCGCCGGCGTCGCCCTCGGGCCGCGCCTCGACCAGGTAGACCAGCTTCTGCCGGGTCTCGAGTGAGTAGATCACCGGTGGCGTGAATTCCGGGTCCGGCGACACGTACCTGACGCGAGCCTTCACGTCCGGCCCGCAGCCGTCGCAATGGACATTAAGCAGCGTACCGACTTTCACCGACGAGAACGCACTTTCCGGCACATAGACGCTGAGCTTCACCGCGCCATCCGGCAGCATCGAAATGACAGGCGAGGTCGGGCCGGCCGTGTCGCCCGGATTGCGGATTACATCGTTGACGCGGCCGGGCGACGGAGCCGCCAGGACGCGCTTCGACAGCCGCCATCGCGCTTGCTCCAGCGCCGATTGCGCCTGCCTGACCTGATTGTCGGCGGCCTTGATCGTCTCGGGCCGTGCCGGCAGGCCGCCAACGGCGAGATTGGCTTCCGCCTGGCCGACCTGCGCATTGGCCGTCTCCAGCGTGGCCGAGGCGGTGTCGAAATCGGCCTGCGTGCCGGTGCCGCGTCTGAACAAATCGCTGGCACGGGTGTATCTGCGTTTGGCGTCGGCGGCTTGCGCCCTGGCCATGTCGACCTGCGCCTTGAGCACCTCAATCTCTTCCGGACGCTTGCCGACCTGCAGGTCGGCGAGTTGCGCCTGGGCTTGGGCAAGCGCCGCCTCGGCTTGCGCGACGGCGATTTTCGCATCGGCGTTTTCCAGCGTCACCACCGGCGTGCCCGGCGCGACCCGGTCGCCGCGTTTGACCGAAATCGTCTCGACCTGCGCCACCTCGATCGGCGCGAGCAGCACATAGTCGCCCTCGACATAGCCGACGGCGAGTGGTGCGGCCGGTGCGCAGGCGCTGAAAAGCTGGGCGGCGAGCGGCAGAGAGCAGAGGAAACTCATGATCTAGGATCCTTCCGGGCGGCCAATATGGCGCCAAGGTTATCCGTCACCGCCGTCGCGATCTTGGCGGCCTCGGCATCGCCGATCGTGCGCCAGCCCATGCGGCGCATCACCGCTTCGCGGCCGATGCGGAAATAGACGACCTGGCCGATCAGCGTGAACACGGTGAGTCGGGTAGCCTCACTCTCGGCCGGCTCGCCCGTCGCCTGTTCCCAGATCAGGCAGAGCCGGCGATGCGCGGGTTCGAACACGCCGTCATAGATACGGTCGAGCGCGGCGGTTGGATGAGACAGCTCACGCAACACGAACTGCACGATCTCGCCGGCTTCCGGCCTTGCCGCGATGAAAGCCACCATCCGCTCCAGTGCGGTGAATAAATGTGCCCGCGCTGCCTCGGGATCGGCCATTGCCGCCGCGGGCGCTTGCAGATTGCCGATCGCCTGGCCGGCAATGGTCTGGATGGTGTCGACGATGTAGTCGGCCGCAGCGTTGCGAAGCCCTTCCTTGCCGCCGAAATGATACGCGATCGAGCCGATATTGGCCTTGGCCTCGGCCGCGATCTCGCGCGTCGACGTACCGTCGAAACCCTGGCGTCCGAACAGCTTCAGCGCCGCGCGGACAAGTGCCGTGCGCGTCATGTCGGCGGGAGACGCTTCGCGCCGCGGAGTTTTGGCGTTTGTCGATTTGCTCATGACAAGCGATTTAATCAATCGAATGATTAAAGTCAACCCCAGCCCATCCCCACCTTGCCATCTCTAGCCGCACGCGCTTTAGTGCGAAGCCATGGTCAAGGAAATCGAGCGCAAGTTCCTGGTCTCCGGCAATGAGTGGCGGGATCTGGTCGAAGCGGACATCCGCATTCGCCAGTTCTATCTCGCCGCCGCACCCGGCCGCTCGGTGCGCGTACGCATCAGCGACGGCGCCTCGGCAAAGCTGACGCTCAAATTCGGCAGCAAGACCCGCGAACGCGACGAATTCGAATATCCGATCGCTCTGGCCGAGGCGCAGGAGATGCAGGCCTTCGCGATCGGACATGTCATCGAGAAGACACGCCACCATGTTAGGCACCGCGGCTATCTCTATGAAGTCGATGTCTTCGGCGGGATGCTTAGCGGTCTGGTGGTCGCCGAGCTCGAGACGCCTGAGGACGTGCCGGACGAAATGCTGCCAGACTGGCTCGGCCGTGAAGTCACCGGCGAGCAGAGGTTCTATAACGCGTCGCTCGCCCTCGAGGGGATTCCGGAGATCGCCGCATGAGCTATCGCATCAATCCGCGCCTGCCATTGACCGGCGAGGTTAGGCGCATCCTCGCCGAGGAGATCGGCAAGGCACTGGTCCATCTGGACACGGCGCGCGACAGGCCGGAACAGGGGCTGCACAAATGCCGTAAGCGGCTGAAGAACGTTCGTGCCTTGCTGCGCCTGGTCCGTTCCGGAGACGAAACATTCTGCGTGACCGAGAATCAGTGTTACCGCGACGTTGCAGCCCTGCTTGCCGGTCCGCGCGAGGCGACCGCGCTGGTTGAAACAATCGACCGGCTGGCTGCTGCCTTTCCCGAGCAAAGCGCCGGCGGCGGTCTCGATGCCGTTCGCGAGACGCTCGTCACGCGCCAGCACGAATTGCATGGTGGAGCCAGCCTCGACGCTGCGATATCTGCTGCGATTGCCGCTTGCGAGCAAGGTATCGAACGGACCGACAGCCTTGCCTTGCCCGACCAGCCCGAACAGGCCGCCGATGTGCTTGCCGAAGGCGCTCGCATCACTCTGCGTCGAGCCAGAAAGGCGCTGGACAAGGCGGGCTCGCGCGGTGAGGCCGACGATTTCCACGATCTGCGCAAGGCGGCGAAGACCCATGGCATGCACCTGTCGCTGCTCGGCAGGCTGTGGCCGATGCCGATCAAGGCCCGGCGCAAGGCCGTCGACGAACTGGGCGAAAGGCTGGGCGAATTGCATGATGTGTTCGTCATGCGTGGACTTCTCGATGCCGACGACCGGCCGCTCGGCTCTCCGCAGGAAACGCGGCTCCTTGGGAAGCTGTTGAAGCGCTCCGAGAAAAACCTGAAGAAGACCTGTCTCGCCGCGGCAGCCGATCTGTTCGGCGACAGCCCCAGGCGCTCGACAAGGAAACTCGCACGCAAGGCGCGCGACGATCTGGCCGCGACGCGCGAAGACGCCAGCGCGCCGGCACCGTCGGCTGACGCAGTCCTCCGGTTCGGGATCATGGTCTAGGCCGCCTGGCTGTGGTAATCGCCGTCTGGCATGATCGAGACCGGGGACACGCTTCTGGACCGACTTGGCCGCTGGCTTGCCGGCCGGTTGCAGGAGGAATCGTCCGGCTACGAGCCCTACACGCCGTCCGATGCCGAAACGCTGCGCCGAACGCTCGAGCCCGGCGACATCCTGCTCATCGAGGGCAACCAGAAGATCTCGGCGGCGATCAAATACCTGACCCAGTCGACCTGGTCGCATGCAGCCTTCTATGTCGGCGATGCCTTGCCCGAACCTGCGGACGGATCGGAGCGGCGCCGCCTGATCGAGGTCACGCTTGGCGATGGCTGCATCGCCGTGCCGCTGTCGCGCTACCGCACCTACAATACGCGCATCTGCCGGGCGAGCGGTCTGGCGCCGGAAGATCGCGACAAGGTCGTTGCCTTCATGATCGGCAAGCTCGGCCTCAGATACGATCTCAAGAACATCTTCGACATGCTGCGTTATTTCTTGCCGACGGCGCCGGTGCCGGTGCGCTGGCGCCGCCGCATGCTGGCGTTCGGCTCCGGCGACCCGACGCGAGCCATCTGCTCCTCGCTGATCGCCGAGGCCTATGGCCAGATCCGCTATCCCATCTTGCCCGAGATCACCCGGGCACCCGGCCGTGCCTCGGCCCAGTCGAACTATTCGCGCAAGGAAATCCTGCACATCCGCCACCATTCGCTCTACACGCCGCGCGACTTCGACCTGTCGCCCTTCTTCCGCATCGTCAAGCCCACGCTGGAGTATGGCTTCGACTACCGGGCGGTGACCTGGGAGGACAAGGCAGGCACAGACGCCGCAGCCGCGAAGGCTGGAGCAATCACCTCAGGCACGTGATGGCTTTCGGCCTGGGTCAGGACACACCCCTATGGCGCGGCCGCTATCCGGCCGAGGTGAAGGCGTTTCACATGGCGGCCTATATCACGCCGAGACCGCAACAGCGCCCCGGTTTTCGGCTCTGTGTTCGACCCAAACATGGACCGGTTCGTCCCGGCCGCGGATGCTCACCGGTCCATGATCGCGCGCATTCAACTGTGTCGTGGGCGATTCCGCTTGCGCGGCTTCAATCAGTCGTGACCCAAAGCAAATATTCGCCTGAAGCTCACGGCAGAGCGCTTGCAAACGGCTGGCGACGTTGACGGTGTCGCCCACCACCGCGAAAGACAGATTGCGCTCGCTGCCGACCGCGCCGATGACGACTGCGCCATATTGTGCACCGATCCGAACGTCCAGCGGCGGGTATCCCCTGGACACCCGCTGCACATTCCAGTCTTTGAGAGCGGCGATCATCGCTTCAGCGCATTGGATGGCCCGAGTCGCGTCGTCATGGCTGGCTTGCGGAACCCCGAATGTCGCCATGATGCAATCGCCGATATAGTTATCGACTGTGCCATGGTGGTCGAAAACGACCTGCTCCATGCGACGGTGGAACTGACGCAGAAGTTCGAACACTGCTTCGGCCGGATGATCCTCGGAATAGTGTGTGAAGCCGACGATGTCGGCGAACAGCACCGCGATATCCTGCCGGCGGACCGGGCCGAAGGGCTCGTCATCCGTGGCGAGCTGGTCGACGACATTGGGCGAAAAATGCCGGGCGAGATTGGCGCGGGCGCGCTCTGCCTTGACATAGTCTTCCGACAGATGTCGGGAACGAGAGACGACCAGCGCCATGATCGCGCCGATAATCAGCACAACCAACACGTTGGTCGCCTGCGCGAATGTATCGACGAAATTGGGATTGAGATAGAGGTTCAGTCGCTCTGTCATCGGCAGCGAATAGAGGTTCGTCGCCGGAATGACGGTTCCCGCATGAAAAATCACCCATCCCACCCCGATCGCCCACGTCAAGGCCGCGAGCGCGCCGAGATAGAGCGCCAATCGTGTCGAAAGGGTCAGCGCGCCAAGACATACGAAAATCAGCAGGAATTTGAAGCTGCCCTCGCGCAGTTGCATCGCGGCCGGCGCGACTTCCAGCGAAAACGGGTTGGGCGTTACCAGCAGAACGGTCAACAGAATGATGTCCAGCGTACCCACGAGGTAACCGATCCACCATGGCGCGTTGCGACGGCGCGCAAAGAGAAACTGGATCAGGCCGACGAGCTGGAACAGCACGAGGCCCGCCAGCACGAAGAGCAGCGAGGCATCCCAGCGGCTGATCGATGAAAAGAAGCAGGAGATGACGGCGAGCGATGCCGTACGCGCCCAGAACTGCAATGCAGCACCCTGGCGTTCTGCGCGCTCCCGCAAATTTTTTAGGCGCGAATAGCGGCGAAGTTCAAGTGTTGGCGCGGTCGGCATAGGATCACTTCGATTTCACGGGGACGTATCACGCATTCGGCAAACCCGCCCTCTACTGGCAAATCAGTGCGCGAACTCTACCATGAATGTGGTTTCATTTTTGAAGCGCGGCTGCAAAGAGCAAAAAGGTCCGGACAAAAGATCATGGTGGAAACTGAAGCAGGACAGGCGGAGGCTTCCCCAGTTCAGGTCACCAAAAATGGTGGCAGTCGGCGCCGCCGGAGTGGTGCGCGACAAGCCGCCAGATGCAATCCTGCTCGGGATGATTGGCTGTGTCAGGCCGGCAAAGGAGGGCGTCCCTTTGCAGGAGCGACGGGCCGGTCTCCCGCACCGGCATCGCGCGGATGCGGCCCGACCGGCATGATCGCCGGAAATGGCGTCGCGCCGAAGGCGAACGTCCACTTATACCCGACGAGCCCGTCTTCGGGCGTCGTATGCTGGTCGTGGTAGGCAAGCAGCTTGGCGCGCTCGGCCAGTTCCTCCGCCTCACGCCTCAGCATTTCCGCCGTTTCCGGCCGCATTCGCCTGGAGAAGCTGACGAATGTCGCCTCGCGCTCCAGATGCGTAATGGCCCAGCCGATGAAGTTCTTATTGGTCATCTCGAACAGCGGCCGCAGCGGCCCTTCGAAATTCCACTGGATCGGCGTCTCGACCAGCAACCTGGCCGACAGGCCGCGGCCAAGCGCGACCAGGCCCAGCTCCTCGAGGTCACGCAGATAGAGGAACATCGAGGCCTCGCTCAATCCTTGTGAGCGCATGATGCCTTCCGGCGTGAATTTCTCGGAGAGCATGACGAAGATGAACAGCAGCGCCGGCCGGCTGGCGAGCTTGCGCTCGATTTCCGGCGCGATGTGGTTGGCCGGCCCCGGTCCCCTGTTCATCGAGCCGAGCACGTTTTCCAGTTCCATGCCGGCAGCGGCGCAAATCTCCACCAGCCGGTCCAGCTTGCAGTTGCGTTCATGGAAGATACGCTTCACCGTCGGCTCGGAAACGCCCATGCGCTCGGCAAGCACGCGATAGGTGACGCCCTTCGCCTTGAGCGTCCGCTTCAGCGCCTCGAAGATCAGGCTGTTCATGCGATGCACCTCTTTTGGGTGATTTCGTATCGATCTTCGATACTGGATGCAATCGACCTTCCCGAAAAGTATCGAAAACCCTAGTTCTCCGTCATCACTACAGGAGAACCAGCCATGAAAACCCTGATCACCTCGACACTTCTCGCCATCATCGGAATCGCCACCGTGCCTGCGGCCCGGGCTGGCGAAATCTGGCGCGCCACTGGCCTCGAACAGCCGGAATCGGCGTTCTTCGACGCTGCCGGCAAGCGCATCATCGTCTCCAATATCGTCGGCAACCCCGGCGAAGCTGACGGCAACGGCTATCTGTCAATCCTGTCCCTGGACGGCAAGATGGTTGCTCAGCATTGGACCGACGGCATGGACGCGCCGAAGGGCATGGCCATATCCGGCGGCAAGCTATATGTCGCCGACCTGACGAAAATCCGCGTCGTCGATCTCGAAAACGGCAAGCTCGTATCGACCATCGATGTGCCTAATACCGTCTTTCTCAACGACATGACCACTGATGCCTCCGGCAAAGTCTACGTCACCGACATGCTGGCTGACGCGATCTACCGCATCGACGGCGACAGGCCGGAACTGTTCCTCAGGGATGCGGCACTTGCGTCGCCCAATGGTATCCTCGCCGATGGTGGCCGGCTGATAGTCGCGTCGTGGGGCAAGGGCATCAAGCCGGATTTCAGCACCGCAGAGCCGGGTGGCCTGCTCGCGGTCGATCTCGCCACCAAGGCGATTTCGCAACTGCCCGGCGCACAAAAATTCGCCGATCTCGATGGCGTCATTGCAGTCGGCGACACGATCTACGCCACTTCCTACATGACAGGCACGCTCTATCGCTACAAGGTTGATGGCACACCGGAGAAGGTTGCGACCTTCAATCCGGGCAGTGCCGATATCGGCACCGATGGCAGCAGGATTTTCGTGCCGCTGATGAACGACGGCGAAGTCGTTGCGCTGACGCTCGACTGAGCCGGTTCTTTTTGTCGGCTTTCACGATGCGGGCGCGGCATTCTTCAACTGCGCCCGCGCATCCTTGATCGAGGCGGCATATGTCACCAGCGGGCGCTTGACGCCGTGGTTGATCAGCATGCGCCGTGTCTGCGGCGAAGCGCCTGATATGATGAAGCGCACGCCGGCGCGCCTCGCCTTGTGGGCCGCGCCCTCGATGACGTTGGCTGCCGTCGAATCGAAGAACGGCACTGCGGAGCAGTCGAGGATGAAGTTCTGGCGCTGGTCGGCGATGCGGTCCAGCACCGTGGCGACCGTCGAGGCGGCGCCGAAGAAGAAGGCGCCCGAAATCCGGTAGACGACGGTGTCGGCATCGCTGGCTTCGCTGGAATCGTATGCATTGGCGGCGCCGGTTCTGTCGGCGACATCGTCCAGCACCAGCCTCTGGTCCGGCTCAACCGCAATGCTCTTGGCCATGCGGTCGATGAACAGGATCGAGCCCAGCGCGAAGCCGACGACGATGCCTTCGGTGAGGTCGCGGAAGATGACAATCAGGAAGGTCGTCATCAGCACCAGCGCGTCGCCGCGCGAGGCACGCAGCAGTGTGGCAAAGGCCTGCTTCTCGAACATGTTCCAGCACACCACTGCCAGCACGCCGGCAAGTGCTGCAAGCGGGATGTAGCTGGCCAGCGGCGCCGCCACCAGCATCAGGGCAAGCAGGAGGGCCGAATGGATCATGCCCGAAACCGGTCCATGCGCGCCGGCCCGCACATTGGTCGCCGTGCGGGCGATGGTGCCGGTGGTGCAGATGCCGCCGAACAGGGCGGACGCGATGTTGGCAAAGCCCTGCGCCACGAGTTCGCAATTGGAGCGGTGCTGCCTTCCTGTCATGCCGTCGGCGACGACGGCCGACAGCAGCGATTCGATCGCGCCGAGCAGCGCAAAAGCTATGGCGTCCGGCAGGACGTCGATTATCCTGCCGAAGCTGATCGGCGGAAAGGCCGGCATTTGCAGGCTGCGTGGGATGCCACCGAAGCGCGTGCCGATCGTTTCGGCAGGCAGCGAAAACAGCGCCACGACAAGCGATGCCAGACCGATCGCGATCAGCATGGCGGGCCATTTCGGCCGCCACCGCTTCATCAGGGCAATGGCGATGATGGTCAGCGCGGCCACGAAGGTGGCCGCGAGATTGATCGTGCCGGCCGCCTCGCCGATCGCCATCAGCTTCGGCACCAACGGCCCGGGTTCTTTGCCGGCGAGCTTCAACCCGAACAGCTCGACGATCTGGCCGGAGAAGATGATGACGGCAATGCCGGCGGTGAAACCGACGGTCACCGGATAGGGAATGAACTTGATGTAGGTGCCGAGCCGGAGATAGCCGATGGCGAGCAGGAAGACGCCGGCCATCATCGTCGCCAGCAGCAACCCGTCGACACCGACCCGCGCCACCGTTGCCGCCACCAGCACGATGAAGGCGCCGGCCGGCCCGCCGATCTGGAAGCGGCTGCCGCCGAGCGCCGAGACGAGGAAGCCGCCGATGATGGAGGTGTAGAGCCCGCGTTCCGGCGTCACGCCCGATGCGATCGCGATCGCCATCGACAGCGGCAGCGCCACGATGGCCACGGTCAGTCCGGCGATGGCATCGGCCTTGAAATGCTCTGACGTGTAGCCCTCGCGCAGCACCGTCACCAGCTTCGGTGTGAACAGTTCGGAAAATGTCGGCCGCGCCGGTTGATGAATTGCCCGTCGGGTTCGATCCATGGACTGCCTTCCGCTCCTGATGCATGCCGCCCAAAAGTGGGGCAACGACATGCATAAAAACCAAGGCGGCGAGATCGTCGGCAGGACTGTCGGCGGTCGCCGTCGCGACTTTGTCGGCTCAGCCTGGCGGGTTCTGCGGCACGGCCGGCTTGAGGCGCACGCCCCTGCCGCCGCGTTCGCTGGCCTGATTCTCGCCGATCAGCTCCACGCCGGCCTCATCGAGGGCCTGGATGACCTTCATCAGCGTGTCGACCACGCCCCTGACCACGCCGCCGCTCGCTTCCATGCGCTGAATGGTTGGAAGCGAAACCCCGGCGCGCTCGGCGAGCGTCTTCTGATCGATGCCGGCCAGCGCCCTTGCGGCGCGCATCTGCGCGGCAGTGATCATCGGCTAAAAACCCCCGTCTGAGTCTGCATCCCCATGCATAATACTATCGTTGTGATGGTTCAAGCATCATGATGCATATGTCAGACATGCACGCACCAAGACCGGTCGTGTCCTGCAGAGCCTGCGCGACAACTGGGACAGCAGGCCCTCGGCCGTGGAAAATTTCGAGGAGAATTAGCCGCAGCGTCGTTCAGGCGTCGGTCTGCCCGCGCCATCGCTGCAACGCCCATGCGGCCAGCCAGCACAGCATCGCCCAGGCGAAGCCGGCGCACCAGCCGGCCAGCACGTCAGATGGCCAATGAACACCGAGATAGACGCGGCTGATGCCGACCAGCAGCGTCGTCAGCACGGCAAGTGCCAGCACATAGATCTTGGTCGTTCGCCCAGGCAGGAAGCGCGACGCCATGCTGCCCAGCGTCAAATATGTCACCGCAGACAGCATCGCATGGCCGCTCGGAAACGAAAGCGTCGCCACGTCGGCGAGATGCGAGACCAGATCGGGGCGCGGCCGGTCGATTCCAAGCTTCAGCGTACTCGACAAGGCCTGCCCGCCCGCCACCGCCACGAAAACGAGAAATGCTGGTCCGGGCCTGTGGATCAGCAGCAGATAGACGATCACCGCAGCCGTGATCAGCACGAGCACACTGGCGCTGCCGAGGCTGGTGATGTCGCGCATGGCCCCTTCCAGCCATGGCGGTCCGATCGGATTGTCGGGCTGGCCCGCTTCACGGAAGGCGAGCAGGATTTCCGTATCGAAGGCGTGTGGCGTGGTGTCTCGCGCCACCTCCATCAACTCCTCGAACCCCCACAGTCCGCCGGCGATGACCAGTCCGGCCAGCAGCACCGGGAATTCGACCCAGTTGAGCAACTTGTTTGTGGTATTCTTCATCGACCCAATCGCAATCACAGCCTTTGCAGATAGGGTCCAAGTGTGATCAACGCCACAGCTGCGACGGCGAGCACGATGCCGGTTGCCTGCAACGCATTGACGCGCTCGCCGAAGAAGACCAGTGCCACCACGTTCACCGACACCAGCTGGATCACCGCCGACAGGCTGAACGACACCGACATGCCGAATTCACGGATCAGCCTGAGCATGATCAGATTGCCCAGCGAATAGAGCGCCAGCGTCAGAACGATCTTGCCGAGGCTCGGCGCCAGTCCCCATTGCTTCGCCGCCGTCGCCGCCAGCAGGAAGATCACCGTCGAAGTGCCGAGCTGCCCCAGTCCCCAAAAACTCACTTTTTATCCCTCTCGAAGCGGTGCTTCCGTGCCTGCCGCAGATCTTGTTTCCGAAGCGTTGGTCGCGGTCAAGCGGGGCTGATCATGGACACGAAATCGGGGCTGGAAATTGGCCGGAAACGTCATCAAACTGTGATCTCCCGGCGATACGCGGTCAGTCAAACAAGACGCTCCAGCCATCCCAAAGAAGCCAGAGGCAAGCCCCCATGACTGAACATCGCTCGTCTGAACATCGCTCGACCGAACATCGCTCCCCCGACGCCCAGTTCCGCACCAGTCTGCTCGAGGAAAACGATGGGCCAGGAACCAATCCCACTGATAACCAGACGATGGGCGAGGTCATCGCCGCGCGTTTCTCGCGCCGCGGTTTCCTGCAGGGATCGCTCGCGGCAACCGCCATCGCCGTCACCGTCAGCCCGCTCGCGCTGATCCTCGCCGACGATGCCCGCGCTGCTGGCGGCTCGGCCTTCACCTTCGACGAGGTCGAGGCAGGCGTAGACGACAAGCATCATGTCGCTCCGGGCTATGACGCCGACGTGCTGCTGCGCTGGGGCGATCCGCTGTTTGCCGACTCGCCGGAATTCGATCCAACTAAACAGTCGGCGCAGGCACAGGAAAGGCAGTTTGGCTACAACAACGACTATGTCGGCTACATCCCGCTCGACGGCTCGGCCGAACATGGCCTGCTGGTGGTCAACCACGAGTACACCAACCCGCACCTGATGTTCCCCGGTCTCGTCACCATCGTCGAGGGCAAGGCCAAGCAGGCGCCGCTGAGCAAGGAACAGGTCGATATCGAGATGGCCGCGCATGGCGGCACCATCATCGAGATCCGCAAGGTATCAGGCAAATGGCAGGTGGTGCGCGACGGCAAGCTCAATCGCCGCATCACCTCCAACACCGAGATCGCGCTGTCAGGCCCCGTCGCCGGCCACGACCGCGTCAAGACCAATGCCGACCCAACTGGCACCAAGGTCATCGGCACCGTCAACAACTGCGCCGGCGGCGTTACGCCCTGGGGCACCTATGTCATGGCCGAGGAAAACATCCACGGCTATTTCTCCGGCGAACTGCCGGCCGATCATCCGGAAGCCGGCAACTACAAGCGCCTGGGCATTCCCGAAGGCGCCTATGAGTGGGCGGCGCATTACGACCGTTTCGACCTCGGCAAGGAACCGAACGAGCCGAATCGTTTTGGCTGGATCGTCGAGGTCGATGTCAACGATCCGACATCGACGCCGAAGAAGCGCACCGCCATGGGCCGCTTCAAGCATGAAGGTGCTGAATCGATCGTCGCCAAGGATGGCCGCGTCGTCTTCTATCTCGGTGACGACGAGCGTTTTGACTATGTCTATAAATTCGTCAC
>NZ_SUEO01000029.1:0-13486 GCF_004962925.1 Mesorhizobium sp. | reverse complement strand
GCCGAGGACCGCGCCGCCAACATGGATATTCTCGACGACGGCACGCTCTACGTCGCCAAATTCGCCGAGGACGGTACACTTGAATGGCTTCCCATCGTCTTCGGCCAGGGCCCGTTGACGGCGGAGAACGGCTTTGCCAGCCAGGCCGACGTGCTGATCGAGACGCGCCGGGCCGCCGACCTGCTCGGCGCCACCAAGATGGATCGCCCAGAGGACATCCAGCCCAATGCCGCCAACGGCAAGGTCTATTTGATGTTGACCAATAATTCGAAGCGCAAAGCCGAGCAGGTCGACGCCGCCAACCCGCGTGCCGAAAACGCCTTCGGCCACATCATCGAGATATCAGAGGACGGTGGCGATTTCACTGCTGCCAAGGGCAAGTGGGAAGTGCTCTTGAAATGCGGCGATCCCTCGGTGGCCGAAGTCGGCGCCACCTTCTCTACCGCAACGACCGCCAATGGCTGGTTCGGCATGCCGGACAATTGCGCCATCGATGCGGCCGGCCGGCTCTGGGTCGCGACCGACGGCCAGGGCCCGAAGGCGACCGGCCGCACCGACGGCCTGTGGGCGGTCGATACTGAAGGCGAGGCGCGGGCGACCTCAAAGCTGTTCTTCCGCGTACCGATCGGCGCCGAAATGTGTGGTCCGCTATTCACGCCCGATGACCAGACCGCTTTCGTCGCCGTCCAGCATCCGGCCGATGGCGGCGAAGACTGGGAGCCTTTTGGCCGTCCCTCTTACTATGAGGACCTGTCGACCCGCTGGCCCGACTTCAAGCCTGACATGCCGGTGCGGCCGTCGGTCGTCGCCATCACCAAACAGGGTGGTGGCAAGATCGCGGTCTAGAGTTCATCTCGCTCCGAGGTCCACGCTGACAAATCGTGAAGGAGGGGTTTCGGCGCGACCGAAGCCTCTCTTTTTTATGCCCAATTACCAGTTTATGCCCAATTTCTGAGCTTCCGTTCCGTTCTCGCTGCCAACCAATTCATCGGTGTTCACCACGCCGGTTGCGCTCTAAAGGGGACATGCGCGATATGGTCGACAATCAGACCGCCCAATGCGACTGATTCGAAGCCCGCGGGCTGGCGGGTATTCCTAACAGCGAAGCGCGGCACGCGGAATCTCGACAATGCCCTCCTTGCGCATTCATTTCGACCGCCTGCTCGAGGGCGCCGCGCCCAAGGTCACCCGGCAGGAGCTGACGCATGTCGAGCGCCTGGCGCTGGTCCGCCGGCACGGCGATTTTTCGCTCGCCTATTCGACGGCCGTCCAGCGCAACCTTTCCTATTTCGGCGACGCTTACGGCTACATCGCCTTCGGCACCAAGATGAAGCACCATTTCGCGCTCGGCGACCCCGTGGCTCACCCGCCCGATCGGCCTGACTACATCAGGCGTTTCGTCGAGGCCGCCGATAACCCCTGGTTCGTGCAGATCGGCGAACAGACGGCGCGCGTGCTCGCCGGGCTCGGATACCAGGTCAATCGTCTCGGCGTGGATACGCGGCTGGTCCTGCCCGCCCATGATTTTTCCGGGAAGCGCAACGAAACCGTGCGCTATTCCGAGCGTTGGCTTCTGAAAAAGGGGTTTTCCTTTGCCGAGGACCAGCGGACCATCTTTCTCGACGAGATCCAGCGGCTATCGCAGAACTGGCGGGCGGACCGCATCGTCAAGCGATGGGAGATGGCCTTCCTCAACCGCCCCTTCAGCGATCATCTCGGCGTCGACATGCGCCGCTTCGTCCTGCATGGCCCCGATGGCGAGCTCGTGGCCTTGCTCGACTTCGATCCCCTGTTCAGCGGCGGCGAGGTGATCGGCTACACCACCTCGTTCAAGCGCAAGCATGTCGATGCCACGCCGCATGCCGAGATCGGCCTGACCAAATTCGCCGTTGACCGCTTCCGCGAGCAAGGCATCTCCGTCGTCACGCTCGGCCTGTCGCCGCTTGTCGACATCGGCCCCAGCGGATTTACCGAAAGCGACTTCTGGCGCGCCACCTTCCAACGCGCCTATGGTTCGCCATGGATCAATCGCCGCAAGTTCAACCTGCAGGGGCAAGCTGCCTTCAAGCGCCGCTTCCATGGCATCGAGGAGCCGACCTACCTCGCCTTCCGCAAGGGGACCTTCGTCGAGATGCTGGGGCTGCTCCGCCTGGTCAAGGCCATCTGAAAGCGGCCATTGACCCTATTGGCGGGTCAGTTCCGCAGCCGGTAGCCGGTCCTGAAAATCCAAGCGACGATCGCTATGCAGATAAGCAGGAAAACGACGGTCATGCCGAGGCTGATGCCGATCGAGACGTCGGACTTGCCATAGAAACTCCAGCGGAAGCCGCTGACCAGATAGAGGACAGGGTTGAACAGCGTCACCGTGCGCCAGACGCCGGGCAGCATGTCGATCGAATAGAAGCTGCCGCCAAGAAAGGTGAGCGGCGTGATGATCAGCAGCGGCACCAACTGCAGCTGCTCGAAGCTCCTCGCCCAAATGCCGATGATGAATCCGAACAGGCTGAACGTCACCGCCGTCAGCACCAGAAAAGCGAGCATCCAGAACGGATGCTCGATGGTCAGCGGCACGAACAGCGACGCCGTCGCCAGGATGATCAGGCCGAGTATGATCGACTTGGTCGCCGCGCCCCCGACATAGGCAATGATGATCTCCAGATAGGACACCGGCGCCGACAGCAATTCGTAGATCGAGCCGACGAATTTCGGGAAATAGATGGCGAAGGAGGCGTTGGAGATCGACTGTGTCAGCAGCGACAGCATGATCAGTCCCGGCGCCGTAGCTGACGCCGTCGATCTCGGTGATGCGCGAGCCGATGGCCGAGCCGAAGACGACGAAATAGAGCGATGTCGAGATAACCGGCGAGACGATGCTCTGCAGCACGGTCCGAAAGGCGCGCGCCATCTCCATCTTGTAGATCGCCCAGACTGCTCGCAGGTTCATGCGTCCTTCCTCACCAGATTGACGAAGATTTCCTCGAGCGAGCTGTTTTGCGTGTCGATATCGCGGAACTGGATGCCGGCCGTCTCGAGGTCGCGGAGCAGCGAGGCGACGCCGGGCCGTTCGCTCTGATTGTCATAGGTATAAGTCAGTTGATCACCGCCCGGCGAAAGCTCCAGCGCATAGCGCGAAAATGACTCGGGTATGGTGGCGAGCGGACTGCGCAGTTCCAGCAACAGCCGTTTGCGGCCAAGCGTGCGCATCAGTTCGGCCTTGTCCTCGACCAGCACGATCTCGCCACGATTGATGACGCCGACGCGGTCGGCCATCGCCTCGGCCTCCTCGATATAATGCGTGGTCAGGATGATGGTGACGCCATCCTCGCGCAGCCGGCGCACCATCGCCCACATGTCCTGGCGCAGCTCGACGTCGACGCCGGCTGTCGGCTCGTCGAGGAACAGCACCCTCGGTTCGTGCGACAGCGCCTTGGCGATCATCAGCCGCCGCTTCATGCCGCCGGACAGGGTGATCGCCTTGGCGTCCTTCTTGTCCCACAACGACAGGTCGCGCAGCACCTTCTCGACGAAGGCGGGGTTGGCCGGCTTGCCGAACAGGCCGCGGCTGTAACTGACAGTCGCCCATACGCTCTCGAACGCGTCGATGGTCAGTTCCTGCGGCACCAGCCCGATCAGGCTGCGCGCGGCCCGATAATCCCGGCCGATATCGTGGCCGTCCACCGTGACCGTGCCCGACGAGCGGTTGACGATACCGCAGACGATCGAGATCAGCGTCGTCTTGCCGGCGCCGTTCGGCCCGAGCAGCGCAAAGATCTCGCCGCGCTCGATATCGAGGTTGATTTCCTTCAGCGCCTTGAAACCGGTGGCGTAGGTCTTGGTGACCCCGGAAATGGAAATGATGGATGGCATGGTTGAAAAACGGCTGCTTGAAAGGAGGTCTGTTGATTTTAATCCGCTGAATGTCGGTGCGCGCAGCCGGAAGTCAATGGCACTACTGACAGTTCTGGACATTGGCCTGCGAAGACGCATCCACCCCTGCCGCAGTCGTGCGGTCGCACACCGGTCTGTTCACCAGGCGATACAAGGCAGAGCCGCACCGGCCGGCAATGCCGCCGCAGACGGAAAAGCGAGCCTTTTCCTGTCCGAAATGGATGAATGGCTCAGCAAGTACAAGCCCGGGACCTTGCGGGTCCAAGCGGGTCGGAATGTTCACCGTGACGACGACTCCGCAGACGATCTAGTCCAACGTCAGGGATGAATAATCCCGTCCTGCGGCGTTCCGCCTCGCGTGACGCCACGCCGCTTTGACCGGTTGGCGCATCCGGCCTATCTTCTGCCACATAAGCAGCAGCCGGAGCCGCCATGGACCCGCTCATCCTTTCGCGCATCCAGTTCGGCGCGAATATCTCGTTCCATATCCTGTTTCCGGCTATCACCATTGCGCTTGGCTGGATGCTGCTGTTCTTCAAGCTTCGCTATAACGCCACAGGCGATTCCGCCTGGATGCGTGCCTATTTCACCTGGGTGAAGGTGTTTGCGCTGTCCTTCGCCATGGGCGTGGTTTCGGGCGTCACCATGAGCTTCCAGTTCGGCACCAACTGGCCGGGTTACATGGAGACCGTCGGCAACATAGCCGGCCCGCTGCTCGCCTATGAGATCCTCACCGCTTTCTTCCTCGAGGCAGCGTTCCTCGGCATCATGCTGTTCGGCTTTCGCCGCGTCTCCAACCGCATCCACACGCTGGCAACCGTGCTGGTGGCCGGCGGCACCACCCTGTCCGCCTTCTGGATCATCGCGCTCAATTCGTGGATGCAAACGCCGGTCGGCTTCGAGATGCGCGACGGCGTCGCCCACGCCGTCGACTGGTGGGCCATCGTCTTCAATCCGTCCATGCCCTACCGGCTCGTCCACATGCTGCTTGCCTCGGGCCTGACGGTTTCGTTCCTGATCGCCGGCCTGTCGGCGCTGCGCTATCTCTATGGCGACCGCTCGGAATCGATGTGGAAGGCGTTGCGCACCGGTGTCTTCACCGCGGCGATCCTGATCCCCATCCAAATCTTCGCCGGCGACCAGCACGGCCTCAACACGCTGGAGCATCAGCCGCAGAAGATCGCCGCCATGGAGGCCAACTGGAACACCGGCCCCAACGTCCCGCTGGTCCTTTTCGCGCTTCCCGACGAGGCGGCCAAGGAGAACAAATTCGAGCTCGCCATCCCCGACGGCGCCAGCTTCATCCTCAGGCACAGCGCCAGTGGGGTCGTGCCGGGGCTGAACGACTATCCCGGCAACCATCCGCCGGTCTTCCCGGTGTTCTGGGGTTTCCGCATCATGGTCGGTACGGGTATTCTGATGCTTGTCGTCTCCTGGTCGGCGGCCTTTTTCCTCAAGCGTCGTCATAGCCTGCCGAAGCCGCTGGCCCTGCTGATGGTTCCGATGGCGTTGTCCGGTTGGCTGGCGACGCTGGCCGGCTGGTACACCACCGAGATCGGCCGCCAGCCCTGGCTGGTCACCGGCGTGCTGAAAACTGTCGATGCCGTCGGCCCGGTCGCCGGCAGCCATGTCGCGCTGACGCTTGCGATATACCTCATCCTCTACGTGCTGCTTCTGATCGCCTATCTCGGCGTGCTGGTGCATTTGGCGCTGAAGGCTGCGAAAGACGGCGACGCCTCGCCGCTGCCCGGCGTTCTCGACGCGCCGCTGTCGCAGCCGGTTGCCCAACCAGGAGAACGGTGATGACCTTCGATTGGCCGACCCTGCTCCCTTTGATCTTCGCCAGCCTGATGGGCCTCGCCATCCTGATCTATGTCATCCTCGACGGCTTCGACCTCGGCATCGGCATCCTGTTCGCGGTGGCCGAGGATGCCGAGCAGGACACGATGATCGCCGCGATTGGCCCGTTCTGGGACGCCAACGAGACCTGGCTGGTGCTGGCCGTCGGCCTGCTGCTGGTCGCCTTTCCGCTGGCGCACGGGCTCATCCTCGGCGCGCTCTATATCCCGGTCTTCCTGCTTCTGGTCGGCCTGATCCTGCGCGGCGTCGCCTTCGATTTCCGCGCCAAGGTGCCGGCCGGCAGGAAGCACCGCTGGAACCGCATCTTCTTGCTCGGTTCGGTCATCGCCTCGCTGGCGCAGGGCTACATGCTGGGCGTCTATGTGCTCGGGCTCGATTTCGGACTGGCGGGCATGGCGTTCGGCGCGCTGGTGGCGCTCTGTCTTTCGGCGGCCTATGCGGCGATGGGAGCGGCGTGGGTCATCTACAAGACGGAAGGCGAATTGCAGAAGAAGGCGGTGCTCTGGCTGCGCCGGGCGCTGGTGCTGACCGCGCTCGGCATGGGCGCCGTGTCGCTGGCCACGCCTTTTGCCAGCCCGCGTATTTTCGACAAATGGTTCGTCTGGCCCGCCATGCTCTATCTGTCGCCGCTGCCGATCCTGTCGGCGGTGCTGTTCGGATGGCTGTGGTGGCAGACCTTCCATCTGCCGAAAGCGGACGATCGCCATGCGCTCATGCCATTCCTGACGCTGGCCGCCATCTTCACGCTCGGTTTTGCCGGGCTTGCCTGGTCGTTCTATCCCTTCGTCGTGCCCGACAGGCTGACCATCTGGCAGGCGGCGTCGGCGCCCGAAAGCCTCGCCATCATCCTGGCCGGCACGGTCGTCGTGCTGCCGATCATCATCTTCTATTCGTTCTATGCCTATCGCGTCTTCGGCGGCAAGGCGACGGATCTGACGTACGATTGACCGGCAAGCGCCGCGATCCGGCGATGTTCCATGACCCTGCGGAAACAGAATATTCACCTTCCGCGGCAATAACCCTTCTTCGACAGAGTCCCGCCCCCTGCTGCACGGGCGAGAAGAAGGACAATGCAATGAGCGGTGTCCCCGTCGCATCAGCGAGACAAGATCGGCTGGTCCTGGCCCGCATGGTCGCTCTGATCGTGGCGCTTGCCTTGGCCGGCCTGCTGCCTTTCCTGCAGCCGGCGCATGCCCAGGAAACGGCCAACTGGACCGGTGTTTGGGATACGAAATGGCGCGGCGGCGGCGCCGAGATCACGTTCGAGCAGACCGGCACCGAGGTCAAGGGCGTCTATCCGCTCTATAACGGCCGCATCGAGGCGAAGGCTGAAGGCGAAAATCTTGTCGGACGCTGGTTCGAGGGCGATCGCCAGGGCGCTTTCCTCTTCGTTCAGTCACCCGACGGCGAGAGCTTCATGGGGCGCTTCGAAACCGCTACTGCCGAATGGTGGACGGGCGTGCGCGTCAGTGCCGTCGAGGACATCCGTGTCGACCAGGCCAGCCCGATGACGACCATGCGCTCGTTCCTGCAGGCGATGAACGAGAGCGGCGCCGACAATGTACCGCGCGCAACCGGCGGCGGCATGGGCCTCGCCGCCAGGGCGGCCGGGCTGGTCGATGTCGCCGAGGCCGACCGCGGTGGCCTCAACATGCCCGACTACACCACGCTTTTGTTCAATGTCATCGACAATGCGACCTTCCGCCTCTGGAGCTTGCCGCACGACGCGATCGCGGGCGACGAGGTGAGCGCCAAGCTCCAGCAATATGGCACCAACGTCTCCTTCGACGTCACCTTCCGCCGCAGACAAGGCGAGTGGTTCATCGTCGGGCCGCCGTCCGGCCTGCTCCAGGCCAAGCTCGCCGAATTCCAGGCGGCGCGCGGCGAAGCCGTCGACTGGGTCGACGATCCAGCCAAGCTGGCCTCGCCACGCGATACGTTTAAGGTGCTGCTCAGCGGCGTCACCGAGGCCGGCAACATGGCGCAGGCGGCGCTCAATCTGCGTGACTACAATCCGGCAGTGCGCGCCGACGAGGCGGTCCTTCTCGAGCGCTATCTGAAGAAGGTCATCGATCGTATCGGCTATGTCTACTGGCAGGAAATTCCGGACGATCCCAAAAGCAACACGCCCTACGTCTACTTCGAGCATCCGTCCGGCAACATCGTCATCGGCCCGGTGGAAACGGACAACAGCAAGATCTGGCAATTCACGCCCGAGACGCTCGCCAACATCCGCACGCTCTACGCCGATGTGGAAGAGGTCCCGGTGGCACCGGAATTCGCCGCTTTCGCCAGCAACGACCCGTTTTTCGCCACGCGTGGCCTGGCGCGCGAGATCAGCCCCCGCCTGCTTACCCGCGCCGGACCGATGGAGCGCTGGCAATGGTGGATGCTCGGCCTCGCAGTGCTGGCCGGCATTGCCTTCGGCTTTATCGCCAATGCGGTCATTTCCTTTTTTGCGCCCAGCCAGAACCGTTCGCAGCGGTCGGGCTTCCTGCGCGTCGTCGAATGGGCGGTGCGCTCGATCTTCCTAGGTCTTTTCCTTTTGGTGGCATTGCGCCCGCTCGGCCTGCCGCAAGTGGTCGCAGCACCAGTGAAGGCAGTGGCCTGGAGCCTGATCGTGATCGGCTTCGTACCGGTGGTCTGGCACCTGATAGGCAAGATCGCCGATCGTTACCGCAATATGTGGCAGGTGCCCGGCTATCACGACACGCTGATTTCGCTGTCCACCGGCGTGGCGCGCGTGGCCGTGCTGGTCGTCGCCTTCCTGCTGTTGGCCGAAGTGCTCGCAATCCCTTACGAGGGCGTCATCGCCGGTCTCGGCATCGGCGGCCTCGCCGTGGCGCTGGCGGCGCAGCCGACGCTGCAGAATTTCCTCTCTGGCCTTACGCTCTATGCCGATCGGCCGGTCAGCGTCGGTGACTTCTGCAAGTTCGGCGGTCAGTCGGGCACCATCGAGCATATCGGCATGCGCTCGACGCGTATCCGGTCGCCCGACCGCACGATCATCTCGGTGCCGAATTCGGACTTCGCCGGCATGCAGATCGAAAATTACGCGCATCGCGACCGCACCCGCTTCGCCACGACGCTGCAACTGCGCTACGAGACCACGCCCGATCAGTTGCGCTATACCTTGGCCGAGCTGCGCAAGCTGCTGATCGCGCATCCGCGTGTCATCGACGATCCGTGCCACGTGCGCTTTGTCGGCTTCGGCCCCTATTCGCTCGACATCGAGGTGTCGACCTATGTCATGACGGCGGATGGGTCTGAGTTCCTCGCCATACGCGAGGACATCCTTTTGTCCATCATCAACATCATGGACGATGCCGGCACGCAGTTCGCCTTCCCCTCGCAGTTGGAGTACACCGCCGCCGATCTGCCGGCCGACGAGGAAAAACGCATCGCCGCCGAGAAACGGGTCAGCGACTGGCGCGAGGCGCAAAACCTGCCTTTCCCCGACTTCAGCCAGATCGAGAAGCTCGCCCTCAACAACACCCACGCCTACCCGCCGCAAGGCTCGGCTCAATACAGTGAGAAGAAGCCAGCCCCGACATCGACTGCGGCCGGGGCGACGCCGGAAAAGCTGCGCTGGAGCCTGCCCTGGCGCAAAGGTACGGCATAGCGGACCGTCCGCTCCGCACGACGCCAAATCCGCCACATCAATTATCTGCACAATATTTAGGCAGCCTGCCAGTCGGGCGGCATTGGGTCGTGAAGACGGCCTTACCAATCCTACAGGGGAAGCCCGATTCGCGCCGATTTCGATGGTTTGGCATGTCTGTTGCTTTGCCCTGGCGACCAATTGCTTTTGTCCAGTCAAAGGGGAAAATAATGAACCGTCGCAATGTGTGCATGCTGGCCTTGGCCGCCGTGGTCGGAATGGCCATGGCTCCGTCTTCGCAGGCGCGGGCTGACGTCTTGAGCGACATCGGCGCGCGCGGCACCGTCCGCATCGCCGTTCCACAGGATTTCCCGCCCTTCGGCAGTGTTGGCGCCGACATGACGCCGCAAGGCTACGATATCGATATCGCCAATCTGATTGGCGAAAAGCTCGGCGCCAAAGTCGAGATCGTCCCGGTCACCAGCGCCAACCGCATTCCCTATCTTCAGACCAACAAGGTCGACCTGGTCATCTCCAGCCTCGGCAAGAATCCCGATCGCGAGAAGGTCATCGACTTCTCCGAAGCCTACGCCCCCTTCTACAACGGCGTGTTCGCTCCGGCGGATGTCGCAGTCGCAAAGGCGGAAGACCTCGCCGGCAAGACCATTGGCGTCACCCGCGGCGCGATCGAAGACCTCGAACTGACCAAGGTCGCGCCCGCGAGCGTTGAGATCAAGCGCTACGAGGACAATAACGGCACTATTTCAGCCTTCCTTTCGGGCCAGGTCGAGGTGATCGCGACCGGGAATGTCGTCGCCGCCGCCATCATCGAAAAGAACCCGCCCAAGCGGCCCGAGCTCAAATTCCTGATCAAGAACTCGCCTTGCTACATCGGCATGAACAAGGAGGAGCCGGCGTTGATGGCCAAAGTCAACGGGATCATCGCCGCCGCCAGGTCCGACGGCGCCCTCAATGCGATTTCGCAAAAATGGCTGAAGGTGGACCTGCCGGCTGACCTGTGATCGCCGCCCGCCGCGTGTGGTTTAGGTCAGACAGCAAGCCATGACCTATCACTTCGATTTCGGCTGGCTGATCGAGTCTCTGCCGGTGCTGCTCAAGGGTATCCGGATCACCGTGCAGCTCATCCTGATCGGCGCGGTGTTCGGCGTGGCATTGGGCATTGCCTGCGCCTGGGTGCGCGCGCTCGGGCCGAAATGGCTGAAACCCGTCGTCGCGACCTATGTCGAGCTGATCCGCAACACGCCCTTTCTGATCCAGCTATTCTTCATCTTCTTCGGCCTCCCATCACTTGGCATCAGGATGTCGGAACTGAGCGCGGCCAACCTCGCGATGATCGTCAACCTCGGCGCCTACAGCTGCGAGATCATCCGCGCCGGCATCCAGGCCACGCCGCGCGGCCAGTTCGAGGCCGGCGCCAGCCTCGCCATGACCCCGTTCCAGACCTTCTGGCACGTGGTTCTGGTCCCGGCGCTGCAGCGCATCTGGCCTGCGCTGTCGTCGCAGATCGTCATCGTCATGCTTGGTTCGGCCGTCGTTTCGCAGATTGCCGCCGAGGACCTGACCTTTGCCGCCAACTTTATCCAGTCGCGCAATTTCAGGGCCTTCGAAACCTACATCGTCTCCACCTTGATCTACCTGGCCCTCGCCATCCTGCTGCGCCAGCTGCTGGCCGGCCTGGGCTGGATGCTGTTTCCGAGGAAGGCGTCGCGATGAGACATGCGTCATGATCGAGTTCAGCTTCTGGGACATCCTGCGCAACCTGCTTTTGGCCGCGCGCTGGACCGTCCTGCTCTCGCTGGTCTCCTTCATCGGTGGCGGCATGGTCGGCGCAGCCCTGCTTTTCCTGCGCATCGGCGGCCAGCGTTGGGCGCGGCTTCTGTCACGCGGCTACATCCAGCTGTTCCAGGGCACGCCGCTCCTGATGCAGCTCTTTCTAGCTTTCTTCGGGCTTGGCCTGTTCGGTATCGACGTTCCCGCCTGGCTTGCCGCTTGTGTCGCGCTCATCCTATGGACCGCCGCCTTCCTCGCCGAGATCTGGCGCGGCTGCGTCGAGAGTATCGCCAAGGGCCAGTGGGAGGTGTCCGCCAGCCTCGGCATGGGTTATCTCCAGCAGATGCGCTACGTCATCCTGCCGCAGGCGCTGAAAGTGGCGGTGCCACCGACGGTCGGCTTCTCGGTGCAGGTGGTGAAGGGCACCGCGCTCACCTCCATCATCGGCTTCGTCGAGCTGTCGAAGGCCGGTTCGATCGTCACCAACGCAACGTTCCAGCCGTTCACCGTCTATGGCCTGGTTGCGCTCATCTACTTTGCTTTGTGCTGGCCGCTGTCGAAATCCAGCCAGCTCCTGGAAAGGAAGCTCAATGTCGCTCATCGCAATCACTGAGGTGAAGAAGCGCTTCGGCGACAACGAGGTGCTGAAGGGGATTTCCATCGACGTTGCGCCGGGCGAGGTCGTCGCCATCATCGGCAAGAGCGGTTCGGGCAAGTCGACGCTGCTGCGCTGCATCAACGGGCTGGAGACCATCGATGAAGGCTCGATCGTCGTCGCCGGCGCCCAGTTCCTGCCCGACGAGGTTCATCTCAAGGCGCTGCGCCTGAAGGTCGGCATGATTTTTCAGCAATTCAACCTGTTCCCGCATCTCACGGCCGGCGGCAATGTCATGCTGTCGCAGATGGTGGTGAAGAAGACGCCGAAAAGGGACGCCGAAGCGGTCGCGCGGAAAATGCTCGACCGCGTCGGTCTCGCCCACAAGTTCGACGCCTTGCCGGACGAATTGTCCGGCGGCCAGCAGCAGCGCGTGGCGATCGCCCGGGCGCTCGCCATGCAGCCCATCGCGCTGCTATGCGACGAGATCACCTCGGCGCTCGACCCCGAACTCGTTGCCGAAGTGCTGGCCGTCGTCAAGGAATTGGCCGCGGAAGGCATGACGCTGGTGATGGTCACCCACGAGATGCGCTTCGCCCGTGACGTCTGCTCGCGTGTCGTCTTCATGCATCAGGGCCGCGTCCACGAGATCGGCGCCCCCGAGGACGTCTTCGCCAACCCGAGGACGCCGGAGCTCAGGCAGTTTCTGGGCGTGCAATAATCCATGTCGCCTAAAAGTGCGCAGCGGTTTTTGGGATAACGACATGGAAAAAACAAAGACTTAAAGCGCGTCGCATGAATCCCATCACGCGCGACGCGCTTTAAGCGGGCATTGCTGCCCGCCCGCTGCCCTAAGCGCGTCGTAAAAACTCAGCTCTTGTTGGCGGCCATCACCAGCACCGGCTTCTCGCTATAGAGATCCGGGAAGAGCGTCTTCAAATTCTCGACCTTGGGCAGGTCGTTGTAGACGATGTAGGGATAGGTCGGGTTCAGCGTCAAAAAATCCTGGTGATAGTCCTCGGCCGGATAGAATTTTTTTCCAGTCTCCAGCGTGGTCACGATCGGCTCTGGAAACACCTTGGCCTTGTCGAGCTGGGCGATATAGCTCTCGGCAATCTTCTTCTGGGCGTCGCTTTCGGCAAAGATCGTCGAACGGTATTGGGGGCCGCGGTCCGGACCCTGGTAGTTCAGCTGCGTCGGATTGTGCGCGACCGAGAAATATACCTGCAGCAACTGGCCGTAGGTCACCTCTGTCGGCTCGTAGGTGATCTCGACGGCTTCGGCATGGCCGGTCCGGCCGGTGCCGACCGTCTCGTAGACGGCGGCATCCTTGTCGCCGCCGGCATAGCCGGAGACGGCGCTGGTCACGCCCTTGACGTGCTGGAACACACCTTGCACGCCCCAGAAGCAGCCGCCGGCGAATATCGCTTTCTTGGTGCCGCCGGCGGGTTTCTCGTCCATCGCCGGCGGCGGGATCACCACCGCCGCCTCGGCCGAGATCGCCGGCGTCTGCCACAAGGCGGCGCCGGCGGCCGCGAGCATCAGCGCCGCAAGCGCGCTCCTGACGAAGCTCGCAGACCGTCTCGCAACTGGTTCTCGAATACCGGTCATGTCTGATCTCCCATGATGGTGTTGTGACTATAGAACATTTGGGTCCGCCGGCGTCTCACATTGCCGTGCATATGGGGCCGTGCGTCTTGGATTGCTGCGCCGGCGCAGGGTTGCCCGCGCCGGGCCGCCAGGGACTGCAG
>NZ_SUEO01000299.1 GCF_004962925.1 Mesorhizobium sp. | reverse complement strand
AGTCGCCGCGCACGATCCTGAGGCCGATCTCATTGGCCAGCGACGCATGCACGCTCGATCCGGGGATCAGCGCCGCGTCGGCACGGCGAGCGCCGGACGGACGGGCGGCCTGTGCCTTGACCTTGGCCCGTGCCTTGACCGTGGCCCGTGCCTTGACCGTGGTAAGTCGCTTTTTCGATCTTGTGTCCGACATCCATGTTCCCCGGCACAGGCTGAACTCAAGGCGCGGCAAAGCAGGAGCGTATCGCCCCCAGCAATGTCACCTCGTACGTTTCATGAACCGGTGTGACGGGGCGCCCGACGATCGGACGCCCCGAAAACTGCGAACCTACTTCTGGATGCAGGTGTCGACCGTGTCCTTGGTGCACTCGTCGAGACCGGTGAAGACCGGATCGGCGACGGGCTTGCCTTCGATCAGGTCGATCATCACCGAGGGTGCCTTGTAGCCCATCTCGAAAGGCCGCTGGCCGACCAGTGCGGTCACCAGACCCTCCTTTGCAATGGCCACCTCGTCACCGATCGTATCGGCCGCGCCGATGACGAACTCGTTGCTGGCGATCTTGTCGGCCATCGGCTTGAACAGGTCGCGATAGGGCTGCGGCGCGCCGAACAGCGGCCAGCCGCCCATGATGCCGAAGGCGTCGAGATCGGGATTGGCGGCGAGGATATCGGTCATCGCCTGCACGCCCTTGGCGCCATCGTCATTGGTGAACACCGGGCAGCCGGCAACCTCGGTCCAGCCGCCCTCGCCGGCGAGCGCCGGGAGATCCTTCTGGCCTGAAAGCGCGTCGCGCATGCCCTGGGCGCGGCGCAGGATGTTGTCGGCCGCGGGATTGCCCTCAATGGTGCAGATCTTGCCACCCTCCGGCTTGCCCTTCTTGATGTACTCGCCGATCTTGTAGCCCATCAGGTAGTTGTCGGTGCCGAGATAGGTCTTGCGCAGCGCCGCATCTTCCTTGCTGAGGTCGGCGTCGAGCGTCATGATCGGGATCGACGGATTGGCGCTTTTGATCGTCTGCGCGATCAGCGGCGCGTTGGACGGCGAAATGGCCATCGCCACTGTGTCCGGCTTGCTCAGCATGTCCTGGACGATCTGGGCTTCGCCGGCCTCGTCCGAGGTCGACGCCGGACCGGTGTAGAAGCACTCATATTCCGAGCTGGCGTTTTCCGAGTTCCATTTCTCGCAACCCTGGTGGATGGCCTCGAAGAACGGATTGTCGAGCCCCTTCACCACGATGACGAGCTGTTTCTTGGCCAAAGCCGGCCCGGCGCCCAACGCCATGACGGCGACGGCAGCGAGCAATAGTGATTTCCTCATGTCAGTCCTCCCTTGAAAAAGACGGGCACGGCGTGCCCGCCACACAGACCAGCCCGGATGCACGATGACAGAGGTTCGTTTCGCGAGCGCTCGTGTCGTCAAGCCGGGCCGATAAGCATTTCCAGATGCGGTCACAGACCAGCGCGATACGGACGCTGCCAGATCCTCGACCGATAAACCTCCGCCTACTCCGCCCGGCGAGCCGGAACAGGAGATCGGCATAATCTCCTCCGGCGCTTAGCTAATATCGGCTTGCGACGAACGTCAATTGCTATTTGTCCTACAAAACGGATTTTTCGAAAGAAGCCACTGTTGACGCCAAGGGGGCATGTGGGTAAATGGGCGAAAGCGCTGTTTCCGGGAGGGGCTGGGAAAGAGCGAGGGCCGCGGCAGAACCGCAGGCCGCAAAGCACGGGGAGGAAGCAGTCTGGTGTCGGTTCTCGAACTCGCCAACATCTCGAAACATTTCGGCGCCATCCAGGCTGTCAACGACGTTTCGCTCTCGATCGAAGCCGGACAGGTGGTCGGCCTGATGGGCGACAACGGCGCCGGCAAGTCGACGCTGGTCAAGATGATCGCCGGCAATTTCCCCCCGAGCCATGGCACGATGCAGATGGACGGCAAGGAGCTGATCCTGCACAAGCCGGTGGAGGCGCGCCAGCACGGCATCGAGATCGTCCACCAGGACCTGGCGCTCTGCAACAATCTGACGGCCGCCGCCAACGTCTATCTCGGCCGAGAGCTGCGCCGCGGCGTCGGGCCATTTCGCATCCTCGACTACGCAGCGATGTACAAGCGCGCCGGCCAGATCTTTGCCGAACTGAAATCCGAAACCCGCCCGCGCGATTTGGTCAAACAGATGTCGGGTGGCCAGCGCCAGGCGGTGGCGATCGCCCGCACCATGCTTTCGCAAGCCAAGATCGTGCTGATGGACGAGCCGACGGCGGCGATCTCGGTCCGGCAGGTCGCCGAAGTGCTGAACCTGATCCGCCATCTGCGCGACCAGGGCATTGCGGTCGTGCTGATCAGTCACCGCATGCCAGACGTCTTCGACGTTGCCGACCGCGTCATCGTCATGCGGCGCGGCCGCAAGGTCGCCGACAAGACGATCGCATCGAGTTCGCCCGAGGAAGTCACCGGGCTCATCACCGGCGCCATCGAACAGGTTTGATGTCGGCGGGTTTCATCACGGAAGCAGATAAAGGTCGACGATGGCAGTAACTCTTGACCAGACGATCGCGCAGAAACAGCACACTTTGCTGTCCAGGGTGTTTGCCAGCCAGACCTTCTGGGTGGTGATCGCGGTCATCCTCGCCTGTCTATTCCTGTCAGTGGCGACGGATTCCTTCGCCACAACCAAGAACCTCTACAACATTACCCGCAACGTCACCTTCGTCGCCATTGTGGCGCTCGGGATGACATTCGTCATCATCACCGGCGGCATCGACCTGTCGGTCGGCTCGGTGCTTTGCCTGTGTTCGATGGTGCTGGCCGTCACCATGCATGCCGGCTACGGCATCGAGGTGGGCATCGCCGCTTCGATCGCGACGGCGCTAATCATCGGCGCCTTCAACGGGGTTCTGATCGCGTATCTCGGCTTTCCGCCGTTCGTGGTGACGCTCGGCATGCTGTCGATCGCGCGCAGTCTCGCCATGGTCGCTTCCAACAACACCGTGGTCTTCCAGTTCGGACCGGATCACGACAAGCTTCTGGCGTTGGGCGGCGGCGCCTGGGTGTTCGGTATCGCCAATCCGGTGCTCTACACCATCATGCTGGCGCTGATCACCGGCTTCGTCCTGCGCTGGACAAAATTCGGCCGGCACATCTTCGCCATCGGCGGCAACGAGCATGCAGCGACGCTGACCGGTGTTCCGGTGCGCCAGATCAAGGTCGCGGTCTACATGATCTCGGCGCTGGCAGCGGGCGTTGCTGGCATCATCCAGACCGGCTGGCTGGGCGCCGTCACCACCAATCTCGGCAACGGCATGGAGCTTCAGGTCATCGCCGCCACCGTCATCGGCGGCGCCAATTTGGCGGGCGGCATGGGCACGGCCTTTGGCGCCGTCGTCGGCGCAGCGCTGATCGAGGTGATCCGCAACAGTCTCGGCCTGCTCGGCATCAATGCGTTCTGGCAAGGTACCTTCATTGGCGGCGCTATTTTGATGGCGGTCCTGTTCGACCGGCTACGCAATTTCAGGCGCAACGAATAGGACCATGATCCCGAACCGAAGGTCCGCGCCAGCGAAAGCAAAGGCCGGTTTTTGCGGCGCTGACCATCGGCTCGGATAAGATCATGGTCAAACAAAAGACAGTCTGATGGTGAAATCCCTGTTCAGCCTCGACGGGCGGCTGGTTCTGATCACCGGTTCCGGCCAGGGAATCGGCTTTGCCCTGGCGCAGGGCCTCGCCAAGCATGGCGCGAGCGTGGTGCTGAACGGCCGCGATCCGGGCAAGGTCGCTGGTGCGGTGGCAAGGCTGGGCGACGCCGGCTTCAAGGCGCATGCCTCGATCTTCGACGTGACCGATTTTCATGCGGTCGATGAAGACGTTGGCCGGATCGAGGCCGAGATCGGCGCCATCGACATCCTCGTCAACAATGCCGGCGTGCAGTTCCGCGCGCCGCTCGAGGATTTTCCCGAGGAGCAGTGGGAGCGCCTGTTCAAGACCAATGTCTCGGGCGCCTTCCACGCCGGCAAGGCGGTGGCCCGGCATATGATCCCGCGCGGCAAAGGCAAGATTATCAACATCGGTTCGGTGCAAAGCGAGCTCGCCAGAACGGGCATCGCCCCCTACACGGCGACCAAGGGCGCGATCAGGAACCTGACCAGGGGCATGTGCGCCGATTGGGCGAAACACGGCCTGCAGATCAACGCCATCGCGCCCGGTTATTTCCGCACCGAGATGAACCAGGCGCTGGTCGACAACCCGGAATTTTCCGCCTGGCTGGAGAAGCGCACGCCGGCCGGGCGCTGGGGCAATGTCGATGAACTGATCGGCGCCGCTGTCTTTCTGGCGTCGGATGCATCGTCCTTCGTCAATGGCCATACGCTTTATGTCGACGGCGGCCTGACCGCTTCGGTGTAGCCATACCGGCCTGGAAACATTCACATTCTTCTATCGCTCAGTCTGAAAATCCGCAGCTATAGCTTATCGCAGGCACCGGGCGTGCGCATGTGCCTTGACGCGGACACGAAGCGCGCCGCACTATCCCCATTGCAGGCGAAGGGAGGCCAGTCGCCTGCGGGAGGATATACCCATGACGGAAGCGATCAGGCTCTACTGGGGCCGGTTCGGACATGTTTCTGTCCTGAACGTCGCCAGTGACTTCGTCACCCATGCCCATGTCGAGGCGCATATCATCATCTGGCTGGAAGGCACGGCCGGCGAGATGACCATCGGCCGCGAGACGGTGCGGCTTGGACCGGGCACCGCCGCCGGCATCAATTCCTTCCAGCCGCACAGCCACGCTTTGTCCCGCGACGGCCGACCCGGCCTGTTCCTCGCCTTTTACATCGATCCGGACTGGGCGCGCCGGCGCCGCGATCTGCCGTCCGCTGCGCCGCTGTTCTCGACGCCGGCGATCGTGCTGGAGCCATGGCTGCACAAGGCGGCGGCCAACCTTCTCGACCATCTCAGCGACAATGAGAGCATCGACGACATCGCCAATTACGAGATCGAGCGTTTTATCGACAGCGTGCTCGACGCCGCCGACGCTTCGGCCCCGCCGGTAACGCGCGCCCGCGTCCATACCATGCAGGACTTCCGCGTCCGCAAGGCGATCCAGCTGATGAAGGCCAATGTCTGCGAGCGTATCTGCTTCGACGACGTTGCGCGCAGCGTCGGCCTGTCGCGGCCACATTTCTTCGCGCTGTTCAAGGAACAGACCAATCTGACGCCCAACGTCTACTGGAACACGTTGCGCATGGAGGAAGCGGTGCGGCAGTTGCAGTGGTCGCAGGAGCCGCTGATCTCTGTCGCCTGCAATCTAGGTTTCACCACGCAGGGCAATTTCTCCCGCTTCTTCCGCGACCATGTCGGCGTTCCGCCGACACTCTATCGCGAGGCGGCGCGGGCCATTTCCTGAACCATTTTCAGACTATTTGATAGGTGTTCAAGACGCATTGATAAGCGCCACCGGGCTCGCCGCCCTATCCTCGCGACATACATGTTCGCAAGGGAATGATCATATGGCGAAAGTCACCATCTCCAGCGTCATCGACGCACCGGTCGACAAAGTCTGGGCGCGCATACGCGACTTCAACGGCCTGCCAAGTTGGCATCCGCGCATGGTCGAAAGCCATATCGAAGATGGAAAGGACGCCGGCACGATCGGCTGCGTGCGCAATTTCGAGCTCGCCAGCGGCGCCCGCATCCGCGAAAAGCTGCTCGACTTCTCCGACGAGAACTTCCTCGTCAGCTACTCCATCCTGGAGACGCCGCAGCCGCTCACCAACCACAAGGCAACGCTGCAGTTGCGGCGGGTGACCGACGGCGACCGCACCTATGCCGAATGGAGCGCCAGCTTCGACGCTGCTCCGGAAGAGGCGGACAAATTGGCCGAGGGCATGGGCGCCAACGTCTTCCAGGGCGGCTTCAACGCTTTGAAAAATCATTTCGCGGGCCAAAGCTGAGCCAAAGGAGCGTTCCATGGCGCTTGCACTGCAGACTTTCTCGACGGTGAAGGACGCGACTGCGGCGCTGAAATCCGCCGGCACCCGTTATCTCGGCGGTGGCACGCTGGTCGTGCGCGCCGCCAATGAAGGCGATGTCTCGGTCTCCAGCCTTATCAGGTCGACCGAACCGATGCTGTCGGCCATCACCGTTTCCGGCAGCGAGGTCCGCAT
>NZ_SUEO01000298.1 GCF_004962925.1 Mesorhizobium sp. | reverse complement strand
ACCAAGCATCCGACTGCCGGCAAAGCCGGCGCGAAGAAAAGCATGCAGAAAAATGCTCGCACTTGCCAACAAAGTCGCCATCGTCACCGGTGCCAGTTCCGGCATCGGCCGCGCTACGGCAAAACTCTTTGCGGAGGAAGGCGCCAAGGTGGTCGTCGCTGCCCGCCGCCAGGCAGAACTGGACGCGCTCGTTGCGGAAATCGAGGACGCCGACGGCAAGGCGATCGCCCTTGCCGGCGACGTCAGGGACGAGGCCTTTGCCAAGGCCCTTGTCGACTTGGCGGTCGGCCGGTTCGGCGGACTGGACATCGCCTTCAACAACGCCGGCTCGGTCGGCAAGACGGGCGCTATTTCGGAGCTGTCGCTGGAGGGCTGGCGAGAGACGCTCGATACCAACCTGACCAGCGCCTTTCTCGGCGCGAAATATCAGGTGCCGGCGATGGTCGACCGCGGCGGCGGGTCGCTGATCTTCACCTCTACCTTCGTCGGCCATACCGTCGGCATGCCCGGCATGACCAGCTATGCCGCAAGCAAAGCCGGGCTGATTGGATTGACGCAGGTGCTTGCCGCCGAATACGGCGCCAAAGGCGTGCGGGTCAACGCGCTTTTGCCGGGCGGCACCGACACGCCCTCGGCAACGTTCAAGACCCCTGAATCGCGAGCCTTCGTCGAAAACCTGCATGCCTTGAAGCGCGTCGCCGAGCCGGAAGAGATCGCCCGCTCGGCGCTCTATCTGGCGTCGGATGCGTCGAGCTTCACCACCGGAACTGAGCTGTTGGCAGACGGCGGCGTCTCGATCAGTCGGACGTGAGGCGTTTCCCGCGCGGGCGAGCGAGCCGCAATGTCGCAAAAGCAGTCTTGCTTTCCAGCGCGATTTGGCGATTTCTTCGGACACTTCCGTTCGAAGACAGGCCTAAAACATGCTGCTGATCAGGACCTACATCGCTGCGAGCGCAATCGAGGGCGTCGGCGTGTTCGCCGCCGAGCCAATCAGAAAGGGAACGTCGATCTGGCGGCTCGATCCGGACTTCGACCGACTGGTCCCGATGGAAAAATATGAGGCCGCGCCGCCGCACCTCAGGGAATTGCTCGACAGATATGCCTATCCAAGCCCGGACCGGCCCGGATTCATGGTCTATGAAGTCGACAATGGGCGCTTCATGAACCATGCCGAGAGGCCGAACACGGATTTTTCTCAGTATGGCGGGGCAACCGCGATCCGCGACATAGCGGCGGGCGAGGAAATAACCTGCGACTACGGCGAGTTCTTCGAGGATTTCGAGCGACTTCACCTGGCCACGGCGTCATAGCGATCTGGTTGCGTCGTTGGAGAAAACCCGGAGCGATGATCGGCTCCGGGCCAAATTTCCAGCCCCCAGCTTTAGTTCCGGTGGGCGTGCGGCTCGTCGGTATGCCGGCCTTCATACCGCAGGTCCAGCTCGCGTATCGCCTCCTTGCCTTTCTTCGGATCGACAAGCCTAAGAAGCGCGTCGATCTTGGCCTCCATCCGGTCGGTACCCTCCTTCGATTGCGGCGAGCCGACGAAGAGCAGGAACGCCAGGCCACCGACCTGCCAGAGCAGTTGCAGGAATTCCGATTGCCAGTTTTCGAGCGTGTCGCGGCTCATCTCGATGACATAGCCGCCGAATTCGGGCGGTTGGCCAAGCGCTCGCTGCTCGTCCAGATAGGCGAACCAGCCGAAAACCCAGTGGCCGACAAGCGAGATTATGAAGAAGCCGAGGGTAATCCAGGCATAGCTGTAAGCCCGCCAGACCGAAGGTCGTTTCACATTGCCCGCCGGCCTGCTTTCCTCACCGCTTGGCATTGTCGCTGTCCGACGCCGAGCGAGCCAGGAACTGCTGCGTGGTCGCGGGCAGGTTGTTTTTCAGCCACTCGGCCATCGCCTCCTCTTCCTGCAGGTTTTGCTCGCAGACGCGGGCGACCTCTGTTTCGCCAAGAGATTCGGCGGCCACGATGAGGATCCTGTAGGAGGCAATCTCCATATGCTCGAAAGTGTAGCTCGCGAGTGAGCCTTTCATCACCTCGTCCCCTGCGAAGACGCCGCTCAGGGACTGCGCCGCCGCCATCAGCTTGCCGCCGGCGTCCTTCAGCGTGGATGTATCCTCGTCCAAACTTTCCAGGCAAGTTCTAAGGCGCGCAGCCTGCCCCTTCGTCTCGTCGACGTGCAGGCTGATGCGCTTACTGAGCCCGGGATAACTCTCCAGCCGGCTCAACTGTCCGTTCAGCATGGTTTCGGCCTGCTCCTCCATCGCATGCGCGTCCCTGAGCCACTGGACGAGCCATTCACGGGTGTCTGACATCGGTTTTCTCCTGTGCTTGCGTCGCGGCAACAACCATCGGGGAGCGAAGTTGGTTCCTTCATCGATAAAGCCAGGCGGGCCGTTTTGCCGGATCGGGGCAGCAGGAATTTATCGGTGGCGGGGAAAACGCCAACGATCGCTCATCCGTGCGACAGAACCCCGGTCGAGAAGGCAGACACACTGCCCGAGGTCGCGATTCTTGCTTTTTGACGGCAGTTATGCTAAGTATTTTGGCATGGTGCTGATTTGCGCCGACGACCCGCCGCCGAGGCGGGTTTTTCGTTTCGGCAGTGGACAGAGCGGCATGATTCTGCTATCAGCCGCCACAATTCGTGGTGTAAATCGCCGCGGAGGCTTGTGGCTATGGCCGCTTGCCTATTGATATCAAACACGAAAGACAGGATTGCCCGTGCAGGTACTCGTCCGCGACAACAATGTTGACCAGGCGCTTCGCGCGCTCAAGAAAAAGATGCAGCGCGAAGGCATCTTCCGCGAAATGAAGATGCGCGGACATTACGAGAAGCCTTCCGAGAAGCGCGCCCGTGAAAAGGCGGAAGCCGTTCGTCGCGCCCGCAAGCTGGCCCGCAAGCGCGCCCAGCGCGAAGGCCTGCTGCCGATGACACCGCGCCCGGTGGCGGCTGGTGGTGCTGCTGGTGCAGGTGCTCCGCGTCCGCCGCGGTTCTGACGCCAATTTTTCGTCCTTTTCGAAGGATATCCAAGGTGGCGCGATGCGTAATCGCCGCCACCTTTTTGTTTTGAATTCCTCGATTCGGAGAGGCCGGTTCGCGAGGCCGGTTCGGAGGGGGAACAGACCTGACGGCGCGGCGGGCAGTGAGGACAGAGCAGACATGAACGCAATAAGCGTGGAGCGCAGAACCGCATTGCGCGGCTTTGCACTGACGGCAGCCTTGCTTTCCGGGCTGGCGCTCGCCGGCTGCCAGACAGCCCCGACCGGCGAATTCACCAACATCGACAAGGCACAAGGGTCGGCCGAGAACATCTCCTCGCTGTCGGCCGTTATCCAGCGCAGTCCCCAGGACCCGGAAGGCTATAATGTGCGCGGCTCGGCCTACGGCCGCGGCGGTCAGTATCAGGCGGCGCTCAAGGACTTCAACACCGCCATCCAGTTCAATCCGAATTTCTACCAGGCCTATTCGAACCGCGCTCTCATCCAGCGCTTCCTCGGCGATCAGGCGGCCGCGCTTGCCGACTACAACCGCTCGATCCAGATCAATCCCGACTATGACGCCGCCTATATCGGCCGCGGCAATCTCTACCGCAAAGCCGGGCGCACCCAGGAAGCGTTCAACGATTTCCAGAAGGCGATCCAGCTCGACACGACAGATGCCCGCGCCTACCACAATCGCGGCCTGATCTACCAGAGCCAGGGCCAGCACGCTTTCGCCATCGAGGATTTCTCGACCGCCATCTCGCTGGCGCCGGACGCCGCCGAACCCTACAATGGCCGCGGCCTCTCCTACCTCGCCATGAATGACGAGGACAATGCCTTCGCCGACATCAACATGGCGATCAAGCTCGACGGCAAGAATGCCGAGGCCTGGTCCAATCAGGCGCTGATCTACGAGCGACGTGGCGACAAGGCCAAGGCGGCGAAATCCTACCGCGAGGCAGTGCGCCTTAGTCCCACCTACCAGCCGGCCAAGGACGGCCTGGCGCGCACCAGCGCCGGCTGACCGACAGCGGCGTTCGGCCCTGATATGGCAGGCCTGCCGTTTGGCATGCCTTCGAAGCCTTCGATGATTGTGCATTAACGCCCGCCTTGATCGCGCCAAGTTTTCGGCGGAACGCTCGCGATGCTCAGCCGTTGTTCAAGGCAATTCGCGAAAGGACCTTCCCATGATCAAGAAACTCGCCTGTGCCGCCGCCCTCGCCGCCACGGTGCTCGCTGCCCCTGCCAGCGCAGGCAGGCTGGAGCTCGGCGTGCTCGACTGCACCATCGACGGCGGCACCGGCTATATCGTCACATCCAACAAAGGCGTGGCCTGCACCTTTCGCCCCCACCATGGCGGTCCTCCCGAAGCCTATACCGGGGTCATTTCCAAGCTCGGCGTCGATATCGGCAAGACACACCAGGGCGAGTTGATATGGGCGGTTCTGGCCGCCACGCGCGATCGTAATTCCGGCGATCTTGCCGGCAGCTATTATGGCGTCAACGCCGAGGCCAGCGTAGTGACCGGCGGCGGCGCCAACCTTCTGGTCGGCGGACTGAACAGCGCCTTCTCGCTGCAGCCTCTCAACGTACAGGCACAGACCGGCGTCAACCTGGCAGTCGCCGTCACCTCGCTGGAGCTGATCCACTCGTTCAAGTAGGCGGCATTCAAATAAGCGGCATTGCGTAGCGCGGCGCGGAACAGGACCTGTTCCGCGCCGCACGACTTTTGGGAACCGCCGTGGCAAGACGTTCATCGCGATCGCCATGATCGCCGCCGCCCCAATCTTCGATCACCCTGACTTCCCGGCTTCAACAGTATTCTCAGCGCACCGCAAAAAACCGCTTGAACTCAACTGCGGTTGAGGTTTTACAACCCGTCCCCGAAGCGCCGCGTGCCCATTTGGAGACGAAGAGCGCTCCATCATTTTTTTAATCGGCGTATAAGAAAGTTCGGAGGGCGGGGTGACCGAAATCAGCACAAACAGGGTCGATTGGCGCGCACTGTGGGCGAGCGGCGATCTGGCGCGCTTCTGCTTCATCAGCCTAGGCATCCTGCTGCACGCCACCAACGAAACCATGGTGGCAACGGTGATGCCGGCCATGGTCGGCGAACTCGCCGGCGTTCAGTTGGTCGGCTGGTCGCTGGCGATCTACGAGCTCGGCGCCATCGTGGCAGGCGCCGCCGCCGGGCGGCTGGTGAGCTACGTCGCGCTGCGCACCAACATGGTGGTGGCCGCCCTGCTCTATGCGGCCGGCGCCCTGGTCTGCGCTATCGCGCCCTCCATGCCGCTGTTCCTGGCTGGGCGCCTGATCGAAGGGTTTGGCGGCGGCGCACTGGTGTCGCTGGCCTTCGTCTCGGTCGAGCGGCTGTTTCCACGCGCGATCTGGCCGCAGCTTTTCGGCATCATGTCGGCGATCTGGGGCGTGGCCGCCTTCAGCGGCCCGGTGCTCGGTGCGTTGATGACCGAGTTGCTCTCCTGGCGCTGGGCTTTCGGCGTCTTCACGCTCGGCGGCACCGCCATGGCGTTGGCGAGTTTCATCGTGCTCGACACGCCTGAGGCGACCAGGCCGCAGGCGATCACCGGGACGGCGCCGCCCTTCCCCTTCGCCGCGCTCGGCTGCCTTGCCGTCAGCGTCGTGCTGATCGCCATGGCCGGGGTCGACATTGCCCTGCTGCGTTCCTCCTTGCTGCTGGCCCTCGGCCTGATCGGGCTCGCGCTGTTTGTCCGCATCGATGCGCTGAAGCCGCGCTCGCGGCTGTTCCCGTCGCGGCTGTTCTCATGGCGCTCGCCGGTCGGCGCAGGCATGACCATGGTCGCAGCCTTCTCGGTGGCGACCTGTTCCTTCGCCGTTTACGGGCCGCTGCTTCTGACCAGCCTGCACGGCATTCCGATCCTGACCACCGGCTATATCATCGCCGCCGAATCGATCGCCTGGTCGATCCTGTCGATTCTCGTCGCCAATGCGCCGCCGGAGCGCGAGAGGCTGATCATCACCGGCGGCGCGCTGATGATTGCGATGGGCATCGCCGGCTTCGCCTATGCCGTGCCGGCGGGTTCGATTCCGCTGATCCTGTTTTGCGCTTTGCTGCAAGGCGGCGGCTTCGGCATTGCCTGGCCCTTCGTCACCCGCGTGATCGTGGCATCAGCGCGGGATGGTGAGCAGACGATCGCCTCCGCCGCCGTGCCGACGATGCAGCG
>NZ_SUEO01000297.1:4975-6270 GCF_004962925.1 Mesorhizobium sp. | reverse complement strand
GTCGTAGCCCTTATAGCCGGGGACGAGATGCGTTTTGGGCACCTTGACATTGTCGAGCAGG
The DNA here is from genome assembly GCF_004962925.1 of Mesorhizobium sp. Lineage (GTDB taxonomy): Bacteria > Pseudomonadota > Alphaproteobacteria > Rhizobiales > Rhizobiaceae > Mesorhizobium. Next base: position 6,209 of record NZ_SUEO01000297.1, on the reverse strand, counting down.
ACCGTGCCGGACAAAGTCGTCTTCTGTCCGAAGCTCGACCAGTCGTCGATGACCGTCAGCCCGGGCGCGCCGCGATCGGCGATGGCATACCAGGCACGCCCCTCGTCATCGAGGGCCACGATCGGCACCAGATGGGCAAGCAGAGCACCGCTCGAATAGAATTTCTGGCCGTTGACCACGACATGGTCGCCGGCGTCGACGAACTTTGTCTCGAAGTCGGCCGCGCGCTTGGAGCCGAACTCGGAGAACGCGTTGCCGAAGCGCGTGCCGGACAGCACCTCAGCGAAAAGCAGCTTCTTCTGCGCCTCGTCGGAGACGGTGCGGATAGCGGCGACGACGCCAAGATGGTTCTGCGGAATCTGGCCGAGCGACGGATCGGCCGCCGAGATGATGGTGATCACCTTCGACAGGGTCACATAGGAGAGCTCCGGCCCGCCATAGGCTTTCGGCACGTTGATCGACCACAGGCCGCTCTGCGAAAACGCATCGAGCTCTTCCTTCGGCCAGATGCGTTCACGATCCCGCTTGGAGGCATCCCTGGCGAATTCGGCGGCGAGTTTTTCGGCGACAGCGATTGCCTCGGCATCGGCCTTGATCACATGCGCCTTGGCAGAGGGTCGTTCGACCGGCGGGACGGCACTGCGGCTATCCGACGCCTGCCTGGATTGGATGGTCATGCTGCTGTCTCCTTGGGAAAATGTTGCGGTGGAAGCGGCGCGCCGCCGAGGTAGTAGGTTTTGATATCGGTGCGCTGGCGCAAGTCGGCAGCCGATCCTTCCAGCACGCTGACGCCGTTCTCGAGCACGGTGGCGCGGTCGGCGTATTTCAGCGCGACCGCCGAATTCTGTTCGGCAACGAGGATCGAAAGGCCTTCGTCGCGGTTGAGCCATTTCAGGGCGCTGAAGATCTCGTCGACGATCAGCGGTGCCAGCCCCATCGACGGCTCGTCCAGAACAAAGAGTTTCGGCCGCGACATCAGACCCCGGCCGATAGCCGTCATCTGCTGCTCGCCCCCGGAAGTGAGGCCGGACCGGGTTCGCCGCTTCTCGGCGAGCCTTGGGAAAAGTGAATAGACACGATCGAGGTCGGCCTTGACGCCAGTGCGAGAGGACGAGCGTCCGAGCGCGCCGGTGAAGAGGTTCTCTTCGACCGTCAGCGAGCGGAAGCAATGCCTCGAGGACTTGGACAAGGCCGCTGCGGACTAGGTGCGAGGGGCTTGCCCTTGAAACATCCC
>NZ_SUEO01000297.1:3032-4879 GCF_004962925.1 Mesorhizobium sp. | reverse complement strand
GCTGTGCGGATCTTGATGCCCTTTTCCTTGGCATAGGCCTCGGACGACTTCTCGATGATCGGACGCAGCAGCTTCCAGTCGGGAGCGATCCAGTCGGAGACGACATTCCACTTCTTGCCGTCCCATTGCTGGAAGGTCACGTAGCCGTCACCCTCGTGATTGTCCCAGGAGACGTTGATCGAGTGGAACAGGTCCTTGGCGCCGAGTGCCTCGACGCGCGCCGGATCGAGCTTGAGATGCTCGAAGCCCCAACGCACTTCGTCGCCGGTCAGCGTGCGGTTGCCGAACTTCGCCTGTGCGATGCGGACCGCCTCGACATTAAGGATGCCATTGACGATGCCGAGATTATGGTAGACCGAGCCGATGCGGCTCTTGTCCTCGAGATTGCCCTTGCCGGCGCCGTAGACGGTTTTGACGATCTCCTGGACCACCGGATACTGCTCGCCCGAGGCCTGGGTGGTGATGGCGGTGTAGCCCTTAGCGGCATCGCCGGCGGGGATGACGTCTTCCTCGGAGTTGGACCAGACGTTTCCGACGATATGGTCGGCCGGGAAGCCGGTCTTCTGGGCGGTTTTCAGGGCAACGGGGTTCATCACCCCCCAGCCGCGCAGCACCACGTAATCCGGATGCTCGCGCCGGATCGTCAGCCATTGCGCCTGCTGCTCGTTGCCGGGATGCGGCACCTCGATCTGCGACAGCTCGAAGCCGTATTTCTGCGAAAGCAATTCATAGATCGGGATCGTCTCCTTGCCGTAGGGCGAGCCGTGATAGAGCACCACGATCTTCTTGCCTTTGAGCTTGTCGAGGCCGCCTTTCTTGGAGGCGATGTAGTTCACGATGCCGGAGGTCTCGCTGTAGGGATTGAGCAGCAGCGGGAAGACGTAAGGGAACACGCGCCCATCTGTCGTGTCGGTGCGGCCGTGGTTGATGGTTATCAGTGGAACCTTGTCATCGGTGATGCGGTCGATCATGGCGTATGCGATGCCTACGGAAAGCGGGTTCCAGGCGGCGATGCCGGGATTGCTCTTCAATCGTTCGTAGACCTCGACGCCCTTCTCGACCTCATACTGCGTCTCGCCTTCGCTCCAGGTCAGCTTGACGCCGTTGACGCCTCCGTCTCGGATGTTGATTAGGTTGAGATAGTCGATGAAGCCGCCGAAGAAGCCGGTGCCGCCGGCGGCATAGGGGCCGACGCGGTAGCTCTGCAGAGGAAAATACTGTTCGTCGGCGTGAACCGCCGTCGCGCCGAAGACGAAGGCCGTGGCGATCGCCGCCTTTCGTAGGTGACTGAAGAAGGTCATGGGTTGCATCTCCTGAGGTTGTGGTCCGTGAGAGGATGTCGAGCGGCGCTCAGCTGGACCTCGAGCCGATCCGTCGTTTCAGGCGGTCGAAGAGGGCCGACAGCCCGTTCGGTTCCGCGATGAGGAAGATGATGATGAGCGCGCCAAGCACGATGCGCTGGCTCATGTCGAGCACACCTGAATCGAACAGGCCGCCGAACACGAAGGCGCCGAGCCGGGACAGAAAGAGCGGGAAGACGACGATGAACGCCGCGCCCAGAAAGGCGCCGCGTATCGAAGCCAGCCCGCCGATGATGATGATGAACAGGATCTGGAACGAGCGGTCGAGGTTGAACCCGGCCGGCTCGACGGTGCGCAGATAGGTGAAGGCCCACAGCACGCCGGCAACGCCGATGATGAAGGACGACAGCGCGAAGGCGAGCAGCTTGGTCTTGAGCACCGGAACGCCGATGACCCGTGCCGCGGTCTCGTTGTCGCGCACGGCGATGAAGTTGCGGCCGGTGGCGCTGTTGACCAGCCTCGACACGAGCACTGTGATCAGGATCA
>NZ_SUEO01000297.1:1418-2934 GCF_004962925.1 Mesorhizobium sp. | reverse complement strand
AGCGCATAGGCGAACCAGCCCTCGATGCCGCCGCCGACGAAGGGGCCGAGATAGACCTCGGCCAGCTTCTCGCTGGCGCCGATGATGAGGCCGCCAACGATGGCGCCGAGGATGGAATCGAAGCCGCCAAGCACCAGCACCGGCAGCGCCTTCAGCACGATCAGCGACAGCGAGAACTGGACGCCGAGACGCGCGCCCCACAACAGCCCGGCGACCAGCGCGACGAAGCCGGCCGCCGTCCACACGGTGCCCCAGATGCGAGGCAGCCGCAGCCCGACGGCGAGGGCCGCGAACTGATCGTCGGCGACGGCGCGAAACGCAAGGCCGATCCGCGTCCAATAGAAGAAGGCGCTGAGGCCTGCGACCATGGCGGCGGCGATCGCCGCCGCCAGCAGGTCGAAGGACGAGATCAGTACGCCGCCGACCTCGAAGGGGGTGTCGTCGATGCCGAGGTCGAGCCCGTGCACCTGCGTGCCCCAGATAAGCTGGGCGGCACCTTCGATGATGTAGGAGAGGCCCAGCGTCGCCATGAACAGCGTCATCGGCGAGCGGTTGACCAGCGGCCTGAGCACGGTCCGCTCGATGGTGAAGCCGAGCGCGACCATGACCGCGAAGGTGATGAGCAGCGAAAGCGCGAAAGGGACGCGGCGTTCGACCAGGCTGACGAAAGTGAGTGCTGCAAACAGCACCATCGAGCCTTGCGCGAAGTTCAGCACGCCCGAGGTCTTGTAGATCAGCACGAATCCGATGGCGACGAGCGAGTACATGACGCCCGACAGCAGGCCTCCGACCAGCACCTCGATGACGAAGAGGAAATCATAGTAGCTCATCAGATGCCCTCGCCGTCTTCGCCCTCGGCGGTGCCGAGATAGGCCCGGATCACCGCAGGATCGGCGCGCACCTCGGCCGGCGTGCCGTCGGCGATCTTGCGGCCGTAGTCGAGCACGGCGACGCGGTCGGAGAGGCCCATGACAACGCCGATGTCGTGCTCGATCAGGATGATGGTGACGCCGTGCCGGTCGCGCGCGGCGCGCACGAAGCCGGCCATCTCGGCCTTCTCGGTCGCCGTCATGCCGGCCATCGGCTCGTCGAGCAGCAGCAGCTTCGGCTCGGCGACCAGCGCGCGCGCCAGCTCGACCCGCTTCTGCAGGCCGTAAGGCAAGGTGGCGACGAGGCGGTCGGCGACGCTTTCGAGATGCAGGAAGGCGACTATCTGATCGGTCTTTTCGGCGATCATGGCATCCTCGCGCCGGGCGCGTGGCAGGCCTGCAATGTGTTCGACAAAACTGGCGCGCCTGGTGTGGACGCGGCCGGACGCGATGTTGTCACGCACCGAAAGCCCGCCGAACAGCGCCAGGTTTTGGAAGGTTCGTGCAACGCCCAGTCGCGCCAGACGGTTCGCCGGCACCCGGGCAAATGGCTGTCCGTCGATCGTGATCGTGCCGTGGTCGGCGTGGTAGAGGCCGCTGATGATGTTGATCAGCGAGGATTTGCCGGCGCCGTTGGGGCCGATCAC
>NZ_SUEO01000297.1:0-1319 GCF_004962925.1 Mesorhizobium sp. | reverse complement strand
GTTGAAGGAGAGCTGGCGGCGGCCCGAAGGCCGCGCCTGACCTATTCCGCGGCGACAAGCTCCCTGTCGCGAGCTGCTTCCAGTTCGCGCACCAATGGGATGACGCGCTTGCCGAAGAACTCGACCTCTTCCTGGAAATGCAGGAAGCCGAGCAGGATCAGGTCGGCGCCGGCATCCTTGAGCTTCAGGATGCGTTCGGCGATCTGTTCAGGCGTGCCGATGAGATTGCTGCGGAAGCCGTCATTGTATTGCACGAGATCCTCGAAGGAGGATTTCGCCCAATTGCCTTCGCCTTCCGGCGAGGCCTTGCCGGCATTCTTGACCTGATCGGCAAAGCCCTGCACCGCCTCCGGATTCGCCTTGGCGATGATCTCGTCGAGCACGGCGCGCGCTTCCTGCTCGCTCTCGCGGGCGATGGCGAAAGCGTTGACGCCGATCCTAACCTTGTGGCCGTTGGCTTTCGCCTTGGTGCGGATGTCGTCGACCTGCTTCCGGATCTCCTCCGGGGTATTGCCGTTGGTGAAATACCAATCGGAGACACGAGACGCCATGTCGCGAGCGGCTCGCGACGAGCCGCCTTGGAATATCTCGGGCAAGGGCTCGATCGGCTTCGGCTTCATGGAATAGTTGGTGAAGCGGTAGAAATCGCCCTTCAGCGTGAAACTGTCTTCCGTCCAGATGCCGCGCAACGCTCGGATAAATTCCTCCGACCGGCGATAGCGCTCGTCATGATCGAGCCAGAGTTCGCCAATCGCGGCGAACTCGCCTCGGAACCAGCCGCTGACGACATTGACGGAGACGCGGCCATTGGTCAGGTGGTTGATGGTAGCGATCTGCTTGGCCGCCAGCGCAGGGTTCCACGGGCCGGGCAGGATCGCTGCGATAACCTTCAGCGTTGTGGTCGCGGCAAGCAAGGCATGGCTGAACGAGACTGATTCGTGCTGGTTGTCGGCCCCATAGCCGGCCGTGAAACGGATCTGGCTCAGCGCATAGTCGAACCCGTTGGCCTCGGCAATCTGGGCGAGCTTGCGGTTGTAGTCGATATCCCAACCTGTCCGCTGCTCAATGTTGGAGATCACCAGGCCGCCGGAAACATTCGGGACCCAGTAGGCGAATTTGATGGCGTCGGAATGCGAACTCATGTCGTCGTTTCCCCTGTTGATTGGCTCAGCCGACGCGGGTGGCGACGGCAGCATTTGCGTGACTGGAGTTGAGCAAGGAGACCGCGTCGGTGGCAGCCCTTGCAATGCGCTCGATGATGGCTGCGCCGACGATTTCGCCATCGACGAAATCGTCGGGCGCGCCGTAGACGCCCGTAG
>NZ_SUEO01000296.1 GCF_004962925.1 Mesorhizobium sp. | reverse complement strand
CATCCAGCATCACCGCCATTTCCGCCGCTGGCATCCGCGGCCACGCCATGTCCAGAATTTCCAGATGTTCCAAGGACGGCGGTATTGGTGATATCGACGACGCCACCGGCTGCGCCGTTACCCCCGTCGCCGCCTTGGATCTCGACCGGAGGAATGCCTATCACGAAATTGAGGGCTGTGCCGCCATCCCCGCCTCGGCCACCCCTGGCGCTGCCAACAAAGGCGCTGCCTGGGGAATAGACCGGTGCATTGTTGATGTAGTTCACGGGGCCGCTTGGCGCGTGACCATCGTCGGCGTCGGCGTCTCCGATGACATCGGCGCCGTCGTCGCCGGGCGCGCCGTCGTGATTGATCACGACCTGTGCATGAACGACGCCAGCGGAAAGCGGAATGAGCCCAGCCAGCGCCGTCGCGCCAAGCAGGAGCGCCAGATGGCTCGGCAGAATGCGTTGGTTCGCGCGGCGCGCGATTTCTCGTGCCGACGCGATTCCTCTATTTGAGGTCATGTCGGCAGCGCTTTGCGCCGAAGTTGTTTCCCTATCGATGAACCGACGCCGCGCAGAACGCGCGGAAGAATGCTTTGAGAACAAAGCCATGCATTCACCCCCTAGATCGCGACGCTCCAACCCATCCTTTGAGTCCAGCGCCGCCGCCACGTCTGCTTAGGCAGTAAAAAATGCTTGGTATTCGCAATAAAACTCAACGCACTAAGGTCAGCCTCCGATTCGTCTTGGAAGCTCGAGCTTGATTAGAATACATTAACTTGTACCGGATGGAATCGGAATATTTGAACCTTCCACCTGAAGGAATCGAAGTGTTGCGCTACGGACACTGCTCAAAACGCCTGAGATTTCATAGTCGTCAAATGACGACTATGCTGCGATCGTGTGCAGGGGATGCGGATTTGAGCGCAGGCAGGCAAACGCACCAAATCCGCTCCGGCGAGGCTTTAACCGTGGCATCACCGGACAAACGCCCTATATGATTGCAAGGTTCTGTTTTCGTGCGGGAATGAATGGATGTCGCCGCTTCGTCTTTCGATGATCTTGATGTCGGCAATGCTGGCAACGGCGACGTTGCTGGGCGCAAGCCCGGCCGCCCTGGCACAGGTCCTCAACCCCGCCGACCGCAACGCGCTGGTCCGGCAAAACGAATTGCAGATGCTCGAGAACAGGCTGCGGCGCCAGCAATATCAGCAGCAGCAACAGCAGTTCCGTGCCCAGGATCGGGAGATCGCGCCGTCGCAACGGCCTGATGTGCAGCAGATGAGGCCTACTTGCCAGTTGCAGCGGTCGGGCAGCCGCTTTATCAGCACCTGCCGCTGATGAGCCGGCGCTTTTCATTTATTTAGCCGACTTATATACTTGAACGCCGCTGTTCTTGAAGTAACATCAAAGGCGGTTTTGATTTCGCAACGTGCCTTTGTGCTTGGGCACTGCCCTGATTGGATCGTCGGGAATGGCAGCCACCAAGAAGAAGGTCGTACGCAAGGCAAGGAAAGGGGAGCGGATCCGTCAGGTCGCGGCTATTCCTTTTCGGCTGAGCGAGCATGGTGACGTCGAGGTGATGCTGGTCACCTCGATATCGACAAGGCGCTTTATCGTACCCAAGGGCTGGCCCATGAAGGGTAAGAGCGGGCGCAAGGCAGCCACCATCGAAGCGCAGGAGGAAGCCGGCGTCCTCGGCAAGACGCTGAAGCAGCCGGCCGGCACCTATTCCTACTGGAAGCGGCTGACGAACCGGTTCGTTCGCGTCGACGTCACCGTCTATCTGCTCGCGGTGACCGAGGAACTGGCCAACTGGCAGGAAGCCAAAAGGCGGCAGCGGGCATGGTTGACGCCGGAAGACGCAGCAGTGCTTATCGACGAGCCCGGTCTTTCAACGCTGCTGAAGAACTTGAAGGTCCCCCAAACTGCGCCCGCTAGCGAGCTTGAACCAGGGCCTCATTTGGAATCGTCGTCTCCCGGAGGGAAAGGCCGCACTGACGTGCCGGTATAGGCCCACAACCATTCGCGCGGCAGCGGCCCCTTGTTGCGGTCGCTCTGCTGCGACTGCTCCCACGCATGCGCCAATATGCCGACGGAGCGCGACAGCACGAAAAGGCCGCGTGTCAGCGGCGGCGGAAAACCGAGCTCGCCATAGATGACAGCGGTGGCGCCGTCGATGTTGAGGGGAATTTTCTTGCCCTTGCGCCGCGCGACCTCGGCCTCAACAGCCTCGGCGATGTCGGCAAAACGTCCGCTGACGATGCCGCGCGCGGCAAAATCGCGGGTCAGCTCGATGAGGCGCGGCGCCCGTGGATCGACCGGATGGAAGCGATGGCCGAGCCCCGGCACATAGGATTTTTCCTCGGCCAAGAAACGATCGAGCCGCGCCGCGACGGCATCCGCAAGCGTCATGCCTCCGTCCAGTGCCACGGCGATGTCGCCGTAGAAGGCAAGCGCCTGTTCGCCGGCGCCGCCATGCACGTCGCCAAGCACATTGATGGCTGAGGCCATGGCGCTGTTGATGCCGACGCCGCAGGTAGCAGCCATCCGGGCAATGGCGATCGACGGCGCCTGCGGCCCATGGTCGACGGCGGCTCCAAGCGCGATGCCGAGCAGCGCTGCCTGCTCCTCGCCAGGCAGTTCGCCGCGCAGCATCAGCCAGATCATCGCCGGAAAGCTGACGCGGCCGATCAGATCCTGGATCTCATAGCCGCGCAGCCGGATCACGCCGGGGCGCATTTCAATGATATCGGTCTGCCACCATTCCTCGCCGCGCTCGCGGCCGGTCTTTTTCCCAACGTTGCTCATGGTCTCGCGCCGCTCATGCCCGCGCTCTCGTTTTTGCGCGGGGTGGCAGACTTGCAAACACCTCGTCCATATGTTCGCCCAGCGCCGGTGGCGGCTTGGTCGGCAAGGGTGCTGCACCATCAACCATGAACCCGCCGCGCACGACGGTCAGCGGCCGGTCCATCTTCGATATGCCCTCGAAACGGGTGGTCATGTCGCGCCCGATCACTTGCTGCTCGGCCAGCACCTGCGGGATCGTCAACACCCTGCCCGCCGGCACGCCTGCGCGATTGAGCGTCTCCTCCCAGGCCGCGGCCGAGCCGCTCGCCAGGGCATCCTCGATCAGCGACTTCAAGGCGATGCGGTTGCGCTTGCGCGTCTCGCGCTCGGCAAAGCGCGGATCCGATGCCAGGTCGGGCAGCCCGATCAGCCGGCAGAGCGTGACGAACTGCTCCTGCTTGTTGGCTGCGATGTTGAGCAGACCGTCGCCGGTGCGAAACGTTCCGGAAGGTGCTGCCGTCATGTTCTCATTGCCCATCGGCTGCGGCTCGACATCCGCTGTCAGATAGTTGGAGACCGGCCAGCCCAGCGCGGAGAGCGTGCATTCGAGCATCGATACGTCGAGAAAGGCGCCCTCGCCTGTCGTCTTCTGCCTCACAAGTGCAGCAGTGATGGCAAAAGCCCCGACCAGCCCGCCCAGCGTGTCGGCGACGGGATAACCGACCCGCAACGGCGCGGTCTCTGGTGTGCCGGTGATGCTCATGATGCCGGACAGGCCCTGTATGATCTGGTCGTAGGCAGGATTGTCGCGCATCGGCCCGGTCTGGCCGAAGCCCGAAATCGCGCAATAGACAAGGCTGGGGCGGACCTCTTTCAGCCTCGCACAGCCGAGCCCCAGCCGGTCCATCACGCCGGGGCGGAAATTCTCGACCAGCGCGTCGGCGGAGGCGACCAGATCGAGGAAGCGTTCGCGATCGGCCTCTTTCTTGAGATCGAGCACCACCGATCGTTTGCCGGCGTTCTGCGCCAGGAACGAAGCGCCCATGCCGGTGCTGTTGAGTTCCGGCGAGCCGCCGAGCTGGCGTGCCAGATCGCCGCCTTGCGGCGCTTCGACCTTAATCACGTCGGCCCCGAGCAGCGCCAACTGATAGGCGCAGTAGGGGCCGGCCAGGACATTGGTCAGGTCGAGGATGCGGATACCGGACAGCAGATCGGTCATGATGTCATAAATCGATCAAGCATCGCCCGGCACATGCTCCGGTCCGCGCAGGCGCCTGCGCTCGACGTAAGCGTAGATATGCGGCCCAACCAGCCCGATGAACGCCAGCGTCAGCAGCGTCAGCGACAGAGGATGCTTGTAGAACACCGACCAGTCGCCGTTCGAGATGGTCATCGCCCGGCGGAACTGCGCTTCGGCGAGCGGCCAGAGGATCATGCCAATGATGACCGGCGCCGTCGGGAAATCGAAGCGCCGCATCAGGCATCCGGCCGCGCCGAGCAGAGAGAGGATGACGAGGTCGGTCGGCGACTGCGAAATGCCGTAAGTGCCGACAGTGGCGAACACCAGGATGCCGGCATAGAGCTGAGGCGCCGGGATTTTCAGCAGCCGCACCCATAACCCGATCAGCGGCAGGTTGAGGATGACGAGGATGACATTGGCGATGAACAGGCTGGCGATCAGCCCCCAGACCAGATTGGCCTGCGTCATGAACAGCATCGGCCCGGGATTGATGCCATAGCTCTGAAAGGCTGACAGCATGATCGCGGCCGTCGCCGAGGTTGGCAGGCCCAGCGTCAGCATCGGTACCAGCACGCCGGCGGCCGATGCGTTGTTGGCGGCTTCCGGGCCGGCAACGCCTTCGATGGCGCCGACCGTGCCGAACTCCTCCTTGTGTTTGGAGAGCTTCTTCTCGATCGCGTAGGACAGGAAGGTCGGGATCTCGGCGCCGCCGGCCGGCAAGGCGCCGATCGGGAAGCCAAGCAGGGTGCCGCGCAGCCAAGCCTTCCACGAGCGTGCCCATTCGGCCGCCGTCATGTAGAGCGATCCCCTCAGCGGCACGATCTCGTCCTTGCCGGCATAGCGGCGCGAGGCCATGTAGAGCGTCTCGCCGACCGCAAAGAGGCCGACGGCGACGACGATCACATCAACGCCGTCGAGCAACTGGCTCATGCCGAACGTGAAGCGCGGCTGGCCGGTCTGCAGGTCAACGCCGATCATGCCGATGACGAAGCCGGCGAACAGGCTGGTTAGGCCGCGCACCGACGACGAGCCGAGCACCGCCGAAACCGTGATGAAGGCCAGCACCATCAGCGAAAAATATTCGGCCGGGCCGAAAGACAGCGCGAATTTGACCACGACCGGGGCCAGGAAGGCGACGCCGAGCGTGCCGAGTGTGCCGGCAACGAAGGAGCCGATCGCCGAGGTGGCAAGCGCCGCGCCGCCGCGGCCGGAACGGGCCATCCTGTTGCCTTCCAGCGCAGTGACGATGGTAGCACTTTCGCCAGGCGTATTGAGCAGGATCGATGTCGTCGAACCGCCATACATGGCGCCGTAATAGATGCCGGCAAACAGAATGAAGGACGCTTCCGGCGCCACCTGATAAGTAATCGGCAAAAGCAGGGCGATTGTCAGCGCCGGTCCGAGGCCGGGCAGCACGCCGATCGCGGTCCCCAGCGTCGTGCCGAGCAGGCACCACATGAGATTGACCGGCGTAAAAGCGACCGAAAATCCATGTGCGAGATGGCCAAGCGTTTCCATGGCGTCACACCCTCAACATACGGATAATCGAATCGAGAACCGTGTTCAGCTGGTTCTCTATGAAGCCGGCGCCGATATTGACGCCGAGCGCCCTGGCGAAGCCGAAATAGGCGGCAAGCGCCAGGATCAGGCCGAGCAGCACGTCACGGAGCGGACGTCTGCTGCCGAACCCATGGCAGATGAGAACGAACATGATCACCGAGGCCGCGGTGAAGCCAAGTGGCTGGATCAGCACAAGGTTCGCGACCAGTCCGACGGCGACGATGCCCATCGCCTTCCAGTCGGTCGGCGTTTCCTTTTCTTCCTCCGGTTGCCAGCCGCCCCGCAGGGCAGCGACGATCAGCAAGACGGAGAGGACCGTCATGCCGACCATTGTGATGTAGGGAAAGACGGTCGGGCCGACCTTGGAGTAGAGCGGCGACACAGGGATCGACAGCGTCTGCCAGGCTACCGCGCCGGCGCAAGCGAGAAGCCCGATGCCGATCAGCAATTCGGGCACGGCAAGGCGCGGCCGCGCCGCCTGCTGGTCGCTGGTGCTCATGATCGTCCTCCCTGGATAGCCGGTCTCCACAGCCGACCTCACCGCAGTTTCACCCGCGCTGGATCGTATGTCCATGCGGCTGGCGAACATCGGAAAGGGGCGGCGCAGGCCACCCCCTCTCCGAGGGCATCAGGCAAGGCCGAGGTCCTTGAGGATGGCCGCGATCCTGGTCGTGTCTTCGGCGAGGAATTTCGCATAGTCGTCGCCGGTGAGCAGGATTTGCGTCCAGTTG
>NZ_SUEO01000295.1:5054-6336 GCF_004962925.1 Mesorhizobium sp. | reverse complement strand
CCTCGGCGATGCAAGGCCTGCCTCGGCAAAAGCCTTGTCGAACAGGTGCCGATAGATGCATCCGGCTTCGGTGACGACGAAGCTCATGTTGCCGAGCGCCGTAAGATCGCCTCGCATCGCTGCCTCCCCTGGAGGAACGACAAGGATCAATGGTTCCGCCGATAGCGTCCGCCTGGCGAGGCGTTCGTCGATCTTCTCGAAACCGTCCCTGTCGAAGCAGAAGGCGACGTCGATCTCGCCATCTTCCAGCTTGCGCATGAGATCACCGCTGCCGGCGACCTTCAGCCGAAGATCGATGTCGGGATGGGCGGCCTGGAAATCCGGGAGCCATCGCGCAAGCTTCGCCGAGGCGATCGTCTCCAAAGCGCCGATCGTCACCGATCCGGCGCTGTGTCCGGCAGTCACCCCCACGGCCGCCCGTGCCTCTTCGGCCAGCATCAGAATGTCTTGCGCATAGGGCTTCAGCGTGGCGCCCGCCGGCGTCAGTTGCAGGCCCTGCTTCGACCGCGTGAACAGGGCCGTGCCAAGCTCGGTTTCAAGCGTCTGGATCTGATCGCTCACGCTCGATTGCGCGAGGTGGATCTCCTCTGCGGCGCGGGTGATGTTTCGCCACCGCGCAACCGCGAGGAACGTCTTGAGCAGTCTTGGATGCATCAGGTGACCCGTATCGACTGCTTCACTGCAGCTGCGGTTTCTTGAGAAAACTGTTGCGGTCGGCCGACTTGACGCGCAGCCAGGTTTCGCGGCCGTCGCGCACCACCCGCAGCGGGATCTCCGCGCCTGCCGGATTCTGCCACAGCTTGCGGTAGAAATCGGCGAGCCCGTCGACTTCGCCGTCGCGCACATCCGAGATGATGTCGCCCTGACGCAGGCCGGCTTCGGCGGCCGGGCTGCCTTCGGCGACGCTCATCACCACCACCTCGCCATTGCTTTCGGCGGAGAAGGCGCCAAGCCAGGGGCGCGGTGGCTTGGCAACCTGGCCGCGTGTCAGGAGATCGTCGAGAATGGGCGGCAGAAGGTCGATCGGCACCACCATGTTGATATCGGCGATCTCGCCGGCGCGGCTCATCTGCAGGCGCAGCGAACCGATGCCGAGCAGCCTGCCGTCCTGTCCGATCAGTGCCGCACCTCCCCATGACGGATGGGCGGGCGCGGTGAAGATCGCCTCGTCCAGTAGGTACTCCCAATAGCCGGCGAATTCCTGCTTGGTGACGATGTGCGCGCTGACCGACTGGCCGATGCCGTCGGCGAGCACCACGGGATCGCCGGCCATCGCCTTGGC
>NZ_SUEO01000295.1:1628-5044 GCF_004962925.1 Mesorhizobium sp. | reverse complement strand
AGCCACCGCGGGCAGGCCGAGCGGGGCCAGCGCCTGCACCAGGCCGAAGCCCGATTCCTGATCGTAGGCGAGTGCGTGCGCGGGAACCACGCGCCCGTTATGGTCGGTCAGCCAGACTTCTTCCGCCTCGGTGATGAGATAGCCGATGGTGAGCACCAGACCGTCGTCGCGTATCACCACGCCACTGCCTTCCCGGCTCGTGCCCAGCGCATTGGCAGTGAAGGCGTCGTCGGGGATCGAGGCGCGCACCGCCACGATGGACCGCAAAATGGTGTCGATGGTCATGCTTTCAATCCCGGCAATATTCATGACGGCCGCCAAAGGCCTGATATCCTCTATAGGTATGGCGCAGGTGGCGAGGCGCAAGAGGCGGAGGCCAATCGCGCAGGCTTGCGCTGCCCCTCATCTGACTGCCGGCATCGACGATAGTCCAATAAAAGTTGAACTTCCCATTTGAAGCCTGCGCATCTTGCACCTACGTGTGTGTGAATGCTGCCCTATCCAACTTCCCGCTTCTGCCGCGCAAGCTGATCTTCCCAAGTCCTCCCAACACAAGGCCTCCCGAGATGACCGAATACACACCGCCGAAAGTATGGATCTGGAACAAGGAAAACGGCGGCGCCTTCGCCAGCATCAACCGGCCGATCGCCGGCCCGACGCATGACAAGGAGCTGCCGATCGGCAAGCATCCGCTGCAGCTCTATTCGCTGGCGACGCCGAACGGCGTCAAGGTGACGATCATGCTGGAGGAACTCTTGGCGCTCGGCCACAAAGGCGCCGAATATGACGCTTGGCTGATCAGGATCAACGACGGCGACCAGTTCGGCAGCGGCTTCGTTGAGGTCAATCCCAACTCCAAGATCCCGGCGCTGATGGACCGCAGCGGGCCAAAGCCGATCCGGGTCTTCGAATCCGGCTCGATCCTGCTGCATCTGGCCGAAAAATTCGGCGAATTCCTGCCGACCGAGCAGCCGGCGCGCGCCGAAACCCTGTCATGGCTGTTCTGGCAGATGGGCTCGGCGCCCTATCTCGGCGGCGGCTTCGGCCATTTCTACGCCTATGCGCCGGAAAAGATCGAATATGCCATCGACCGCTTCGCCATGGAGGTGAAGCGCCAGATGGACGTGCTCGACCGGCGGCTGGCGATAAGCGAATATCTCGGCGGCGCCGACTACACGATCGCCGACATCGCGGTGTGGCCCTGGTATGGCGGGCTGGCCAAGGGCCGCTCGTACAACGACGCCGGCGAGTTCCTGTCGGTGCAGGAATACAAGAACGTGCAGCGCTGGGCCGACGCGATCGACGCACGGCCGGCGGTGCAGCGCGGCCGCATGGTCAACCGCGCCTTCGGCGAGCCCGCCATACAGCTGCACGAGCGCCACGACGCCAGCGATTTCGACACCAAGACGCAGGACAAGCTGGCCGCGGAGTGAGCGGCGTCATCCGCCCCGCCCCGTCTCGACAGCCGACATCCAGAGCCGGTCGATGTCGGCCAGATACGTCTCGTCGATCTCGTCGAGATGGTTCCAGTACATGCCGTCCTCGTAGAAATAGCCGAGATCCTGCTCGATCGCCTCGGCCTTGTCCGCCTTGTCGAGCCGGATGCCGGCAAGGATCTCCGCTTTCATTTCGGCAATTCTCGAACGCGAAAGGCCGTTCAGCTCATCGAATGTCAGCCTCGGGAAGACCAGCCGGCTGCGCGGCAGGTTGGACAGGTTGATGCACAGGCAATCTCGCTTCAGCGCCTGGACCAGCAGGCGGGCGGACTTGGCCTCGAGATCGCGCAGCGTCACATCGTTGCGCAGCGGATCGGCACGACCGATGCCGTAGAAATGCGTCTTGCCGGGCTGGTCGTAGATCATGTCGCAGCCCAGGAACGCCAGCACATCGGGTTTCTGGCTGTGAATCGTCCAATAGGCCGCCGTCATCGCCATTGTGCCACCAGCATAGACGAAGCCGCCGAAGGCGTTCTGGGCCGGCACGTAGTGCTCGGCACTGAATATCTCGGCCTGCTGCAGGGTTTCGCGCCGGGGCAGCCGGTCCGGCGGGAAATCGCCGGCATGGACGAGAAAATCCCAGTCGGGGCGCACGCGCCAGGCATTGTTGATGGCGACGATCCTGCTGAAGGCGTGCTTTGGCCAGACTTCGCAGCGCACCACATCGGGCGCGCTGCCAAGCAGCAAGATCACGCGCGGCGATCCGGAATCGTCGGCGGCCATGGCACTCCTCTCCATTTCGATCGCGCCCTTCTCGACCGAAATGACGAGCATTCATCTAGCCTCCGGCCGGATCGCACAAGCGGCGATTTCGGGCCTGCCGTCGTGCCCGCGGCGGATCAGTCCGGCCTGTTGCACGAGCACCACGATTTGCCTGGGACGAGGGCGCGGGGGACAAGTCGGCCGCCAACCGAGCAGCGTCGATGGCCGCAGGAAGCACCTTGGGAGACCGGGATTGCACAGGCCGCAGGCAGGCTTCCGCGCGGCTCAACCCAGGCATATGTATTCGGAAATATATACTGGTTGACTAAAGTAACGGAACGTCCAATGCACATTCCCAGAACCGAACAAGTCCGCCCTCAAAAGGCTTAGACCATAATGTCTATTTCGGTAACATCATGATCTAAGCATATAGATATTCAGCCGGAGTGACCTGAATCTCGACACGTCGTAAAACCGGATACCGTCTCGATGGTCCAGCACTCACGGGTCGCGGATCACCTGTGTGTCTTTCGCTCGGCTCTATAGATCAGCCGGACGACGAACACAAAATATCCAACCTGCAAAACGATCAAGGTCAGGACCGTCCAGCCCAGCGCCTTCCAGATTGAACCGGTTGCCAAAAAAGTCGAGAGCGCCACGACCAGTGACGCGGTGGTCATCCCCACCAGGAACTGTGGAAAATTCATCGCTTTTCAAGGCCGTCCCGGAGCTTGCAACAGCCGCGACGACCCCCCTTGCCCATTTACCCCAGACCAACGTTTTCACCCTTTCAATGGTTGCGCAAGTGGCAAATGGACCAGAAGTGTGTGCATGCTTAACGCAATCTCTGGTTGAGGCGCTTCCTGGCCGCCGCTGGCCAATTCAAAAAGAGCTGAACTATTACGGGAGGACACAATGGAAATTTGTTGCGCGTCAGACACTCCGGGCGCAACGTAGGCCCTACGGACTGACATAAAAAAGAATATCAGTCCGTGGGAGGAATGGGGGGATGACATGGCGCTCAAGGTAATCGGCGCGGGATTCGGACGCACGGGCACATGGTCGACCTTTGCCGCGCTGAACAGGCTCGGCTTTCCCTGCTATCACATGCAGGAAGTGATCCTCAACAAGGCCAACAAGGGCCACCTCGACTTCTGGCGCAAGGTGGCGAACAGCAAGCCCGGCACGCCGCACGACTGGGACCGAGCGTTTGCCAGC
>NZ_SUEO01000295.1:0-1618 GCF_004962925.1 Mesorhizobium sp. | reverse complement strand
GGCGGGAATTGCTGGCCGCCTATCCCGATGCCAAGGTGCTGCTGACGCTTCACCCGCGCGGCGCCGGAGGCTGGTACGACAGCACGATCGATACGATCTACTTCACCGAAAATCTCTGGCAGTTCAAGATTTTGGAGTGGCTGACGCCGTTCGGCCGGAAATTCGGCGACATGTCGCGCAAGCTGATCTGGGGTCGCGTGCTGGCCGGCGTGATGAACGATCGCGAGCGGGCGATCGCGCGCTACAACGCTTACACCGAGGAGGTGAAGGCCGCGGTGCCACCGGAAAAACTTCTGGTGTTCACGGTGACCGAAGGCTGGGGGCCGCTGTGCCGTTTTCTCGGCGTGGCGGAACCGCGGGAGCCGTTCCCGAACCTCAATGACCGCGAAAGCGTCAAGAAGGTGATCCGCGACGTCATCAAGGGATCGTACATAATGCTCGGGCTGTCGATCGCGGGGGCGGTTGCGGTGCTGGCTGGGCTTTGGTGGTGGCTGGGGTAGCCGGCCTCAGCCGAGGCGCCGCCAGCGAACCCTATTCGGGCGAAGGCACAGGCGGCTTGTTCGTGATGGTGGCACCGAGGGCAGCGGCTATGACGGCGGCTACCCCCAGGCATTGCAGCCCGGTCAGGATCTCGTGCAGGAACAGGAACCCCGCCAGCGCGCCCAGCGCCGGCTCCAGGCAGGTCAGCGTGCCGTAGAGCCTGGCGGGCATCCTGGTCAGCGCCACCATCTCCAGCCAGAACGGCAGCGCACTGGAGAACAGCCCGACCAGCAGGGCGCCGGCCAGGATCGACGGCCCGACCAGCGCCGGCCCCGCCTCGGCCACGCCGAACGGCAGCGCCAGCACTGCGGCGATTGCCAGGCCGTAAGCCGTGGTCTGGCCGCCGAGTTCCGCGCCCGCTTTCTGCGCGAACACGATGTAGAGCGCCCAGAAGCCGCCGGCCGCCAGCGCCAGCATCACGCCGGCCGGATCGAGCGCCTGGCGCGAATGGATGAGGGGCGACAGCAACACGATGCCGGCGACGGCAAGCGCCACCCAGGCGAAGTCGCTGCCGCGCCGGGACGATAGCGTCGCGACCAGAAGCGGGCCGGTAAATTCGAGCGCTACCGCGATGCCGAGCGGGATCGTCTTGAGCGCCGCATAGAACAAAAGATTGAGCGCGGCGAGCGTCACCCCATAGGCGATCAGCCATGGCCAGACGGCTTTGGAGGGCCGCACCCGCCAAGGCCACAGCACCGCCGCCAACATCAGCGCGCCGACGACCAGCCGCAGCGCCGTCGTGCCCTGCGCGCCGACCAGCGGAAACAACCCCTTGGCGAAGGTCGCGCCGATCTGGATCGACACCATGGCGCCGAGCAGCGCGGCGATGGGCAGGGTCTCGGAAACAGGCTTGATAAGCGGCGTCGACGTCACTGTGGTCCTCCCCTGCCGCCGGGCTATGCGCGACGGCATGCGGCGGAGATAGGACCAATGGGCTTGCCTGTCGTGAGGCAGCGAGAGGTGGTTGGGTGGGGCAAGCGACGCTGACGGCGGCTGCAGCTCAGGCGATATTCTTGATACGCAGGCGGGACAGCGCCCCCCTCTGTCCTGCCGGACATCTCCCCCACTTGGGGGGAGA
>NZ_SUEO01000294.1 GCF_004962925.1 Mesorhizobium sp. | reverse complement strand
CGGTCCCTTCGATAGTAGTTAACCGGCGTCGATCCCGTTTGTTCCGGCCGCGCCGTTGGATTCGCGGGCCGTTAGACTGACACAGAGAATGTTGGGGCAAGGTGCGTTGGCGGAGGGAGAGGACCTGAAATTCAACCTTCTCCACGGATCTGCGATCACCTTTGTGGGTGGGGTGTTCGGCTGATGCTGTTCAGTCGACCTGTTCAATCTGCGGACCTGGTTCGACCGGCGGAGCCGGCGTGCAATCTTGCCCCTTGCATTCCTCGACAGGGTTATCGGCTGGTGGAAGGCAGTTTTGGCCTTCGCAATGAACTGCCGGCTCTGGCGCTTCTACATGGTCAGGCGGAACAAGCTGATCCTCAGCGCGAATGGCCGACATTGCTACGCTGATCATGCCCGTGCACAAGATCGCAATCCCAAGCAATTTCATTTTCGCCTCCGTGCCTGGCAGCGAGCTGACCCTACACTTTCAAGCTGCGGCCGCATCCTCTCACCCGCGAACGACGTTAACACGGGGTTTCAGTGCTGGCCGGAAGGGCGGGCCGAATGATCAGCCTTTCGCATGTTGGACGCAGGCCGGATAGGCGGCTGCGGTCGATGCGGTGGGGTTGGCGCCTCGATGGCACATCGGCGAGCTACGCTTGGATTGCCTGATTGGCACCGGTAACGATCATGGATGATCTAGTCCGTGCGAAAGACGGTCCACCTATCCATCGAGTTTCAACGGCTCATGGTCGCGGGGATAATGGTTCAGCACCTCGCGGGCTTGAGCGGGCGCGCGTTTGTGTAAGGGGGATTCGCGCACTGTAAGTGGAACAACAATTGCTCCGCACCGTTCAAGCTAAGCAAACCCGTCGCGGGAGCAATGAAGCGCCGGAGCGGAGTTTACTTGGAGGCAATATGAGAAAGCAACTTTCCTCGGCCACGGCAGGACTCCTTCTGCTCGTTGGTGTCAGCGCTGCCGCCGCTCAGGACGTCGTGGTCATTCAACCCGAGCAGGATACTGTGATCCGGGAATACGTGAAAAAGAAACCGATGGCATCCGTCAGCCTTCTCGGCGTGGAGCTCAACATCGGCACAGCACTGCCCGATACAGTCGAGCTTTACGAGGTGCCGGACGTTCAGTACCGCTACGTAGTCGTCGATGGCCGAACCGTCCTGGTCGACCCATCTACCCGCAAGATTGTGAAGGTCTACGACTGACACGAACTCTTCCGACTGACGCCCGCCGTGCCGAAAGGTGCGGCGGGCTTTTTTGCTGTCCGGGTGGAACCCGATCTGGCCACAATCGTTCGGTGCGGCAACAAAGCGCCGTGCGTCAAAGTGGGAGGAACAATGCGGGAAAGGCAAGGCTTCACCGATAAAGAAAGACACGACAGGCAGGAGCGCACGTCGGATGCTGCAAGGGCATTCACAGACTTCGAGCGTGTGGCACGAGAAGCAAAGACGGCTCGGCTGCGGCAGCAACGACTAAAGGCCGAAACCGCTCTTCCTGCTGAATTGGCAGCGCAACCGAAGAGGAACCGAAAAGACAAAAGGTCTAGTAGGCAAGCGGGTTAGGCTTCTGCAGCATTGTTCTCGCAGACATTGCTGTGGAGATCGCATTGCCCGATCAGCCCGCGCTCTCCGGGCGAGGACGCGGGTTCTCTTTTCGGCTTGGCGCTAAGTGCGACTAGCTCCAGGCACCTCGTCGAGGAGATTTGGACCTTTGCTCACAGGCATTTGGCCGTCGGGAGTAAGCTTGTCCACCGCGTCGGGCAGTTCTCTTGTGAGCCGGTCGAGAAGTTCCTCGCGGGACAATCCGGTTTGCTCCGCGAGATCGCTCAACGTTTGCGGGTCGATCGCTTTCTCGACTTGGTCGCGCTGAACGGGGCGATTTGATCCTGTACCAACCCAAGAATCAACTTGATCGCCCGCACCCGCATTCCTGAGACGGTCCAGGATATCGCCGAGCCCGCCGGGGGAGCCAGCGCTTTTGGGATCTGTCGAGTTCCTACCGGCGATTAACTCGCCGATCTTGTCCCTATTCTTGTAGGCAAGCAGGCCAAGCAAGGCTATGGCGACTTTTCCTATGTCAAGGCTCATTTCGCATCTCCTTCCATGAAGAAGGGACAAGGCATGCGGCTTTGAAAGGTTCCACTGTGTTGCTACTGGGCTGGTTTACCGTTCGGTGAGCCGAGCGATTGCGGCTTCGCGGTCGGCTTCTGGCGGGACTTCAGCACGCGCGCCCCGCGGAGAATGATGGACGATCCGTGATGCCAATCGTCTCGATCGGTTCGCGCGCTTGAGCTTGCGCCAAATCCTCCCAACGAGGAACTCGACGGGTTCTCCGATCGTTGAATGCCTTTGATCGAGCCGCCGTCCTGCCGTCCACCTCGATACGCAAAACGGAATACGATCCGGAGCGTAGAACCCTCTCGGTATGGTTCATGGCCAGCGGTAGATGCTACCAATTTGACGACGTGCCGCCGGAGACCTTCGCCGCGTTCAAAGCCGCCTTTGTTAAGGGCCGCTATTTCAACGACTACATCCGCAATCACTTCCGATACCGTGTGGTTACGACCGGCGATGATGCCGGATGACGTCCTATGGACCACGCCCGTCATTCAGGCTGGTGGCGACGCTATGAGGTGGTAGAAGACTCGTCCGACGACCCCGGCAAACGATCGCGAATGGCTTCCTCGGTTCGCTTGGCGGTCGATTCCACAACTTTGCCGACCTTGCCTGCTAGCGTGTCGGCATCTCCACCCGAGCCTTGCCGGTCGGCCTCTTCCTTGACCGTTTCGTAGGCCTCGGCGGCAACTTGCTTTGCTTGCTCCAGGCCCGTTTCGAGAACCTCCTCCGCACTGTCGCGAATTTTGTCGCGGTAGGCGCCAAGTTGCTCGTCCTCTGTGGCTGTGTGGGGCAGCATCACCCCGATAGCAGTGCCCAGCGCAAGGCCGACTGCGGCGATAGCCAGCGGTTCGCGCTCGAAGAGGTCCTGTGCCGATTGGCGCGTCCGAGCCACTATCTCGCTGGCGCTTGAGCCGAGCTGGCCGGCGGTTGTTGTCATCCTCTCCTTGGCACCCGTCACAGCATTTGTTGCAGCTTCGGCCGCGCCGCTTGCAGCTGATGTAACCGAACCGGCGGTATCGGAGATCATCGCCCCGATCCCGGACCCTTCGTTGCCCTGGCTGAAATCATCGCCGCGCAGGTCGGAGAAAGCGTCAGGAGCCGTTCCTGTCCGATAAGCGGCGGCAGCTGAACTAGACGCTGACGTGCCGTTGCCGAGCATCAGCCAGGCCAGGCCGGCTCCAATCAACGTCAGCGGCAACGGGTTGTCCCTGACTTGCGACCTGAGGTTGCCAAGCATGGCGGATCCTTCGCCGGCGAACATTCCGGTAAATTCGTCGATCAATTGACCCGGTGTCATCTTGCTGCGGATCGAATCGGCGGTGTCTGCTACTTTCGCCCGGGCGATGTCGGCATCGCGTTCAAGCTCGGCTGCGGATTTGTCGCTCATCTGATTTGATCCTTGATCACGCGCGCGTCGCGCTTGAGTTGGTCTTGTGTGCGATCGGGCGTCAGCTCGGAAGGAGCCATGCTTTTCGTGCCAGAGCGCAAGAGAATGATTCCCAGTATCGCGACGACGATCCCGACCAGCAGCGAGGACCACCCCGCTCCCAAGCCGGCACTCGCCAGGGCGATTACGAGTGCTTGCAAAAGCACTATCAAGGCCGCGAGAAGGCATATCGCGCCGCCCAGAACCTCGGCGGCGCCTGCGCCGGCCTTGCTAATTTTTTCCGAAATTTCGGCCCGCAACAGCCTACTTTCGGTTTGAAGCAGGGTTGTGACCTGCTGTGCCAGATCGCTGACGAGGGTTGCGAGGCCGCGACTTTCCTGATTGTTGGTCATGGGTTCTGCTCCAGGCTTGCGCCTGCCCAGTCGTCGCCGGCCAGATCATCGCCGGCCAAGTCATCGTCGCGCTGGCTGGAGCGGGCCGGCGTCGGGTCGGAGGCCTCTGCCGATCGCGTAGCGGACTCATCCGAGTTCGAAACCGTTTCTGAATCACTGTGTGTTTGCGATCGACTCTGTGTCTCGGCCCGGGCAGATGGCGGCGAGCTCTTGATAAACCGCCCCAGCGCCAAGCCTGCCAATACTGAACCGGCGATCAGCGCCCCTGAGTTTTCGCGGCCGAACGACCGCATCTCGCCAAGAACATCTTCGAATGGTTTGCCCTTCAACGAAGATGAAAGGCGCTCAAGTGAGCCGGCGGCATCGAGGGTGAACTTCGAAGCGGTCCGTTGATCATTATTGGCCAGATGCTCGCTTGCTGCTCGCAAGGCTCCGCTAAAGGCCTTTAGGTTGGAGCTGATATCGCGCTGTGTTCCCTCGGCCTTGTCGAACAACGCCTGCTTGGCTTCCGTTGCGTAGTCGCCCGCCTTCCTGGTGAGTTCGTCGCGAGCGTCCTGTAGCGCCTCTGTCGCGGTCTGCGTTTCCTGCTCGAACCGCTCGGACAGTTCGCTTTTGGCTGTTTCGAAATCGGCCGGCTTACGGCCCTGATCGTCTTTGCGCTGCATTGTATTCTCCTAATGGAATCCGAGGAAGGAGAGGATCGCAAGCACGACGACGACAAGGCCGATGAGATAGATGACATTGTTCATGGTGGCAATCTCCTCCATTGCCTAAGTTCACGCATGTGCAATCCTTTTTGGACGTCGACTGTGCCAGTTGAACCCAGCTTTAATCGATCCGGAGCAAGGGCTCATTCACATTGTTTAATGGACGAGAATCTTGATGCCGCATTGGCGCGCTGGCGCGTCTTGGCCGAGGCGGTCACCGCGGTTCGTGAAAGAGATTTAGGTAGGTCGCATCAAAGTCGGCCAGTAATGCCAATCGCTGGAAATCCAGGATAACAATCCTCCTGTCTTTCCAGCTAACCAGGTCCTTCGCTCGAAGTTCCTGCAGCGTCCGATTCACGTGAACTATTGATAGACCAAGCACGTCGCCCAATTCCGCTTGCGTCAGTGGAATCGCGAACGTCTGGTCAGAGGCCAATCCAACTATTTCTAACCGGACATACAACTCGCAAATTACATGTGCGAGATGCTGTTCGGCGGAGCGACGCCCGAGACAGGTTATCCAAGTTCGTTGGATTGAGGTATCGATAGTGGTTGAAAGCCAGAGCATCCGGGTGAGATGTGGACTTCCACCCATTGCTGTGAGCAGGTCTTTGTGTCGAATGAAAACTACATCGCACGAGCCGAGGGCGCTCACGCTGTGATCCATCACTTTGAGCAGTAAACTATGCAGATCGACAAAGTCTCCCGGCACGTGAATTGCCGTTATTTGACGCCTACCTTCTCGAATAGTCTGGTTTCGAACTGCGAAACCATTCGCAATAAGACAGCTTTCGGCGGGGCGGGAACCCTCCCTGACAATCTCCTCATCGGGTCCGAAAGTTACCGGCCGGACCGGAAGAGCCTCAATAAGCGCGATTTCGTCTCGCGGCAGGGTGTCGCGGCGGTCGAGCATGCGAACTAAAAGGTCTTTGCCGAACATCGCAGTCCCTGTTGACCAAATCAGGAATCGAGTTCCAGCGGCTCGTGCCCCGGCTGATCGTGCCAGATGAACTGCCGCAGGTCCCGAGCATCTACAACTTGGTCGCCTGTCGGGCACAGATAGAAATGGTCGCTTTCATGCTCGACCTCTTCGCTATGTAGCTTGCCTGTAATGGGCGGCCCTAGTTGTGAAAGGTTGGTCATTGTTCGAGAATCGTTCTTTTTTGAGTCACGGCGTTCCGAGCCTCCGAGCCTCCCGACACAGGGTCTCGCGATCATTACCGTGCTTGCGGTCGCGGATCCTGCGGTATTGAGAGGCCGAACTTAGTGGCGAAATAGCAGAACTCATATTTTTCGTCACCCGTCGCCCCAGAACCTCTATTGCACTTGTCGTCGGCCATTTTGATTTCCTCCCTGGCAGGCCTTCAGATGAAGCGCAACGCGGATCAGCAACATTTGTTGCCGTCTCCCATTAGAATCACGTTATGTTCCGTCTAGCTAATATATACCGCCGACCCAGACTCGATCAGGTGGGCAAGCCTGTGAGTGCCGCGCCGGCCGGCTCGATTTCATTCCGCCGATGCATACCTGGTAGCCAAGCCGCCTCAGGGTGACGGATGGTCTCATGAGGTCAAGTTCGACAGCTACCGCTCGCAGATCGTTATGAGCCGCAAGTTTTGAGTTGCGTCTGCACAAGTAATTTCCTGGAGGTGAATTCGGGTAATTAGCCATGTGCAGGGTCCGCGATTTCGCCCAGCTTCAACTGTCAGGAGGCGATGGAGCCTGGCTTTCAAGC
>NZ_SUEO01000293.1 GCF_004962925.1 Mesorhizobium sp. | reverse complement strand
TGATCGTTCCTTCCGTTTTCCGTTTTGCTCGAGGAGGATCATCTGATCACCACTCAACCATTGTGCCGGATTATGGTTCCGTCCGTCACAGATATGGCCATTGGTGGAAGCTCTGACACAACAGGCACAGGCTCTTCCTTCAGACGATAGCTGCCTACTCCGTCGCGCGTGGTCGAAACATGGAACGATTCCGAAAGGCGTTCATTCTCCCCTGATCACACCCTTGATCACAGGTTTGGCGGGGCGCTTCACCTCGAGGAGAAAGCCATGAGAATCAGCGAGTGCATGACACAGAACGTTCAGGTCGCCAGTCCGGACCAGTCCTTGCGGGATGCCGCACGAGCCATGGCCGATCTTGACGCCGGTGTTCTGCCCGTCGGTGAGAATGACCGGCTGGTCGGCATGATCACGGACCGCGACATTGCCGTGCGCGGCATCGCGGAGGGCAGGGGTCCCGACGCCAAGATCAGGGACGTGATGAGCGCGGAGGTACAATGCTGCTTTGACGACCAGGAGGTCGGCGACGTCCTCCAGAACATGAGCAATCTCAAACTGCGGCGAATGCCGGTGATCAGCCGCGACCGGCGATTGGTTGGCATAGTCTCGCTCGGCGATCTCGCCGCGAATGGCGAGGCAGCCTGGGCCGGCGAAGCGCTGGGCGGCATTTCGCAGCCGGGCGGCGATCATTCGCAGACGGCGCACTGATGCATCATATCTGAATTTGAAGTTCCTGCTCCAGCGCCGGCATCGTCGCTCGGGAACTTCGGATCCAAAACCGCACTGGATTCACGCCCTTGCGCTGCAGCGCCGTGCGCCCGTTCGCATGATCCACCGGGAAAATCGATTCCGATTTTCCCGGGGTCATGCGTCGGGCCGATGCTATGCAACAGAGAATCGATCGATGACCCACAGCCATGTTCCGTCGGCTTGGCGGCGGGCGACCTCGGCGGTTACGGTGCCATCGGGAAGATGGGTTGACGTGAGTGCCAGGTCTCCGCTGACAACAGCGGGGGCCTGATTTCCGGCAGCAAATTTTCGGCCCGTTGCGGTGATGTCCGCGAAGAGTGCCCGGATCGCTTCCCGGCCAAGCGTGAGCTGCCCTTCACCGCTGTCGACGACGGCATGCGGCTCAAAAAGCGCGGCCATGCCGTCGATGTCTCCCGCCC
This sequence comes from Mesorhizobium sp., assembly GCF_004962925.1. Classification (GTDB taxonomy): domain Bacteria; phylum Pseudomonadota; class Alphaproteobacteria; order Rhizobiales; family Rhizobiaceae; genus Mesorhizobium. Next base: position 5,286 of record NZ_SUEO01000293.1, on the reverse strand, counting down.
ACTGCCGGGAAATCAGCAGGCGCTCCAAATCCTGAGGATCACGCGCCGGCTCACGGCCTGGCTCATCGGTCATGGCGACACTCCTCCGACGCTCTCATGAACTACAGGTTCTCACGAATTGCAGGGTCTCATGAGTTGCAGGCTGCCGCAAAGGCCCTGGCGGCTTGGGCACTGCCCTTGAGGGAAACATCGTAGGTGGATTCTCCGCCGAGGTTGATGTGAAGACTGCTTCCGGATGCGATCCAGCCCAGGAGGGGATCCTTGGCGCTGGCCTTGAATACCGGCATGGCGACGCCAAGATTGTCATCGATCACGCCCCTGCCGACATAGAGCCCAGAGCCCGGGCCGCCTGAGATTCCGACCGTGACATAGTTGCCGTCCTTCAGCCATTTCACAGTATTGGTCAGAGAAACCTGGATTTTCCCCGATGACTTGGCGCAACTGGCGACAAAGTCCCGATCGTCGGTTTCCTTGACGCCATGCGTCAGAACAATCGGGCCGCTGGTGTCCACATACCAATTCTTGCCGGTATCCGCTGCCTTCGCCGCGTCGGAGTCATCTGGCGGGGAACTGCTGTCCGGTATCGGCGAGAGTATGTCGAATTTGAATGCCATCGGCTTTCGCAGGTCTGGCGAAAGCGTGCAATCGAAGCGAATACTGGACCAGCCCTTGTCGTTCGAAAGACTGCCCAGTCCCGACAAGCGGTTCTCTTTCAGCGTGAGCGGCTGTTCGCTTCGGCTGGCGCTGGCGCCGACCGTGCCCAGGAAGAACCGTGTCCGCCCCGAGCTTTTTTGGCCCGAACCTTCCTGGAAAGACGTCGCTCCACCCTCGCAGGCCCATACGGCGCGCTGCAGGTCGTTGGAATTCTTCGACAGATCGGCGGACAGCCTTGGGGCCTCGGCAGCAGAGGCAATCGTCGACGCCGACACAAGCGCTATCTGAATCGTTCCCAATATTGTTCGCTTGATCATGCGCACTTTGGCCCTCGTCTTCGCGCTGCGGCGAATGATCGTCGCCGTCCCGCTACTATCCGCCGATGTTCTGTACCAAAGCGTTCTGTTCTTCCTTAAATTTTGTGGCAAGACGAGCCGCCGCGTTGCGGCCAGGCCCCGCCATGCCGATCGCGACGTAGAGCAGCCTGGCGGTCATCCTCCTCAGTTGACATCGCGGTCCGCAACGCGCCATTTGGCGGCGCCGGCGCGGCGCCGGTGGCTGCGGCCGTCGTTGAGGAAGTCGGCAATCCTTTCCGCCAACTTCGCCGAGGCGAAGGTGAGCAGCCGGTCGTGATGGACGACGGGCTCGTCGTTCTCATTGTCCCAGATTTCGAACCGGCAGCTTGGGTTCGGTATGGCTTCGAAACGGTTCTTCATATCGATGGCTCCGGTCGCTTGGTTGCCTTGGGCGGTTCTAAGATGCCAGGGCTGTGTTGACGGAAAGGCGCGCCCCTTGCGGTAGCTGCGCCTGCGTGAAGCAGACGCCGCGCTGCAGCATGGGCAGGATGGCCGCCGGCATCTCGGCGACGAGGCATGCCATCGAAATCTGGCCGCTCAGGAACCCTCCATCTTCCAGATGGTCGAGCAGGTTTAGCCAGGGCGACCAGAAGCCGTGGAAATTGGCAACCAGGATCGGCTTCTGGTGCCGGTCGAGCTTGCGCCATGTCATCACCTCGGCCAGTTCCTCGATGGTGCCGATGCCACCTGGCATCGCGACGAAGGCATCGGCATAGTCGAACATCAGGCGCTTGCGCATATCCATGTCGGGAACCGAAATGATCTGGGCGATCCCGCGCGGCAGTGCATTCGCTCCAGCAGAAATTTTGGCGCGATCGCGATCACCTCGCCGCCGGCATCGGCGGCAGCGGCCGCGACCGCGCCCATCAGCCCTTCCCCGCCGCCGCCATAGACGAGGCGGACGCCGGCCGCTCCGATTTCGCTGCCCAATGCGGCGGCGGCTTGCGCGAGATACGGATCGTTGCCGGTCTTGGCGCCACCGAACACGCAGACGGTGCCGATGCGGGTCTGGCTCGGATAAAGCAGCCCTTCCAGGGAAGGGGTGCTGTAATCGTCTGAATTTCCAAACATGGTTCTGTCTCCACAGTTGAAGATCGTGTGCGGCGCTCCGGCCGGGGCGGCATCAAGCGTCGCCTGGCCGCGCAGTGTCGGGCAGAGCGGGCGCGCTTTCGCTGGCGCTGTCGGCAAACAGGAGAAGGTCGGCTCTGGCCCACAGCAGATAGCAGGCAAGCAATGTCAGCGGCGCGGCAACAAGCGCAGGGGAACCGCCCAACCATACTTCACGCAAGGCGGCGCCCATCGACAACGCCGCCGCAAGCATCGCCGGCAGGCGGCTGGCCAGCACCGCGCTGCGGAACGGATCAGGCCACCCAACCGGCCACCCGGGCACGCAGGCGCCGGGCCTGTAGGCGGCGCTGCCGAATTTACCGAGCGCGTGCAGCAGTCCGGCGGTCGCTGCCAGCACCGGCTGGCCGAACAGGAACAGCGCCGTGCCAAGCCCGATCGCGCCAATTCCCGACAGGAGATCGGCGAGGCGGTTAAGAGCCGGATCGGGGACATCGCGCCCGGCCCAGGCGCGGTGATAGACTTCGCCGCTGCAGAAGAAGACCAGCGTCGCCAGCGTCAGCGCCACCGCACTGCTGCTGCCAGCGAAATAGTCGAACAGTGCGGCGCCGCGCATGCCGGATCTCTGAGGGGCGGTGAGCTGGATCGTGACGCCCATCACCAGCCCGAGCGCGTTGCCAAGATTGTAGTAGCCGCCAGGACCGGCCATACGTGTCCGGATCGCCGCCGCAAATCGTGAAAGCGCCTCCGCGGTCCGGCCAGAACCCGCAGCCTTCGGTTTCGCGTCGAGACTCGACGGTTCGAAGGACAAGAGTTCGGCGAGCGCCGAGGCAGTGCGCCATTCGGATAGCGCGTCGTCCCGGCGGAATGGCGCGTGATCATTGTCGAATCGCATCGGACCCTCCTCGTCATGGAGCCAACGGTTCCGGAGAGCTTGGGCCTCCGGTAATCGGCTGTGATCGACGGACCAAGGTTCTGCGACCCCGGCTTACGGATGGCTTACGGGTATTTTGGGCTGCGCTTTTAACAACATGGCGCTAGCCCGATGTCGGCTCGGCTAGCTTGCCTTTGGCGCGAGGCGCTGAGCGACATGGTCGGCGATGGCCAGGCTTGAGGTCAGACCGGGGCTCTCGATGCCGAACAGATTGACCAGGCTGTCCACGCCGTGCACCGCCGCGTCCTGGATGACGAAGTCGGCATTGGCTTCGCCGGGACCGGAGAGCTTCGGCCGAATGCCGCTATAGGCCGGCTGCAGGCTGTCATCGGTGAGGCCCGGCCAGTATTTGCAGATCTCGTCGTAGAAGCGCTCGCCACGCGTCGGATCGACGCGATAGTCGAGTTGATCTGTCCATTCGACATCCGGCCCGAAGCGGGCGACGCCGTCGAGGTCGAGCGTCAGATGCACTCCGAGCCCGCCGGGTTCGGGTATGGGATAGATCAGCCGTGAGAACGGCGCCCGGCCGGCGACCGAAAAATAATTGCCTTTGGCATAGCGAAGTTCCGGCACGAATTGCGGGTCGAGCCCGTCAAGCGAGCGGGCAAGCGTCGTGGCACCAAGCCCGGCGGTGTTGATGAAGCGCGCGGTGGCGATTTCAAAGCGCTCGCCGCTGGTGCTGTCGATCGTGTCGAGCACGATGCGCCCACCCTCGATGCGGCCGGCGACAATGCGGGTGTTGAGGCTGAGTGCCGCCCCGTGCGCTTCGGCGTCGCCCAGCAAGGCAAGCATCAGGGCGTGGCTGTCGATGATGCCGGTGGCGGGCGAGAGCAGGGCGGCCGTGCACCGCAGCTTGGGCTCCAGCCTGCGCGCTTCGGCGGCGGTCAAGGGCACCAAGTCGCCCGCGCCGCAAGCAGAGGCGTTGGCTAGGATGGAAGCGAGCACCGGCTCCTGTTCGGCATCTGTCGCGACGATGAGTTTGCCGCAGCGCGCATGCGGAACCGCCCGCTCCTCGCAATAACGGTAAAGCTGTTCCCGACCTGCCACGCAGAGCCGGGCCTTCAGCGATCCGGCCGGATAGTAGATGCCGGCATGGATGACCTCGGAATTGCGCGAGCTGGTCCCGGTGCCGATGGCGTTCTCGGCCTCGAGGATCAGGGTGTCCATGCCGCGCTGCGCCATCTCTCGCGCGATCGCGAGGCCAATGGCGCCGGCGCCGGCGACTATACAGTCGACATGGTCCACGATCAGGCCACCTCAGCCTTGTTGTTGTGCCTGCTGGTGAGCCGTTCGACGATAACGATCCGGCGATGCGCATAGGCGGCTTCGCGCAGGTGTTCGCGTTCTGCGGCCTCGAAGCTGAACTTCCGCATGTCTCTGTCCATCCGCCAGCCCTTCCGAAAGGGCTTGACACCCTTACGAGAAACAGATGCATCCAACAGCATAATGCAAGAGGCGATGCGCGCCGAACGGCGGCAGGACCTACGTCCCGGCATGCAGGACAGGAACCATCATGGACGCACGACCGAATTCTCCCGAAGCCCGCGACATCAGCTACCACATGCACGCCTACACCAATGCCCGCAAGCATGAGGAGGCAGGGCCGCTCATCATCGAGAAGGGCGACGGCATCTATGTCGAGGATCTGGCCGGCAACCGCTACATCGAGGCGATGGCCGGGCTTTGGAGCGTTGCGGTCGGCTTCTCGGAGAAGCGGCTGGTCGATGCGGCGGTGCGCCAGATGTCCAAGCTGCCTTACTATCACGACTTCGGCTCCAAATCGCATTCGCCGCTGATCGATCTCGCCGAGAAGCTGGTGCAGATGGCGCCGGTGCCGATGAGCAAGGCGTATTTCACCAATTCCGGCTCCGAGGCCAACGATACGGTCATGAAGATGATCTGGTACCGGTCGAATGCGCTCGGCCAGCCGGCACGCAAGAAGATCATCAGCCGCATTCGCGGCTATCACGGCGTCACCATTGCCTCGGCAAGCCTGACCGGCCTGCCCAACAATCACATTTCCTTCGACCTGCCGATCGCCAATGTGCTGCACACGTCGACGCCGCACCATTGGCGCGAGGCGCTGCCGGGCGAGAGCGAGGAGCAGTTTTCGAGCCGGCTTGCCGACGATCTGGAAAAGCTGATCCTGGCCGAAGGGCCGGAAACCATCGCTGCCTTCTTTGGTGAGCCGATCATGGGCGCCGGCGGCGTCATCGTTCCGCCGGCCGGCTACTGGGCGAAGATCCAGGCGGTCCTGTCGAAATACGACATCCTGCT
>NZ_SUEO01000292.1:6244-6468 GCF_004962925.1 Mesorhizobium sp. | reverse complement strand
GATCAAGTTCATCTGGGACCAGGGCCTGATCTCGCCCGGCGCGCTCGCAGTGCTCAAGGGCAACCCGGGCGGCAAGGACGCGGCGATGAAGTTCATCGCCAGCGCCCAGGACCCGCAAAAGCAGCTGGTGATGTTCGACAAGCTCGGTCAGGGTCCGGCCAATCCGGCGGCCGACGCGCTGATCCCCGCCGACAAGAAGCGCATCAATCCGGTCGACCCCGAAA
>NZ_SUEO01000292.1:2597-6234 GCF_004962925.1 Mesorhizobium sp. | reverse complement strand
ACATGGACTGGTACGCCAAGAACTACGGGGCTGCGCTCGACGAATACACGAAGATCATCTCAGCCTGACAAGCCGGGATAACCGGATGAAAGCATATCTCTCCGATAGGTTGGGCGCGGCGCTGTTGATGGCGCCGCTGCTCCTATTCCTTGTCGCTGCCTACGCCTGGCCATTCTTCGGCGTCGTCAAGTGGAGCTTCACGCTGCCCGAACCGGGGCTCGGCCAGTATGGCACGCTGCTAAGCGACCCGCTGGTTCAGTCGGTGTTTGTCCGCACGCTGCGCATCGCCGCAATCGTCACGATCGTTTCGGTTGCCGCTGCCTACGCGATTACCGTGGTGTGGGTGCGCGGCACGCCGGCGCAGCGCGTGGTTGCCGAGTTCTGTATTCTGGTGCCGTTCTGGATCTCGGTGCTGACGCGCGCCTTCGGCTGGGTGGCGCTGCTTTCCAATCGCGGCCTGTTCAACACCTGGCTGCAGGCGATCGGCTTCATCTCGGAGCCGCTGACGCTGGTGCGCAACGAGTTCGGCGTCATCGTCGGCATGACGCATTTCCTTATTCCCTTCGCGGTGTTTCCGCTGGCGTCTTCGATGCGCAGCCTCGACGACCGCGTGCTGCTGGCGGCGCGCGGGCTCGGCTCCAGCCGCATGCGCACCTTCTGGTCGGTGTTCGTGCCGATGACCCGCTCCGGAATCATCGGCTCGGCACTCATTGTCTTCGTCTTTTCGCTCGGTTTCTTCGTCACGCCGGCGATCCTCGGCGGCGGCCGCAGCGTGATGATCGCCGAGCTGATTTACCTCCGCATCTTCCAGAGCCCGGACTGGGGGCTGGGAGCGGCGATCAGTGTCGTGCTGGTGCTGTTCGTCGGCGCGCTGATGGCGCTGCTGTTCCGCTATGTCAGACCGAAGCAGCTGATCTGATGCCGACCTATCGCCCCGGCCCCGTCTCGCTGATCCTCGCCGCCCTGGTTGCGCTGTTCCTGCTGTTGCCGCTGCTTGCCGTCATACCGGTGTCGCTGACGCCGACCCGCATGCTGGCGATGCCGTCCGGCGAATTGTCGCTGCGCCACTACCGGGCGCTGATCGAGGATCCGCGCTGGATCAACTCGATCCTGCTCTCGATCAGGATCGGCATCGTCAGCAGCGCCTTCTCCACCGTGCTGGCGCTCTGCTTCAGCCTTGGCGTGTGGATGTTCCAGCCGCGCTTCACCGCCACACTGGTCGGCTTCGTGCTGCTGCCGATGGTGGTGCCGCCGGTGGTCTCGGCGATCACGCTCTACTTCCTGCTGACCTCGATTTCCGGCGCCAGCTCGTTCTTCGGCTATGACACCTGGCTCGGTGTCGCCATGGCGCATGCGGTGATGACGGTGCCCTTCGCCACGGTGCTGATCCTGGTGTCGCTCAGCCAGCTCGACCGGCGCATCGACCTTGCCGCGCGCGGCCTCGGCGCCACCGTGTGGGAGCGCGCCACCCGCATCATCATGCCCAACATCAAGTTCGGCATCATCACCGCAGCCCTGCTGTCTTTCGTGCTCTCATGGGAAGAGATCGGCGTTACCCTATTCATCACCTCGGTCAACGCCATCACGCTGCCCAGGCTGATGTGGATGGGCCTGCGCGACAACATCGACCCGGCGATCGCGGCACTTTCGGTGATCCTGATCATCATCACGGTGTTGGTGCTTGTGGCGCGCAGTGTTGTGGTCAGGCTGCGCGAGGCGCAGTGAGGGCCGCCTCACGCCGCGGTGACTGGCACGAATGAAACCTTGCGCTACGATTTTCGTTATAGGTAGTTCAACACGTCGAAGGCTTCGCCATGAACCAAGGATGGTTTTCCAAGCCGGTTGCGGTTGCGGTCGGCATCGTGGGAGATATCCGCAACATTTCCAACGCACGGCAGGCTGTCGAGTTGCTGGAAGCCCACTGGCGTGGCGCCGGCAGCGCCAAACACGGCTTGGCACTGCGCACATGCCGCCGCGCCATGAGCGGCGATGTTTCGGCCGAAATCGCCAGGGACGCGTTTGTCGGCGCCGCGCGGGAGGCGCATGTTCTGGTCGAGTGAGCGGCCGAACAGAGCCGGATAGTTGGCGGCTATATCTAGGCAAGCTATCCCATGGCGTGGCGGATGGTCTTGGACAAACGGCTAAGGAATGCCGGTCTCGACGACGCGTCAAGCTTCCACGACAGCACCGCCGTCGCCATTTTCCGCGGCAACACCCCGACCGACAGGAACCATGCGGCAAGCACGGCGCGCCGGCGCAGGGACGCGGTCATTTCGAGGCTGGCTACGGCACCGGCCGCCCCAAGCGCCAGCCGGGAATCGTCGGCCACGGGGTGCAGTCGTCTGTCCGCGCACAGCGACGCCAGCCGCTCTTCGAGGTGGACCGGATCGCGGCGGACTGCTTCCGACGGCATGATGGTCAGGCCGATCCCGGAGGCCTGGTCCGACAACGCCTGCATGCGGCGGAAATCGTGGGTTACCCTCCAGCGTGCCCGCTCGGCGAGCTTTTCACCGAAGACCGAATGGTTGGCGCCGTGGATCCGGTAGGCACCGACGCATTCCTCGATGGACTGGACGTGCCCATACATGGGCGCCAGCGTTGCAAGATAGCCGTCGGCGCCCTGACGGAACTCCGGTTCCGGAATCGGCATGATCGATTCCAGGGTTGCGCGGTCAAAAGCCAGCCCGCTGGTCACGGTTGTCTGATAGCGGCCCTTGTGCAGCAGTTTCGGCATGACGTCGCCGCTGTCGAAGGGCAATTCGGGCGGCGGAAAGACGTCCTTGATGCGTTGCCGCTCGTCGACGATATGCAGCCTGGACTGCACCTGAGCCGTTGCCGCATCCCAGGTGTCGACGATCGTGGAAACGGCGGTTGGGTAGAGATAGTCGTCGGCGTCGAGAAACAGAACGATCTTGCCGGAGCTTGCGGCAAAGCCGGTGTTGAACGCGGCGGCATGCCCGCCATTTTGCGCACGCACGCACGCGACGATCTCGTCGCGGTATGATTCTATGATTGTGGTGGAATTGTCCTGCGATGCATCGTCGACGACGATGACTTCGACATCCGCGTAGTCCTGCTCCAGGGCGCTGTCGATGCTGCGTTTGAGGAAACGCGCGTAATTGTAGTTCGGAATGATGATGGATACCGGAATCCTCGGTACAGACTGCATCGTGTTTGACCTCGCATCTTGCTTTGGTTTCGGCAAAAGCCCGCTCACGCGTCTGCCTCCCTCTTCAAGCGCGACGAGTTCCTGAGAGAAAAGCCTGCGCCTTCCATCAGGAGACGGGTCACGTCTCTTGCGACTTCGTACTGAGGCCGCGCGATTGCCTTCGAGGGCTGCCGCCTTGGTCAGGTCGGCGGCAGCAAAAGCTCCGACGGTTTCGGCCGGGCGCGACCGAGCCCGACGAAAATGTCTCGCCTTCGGTCGCGATCAGGTCGGGATCGAAGTGGACGGGCGCCTTGAAGGCATGGCGGATACTGACGTTCAAATACGGCTGGAACAAGCCCCGCGCCGAGAAGAAGGCTCACAAGCCTGTTACATCTGAGGCAGCGCTCAGCGGCGTGGCCTGTGGATAATCGCAGATGTCGGAGATTGGCGGCGGCTAGCCCGAAGCCGGCGGCGAGCCGGCTCCGGGCC
>NZ_SUEO01000292.1:0-2587 GCF_004962925.1 Mesorhizobium sp. | reverse complement strand
GCGTGCTGATAGCCTGAACACTCAGGCGGGCTGCAGCCCGGGCAGCGACAGGTCGGCTTCCTCGGGCAAGTCGCCGGCCATCGCGGCAGCGAACTTGGTCTGGTCGAGTTCCCCTTCCCAGCGCGCCACGACCACGGTCGCCACTGCGTTGCCGATGAAGTTGGTCAGTGCCCGGCACTCCGACATGAAGCGGTCGACGCCGAGGATCAGCGCCATGCCGGCGACCGGCACTGTGGGTACCACCGAGAGCGTCGCGGCCAGCGTGATGAAGCCGGCGCCGGTGATGCCGGCGGCACCCTTGGAACTCAGCATGGCGACGGCGAGCAGCAAGATCTGGTCGCCGAAGGTGAGCGGCGTATCGGTCGCCTGCGCTATGAACAGCGCGGCCAGCGTCATGTAGATGTTCGTGCCGTCGAGGTTGAAGGAATAGCCGGTCGGGATGACCAGCCCGACCACCGAGCGGTTGCAGCCGGCACGTTCCATCTTGGCCATCAGGCCCGGCAGTGCCGCTTCCGAGGACGAAGTGCCCAGCACCAGCAGCAGCTCTTCCTTGATGTAGCGGATCAACGCCAGGACCGAGAAGCCGTTGTAGCGGGCAACCGCGCCAAGCACCACCAGCACGAACAGCAGTGCGGTGAGGTAGAATGTGCCGATCAGCATCGCCAGGTTGGCGATCGAGCCGATGCCGTATTTGCCGATGGTGAAGGCCATCGCGCCGAAGGCACCGATGGGTGCCGCCTTCATCAGGATGGCGACGAGGCGGAAGATCGGCGTGGTCAGCGCCTGCAGGAAATCGACGACCGGACGGCCGCGATCGCCGACCATGGCCAAGGCCACGCCGAACAGCACCGAAAAGAACAGAACCTGCAGTATGTCGCCCTTCGCGAAAGCGCCAGTGATGGTGTCGGGGATGATGTTCATCAGGAAGCCGACGATGGTGGTGTCATGCGCCTTCTCGGTAAAGGTCGCTACTTTGGCGGGGTCGAGCGTGGCCGGGTTGATGTGCATGCCGGCGCCGGGCTGGACGACATTGGAGACGACGAGACCGACGACAAGCGCCAGCGTCGAGAACACCAGGAAATAGATCATCGCTTTGCCGGCGACGCGGCCGACCTTCTGCAGGTCTGAAACGCCGGCGATGCCGGTCGCCACCGTCAGGAAGATCACCGGCGCGATCACCATCTTCACCAGTTTGATGAAGGCGTCGCCGAACGGCTTCATCGCCTCACCGGTTTCGGGATAGAAGTGGCCGAGAAGCACGCCGGCGGCGATCGCCGCCAGCACCTGCACATAGAGATGCCGGTAGAAGGGAAGTTTGCCGCGCGGCTCGGCGGCAGCGAGTGCTGTCTGCATGACGTCCTCCATTGTGCTCCGATCGAAAGCTCGACCTCCCGGAGCAATTGCATTGACCCCCAGCAGCCTCGCGACCGCCGAATTCGTATTTGCAACTGCCGTGCCAAGTGCGCGGAAAATATCCAACACTTTGATTTTATTGAATATTCCAGAACTCACGAGGTCGTTTCGCACTCGGAAAGTGCGGATATTCGCATAGTCGAATTGTGCTTTGTGCGAAATCATGCACAAATGGGTGATGCTGCAACGCCCCGCCGCTGCCTTGTCGTCGACGCCCGAGCAACTCAGCAGGCGAGCGCGCCGTGCCTGGCTGCTGTTTGCAGCCATCTCCCTTGCGATCGCCACGGCCGTACTTTACGGCGCCGGCCTCTATGGCCGCACCGCCGAGGTCGGCACGCTGGCGGCGCAAGGCCGCACCGACGCCAATCTGAAGGTCGCGCTGCTGCGCGCTGTGCTGGAAAGCCCGCGCGCCCTGCCCCTGCTTTTGTCGGAAGACCAGCAGGTGCATGACGCGCTGTCACAGAAAAGTGCTGCTGCAGCTGACGTGCTGAACCGCAAGCTTGAAGGGCTGGTCTCCGGCACCAAGGCTTCGGTGCTCTATGTCATCGGCACCGACGGGCTGGCGATCGCCTCCAGCAACTGGCGCGAGCCGATCAGCTTCGTCGGCAACGACTACCGGTTCCGCGATTATTTCTCCGGCGCGATGCAGGCCGGAACTGCCGAATATTTCGCGCTCGGCAATGTCAGCAAACGCCCCGGTCTCTACATCTCGCGCCGCGTCGGCGATGCTGCCGCGCTCGGCGTCGTCGTCGTCAAGGCGGAGTTCGATCAGCTCGAAGCCGACTGGCACGAGGCAAACCGGCCGGCCTATGTCAGCGACGAGAAGGGCGTCGTGCTGATCACCAGCGTGCCGTCCTGGCGCTTCATGACGACCGGGCGGCTTGCCGGGCCTGACCTTGCCGCCATTCAGAACAGCCAGCAGTTCGGCGACGCACCGCTGATGCCGTTGCCGATCACGCGCCCCCAGGCACTCAGCCCGGACGTATCGATCGTTCACGCGGTGACGCCCGGCGGCAGCGACGCGGAATATCTCAGGCTTTCAACGTCAGTCCCTTCGACCCCCTGGCGGCTCGACTATCTCGTCCCGGCCGAGGCGCCGATCGCCGCCGCGGTCCGTGAAATGCGGCTCCTTGCGCTCGGCGTCATTGTCCCGTTGCTTGGTCTTGCTGCGTAC
>NZ_SUEO01000291.1:223-6481 GCF_004962925.1 Mesorhizobium sp. | reverse complement strand
CGATGGCGATGATCTCGCCTTCCTGCGGCTTTTCCTTTGCGGTGTCGGGAATGATGATCCCGCTGGCGGTCTTCGCTTCGGACTCGACGCGGCGAACGACCACGCGGTCATGCAGCGGCCGGAAATTCGACTTTGCCATTTTTGGATGTCCCTGGTGCGGATGGTTGAACGATGCTCCGTTGCCGGAGTGCGGTTAGCACTCGACAGTGGCGAGTGCTAACGTGGCGGTGAGATAGGCCGTAGGCTGGTACGAGTCAAGACGGACGAGGGGACGGGCGAAGAGCAAAAGATTTTGGAATCGACGCGGAAGCACCGGGCCTCTTTACGTGAGGAAAAAGCTCTTTCTGCATCTTTGCGCCCACTCGCTCGTCCTCCGGCTCAAGGCATCTCCGCCAGCGGCGCTTCCGATCATGGTCCGCAAGTGCCCGCGTCCTTCTGGCGATGCATCAGCCTGGCGATGCCGAGTTCGGGAATGCCATAGCCGGCCAACGCTTCAACCTGTCGACGGAGGGCGGGATCGGCTTGGTGAGATGGTCGCGCCATCAGATTGTATCCGCGCGGCGCTCAGCGCCTGTTGCCGCGGTTCGGTTGAGTTCGACCATCATCATGGCCCCAGTGCATCGTTCTTCTGCCGCTTCACGAACGGCTTGACATAGGCTGGCGGAACCAGGCGAACCGTGTGGCTGAGGCGTATGCCGTAGATATCGCGCGTGATGGCACCTCGTTTCGCTTTCGATGAGAAGATCATTCGACGGCTTGTCGAACCAGCCCTTGACGCGGCTGCCGATCGCCGGTGATGTGTTCGGAATAGGCGGCTTCGCCGGCTTATTTTGGCATTACTCAACTCGTTGTTGATCGTGGAAAGGACCATGCTACGTCCTTATCCCCTTGCGGCGGCGATTGAGGCGATGATTGCTGCCATTGAGCGGAACAGGACCAGGGGGTCGTCCTTCGATGGAAGGAATCCGCGCCGCCGCCAGAATTCTGCAGCCTCGTCGTCGACGGCGTTGACCATCAGCGCGCGACCGCCGACGAGTGCAGCCGCGGTCACGCAGCGCTCAAGAGCGTGCTTGAGCAGGCCTATACCGATCCCACGCCCTGCCCAGCCGATGTCGGTCGCAAGTTGCCCGAGCAGAAGGCAGGGCACTGGATCGGGCGGTTGGCCAGTGCGGATGGAGCGCGGCAGGACGCCCGGAACGACTGCAGTCGGCGCGAGGCCATAGTAGCCGACCACCCGTCCCGCCTCATGCACGACCAGGACGGCGGTGAAGCCCTTCTCCTGGTTGGAGAGCGCGCGGGTCTTGAGCCAATGGTCGAGAGTCGGTTTTCCGCAGGTGAACTCGGAAACGTCGTGAGCCGCGGTGAGCGGTTCGGGAGCCGAGAGGGCCAAGGCTCAGCTTTTTGCGACGTAGCCGGGTTCCCACGGCGCCGGACGCTTTGCCAGTTCAACGATTTCGGGCACCGGGGTCGGAGGTCCGGACAGTACCGCCATGAAGTCCGCGAAGCCCTCCGGGCTCATGCGAATGAGGCGGGTTTCCATCAATACATCCTCGGCGGCGCGAACGGCAGCCTCGCGCACGAAGTCGGTGCGCGATCGGCCGCGCAGGCCGGCGGCGCGATCGATCATTGCGACATCGGCCTCGGGGAGGCGCATCGAGATCGGGTGTTCCTTACGTCCAGCGCTGGTGCTCATGATTTTTCTCCTGAGCGGAAAGATAGATGAGTGTAGCGCAAATTACAATACATAAACCCACCGGGTAACGGGTCGCTCTCGATGATGGCTTGACCACTGCCCGCAATTAAAAGGCCGATCGGCCCCCGGGAATCAGGAATTCCTGGAATATGTGCAGCCTTCGGCTTGCCCATCTGGGCCGCGCGAGACCGTAATGCGATGAATTTGCGGGGAATGAGGCGCCAGCTTGTCCCAGATCCATTTGGCGATGTTTTCCAAGGAGGGCACCGCCAAACCGTCAATGTCGTTCAGGTATGTGTGATCCAGGACATTTTGCACCGAACTAATCCTCGGCTCTACTTCGTAAAGATTGGCCGGCCAGCCAAACACCGCATCGGGTGAGCCCTTAAAGTGGACTCGAACCCTGAAGGTGTGGCCGTGTAACCCGGAAAATGGCTGCAGCTGGTGGGCGGCCTCGAATGTGAACTCTTTGTAAGTCTCGACCATGGCGACGCTGGCAGAACGTTCCAAAATTCGCTCCTTAAAATGCCGAGGCCGAGCTTCTGACATTCTGATTGATCAGTGTCAAACGGGCTGAGCCGGCCCCTGGCTCAATGAAAAGCGTCGTTAGCCCGCGATTTTACGCGCGCAGTTAACGCGGCGTTCAAGGATCGCGAGACATTGAAACCGGGTAGTGAGGCAAAGGATAAAATGATGTCAAGGATTCGCGGCGCACTTGCCTTAGCTGTTGCGCTTATGCTGCTGACCATATCTCCGGGGCACGTTCAGGATCAACAGCTGTTGCCCCCAAAGGAGACGCCCATCCTGTCGATCGAGGGCAATATCCGAGTGACTAACGCCGACGGTGTGGCGCAGTTCGATCGTGGGATGCTTGAGAAGCTCGGTATGACCACGTTGACCACCACTACGCCGTGGTTTTCCGGACCGGTCGAGTTTGAGGGCGTCTCACTCAAACGGATTATGGCCCTTGTCGGAGCGCAGGGCACGGAAGTAGTCGCCATAGCGCTGAACGACTACCGAACGACAATTCCTCTTAAGGATTTTAACGACTTCGATGTGATATTGGCGCTGAAGCGCGATAAACAATACATGCCGGTTAGCGATAAGGGGCCGCTCTTCGTAGTGTATCCTTACGACAGCGTTCCAGAATTGCACGCCCAAAAATACTATGCACGTTCGATTTGGCAACTTACACGCCTGATTGTGCGATGAAAAAGAGATAATGGTTGCGTTGTCGCGGGGTCCTCTAGTGGGCATTTTTCACCCCTTAAAGATAGCTCTCGGCACCGCGATCATTGTTCTCAGCGTTGGCGCAGTTTATCTTTCGACGCTCATCTTCGAGCGTCAGGAGATGCTTGCCAAGGTCTCGCGCTACAATGTGGCCTGGAGCGCAGGTCAGGGCGTGAACGAGTTCTTGCGGCTGCGTCAGCGCGTCAGCGAATTGGCGGCCGGTGAAGGCTCGAAGCAAGAGGCGCAGCTTCGGTTTGAAATCGTCAAGAACCGGCTTGAGCTGTTTCGCAGCGGCGAGTTTCAGCCCTTTGTTCTGGAAGTGGACGACCGGCAAACGACGGTGGAATCACTATCCAATTTCCTCCATCGCGCGGAGATGCTGATCGAGCAGGTTGAGAATCCCGCAACTGCGAGAGCCATCCTCTCAGAAATGGTCCCTCTGGAAGGAGACCTCATCGGTCTCGCCGCGGAGGCCAATAATTACGGCGGTCAACAGGTCGCGCGCGACCATGAAGAACTTCTGAGACTGCATTGGACGTTCTCTGCCCTGGCTTGGGGCCTCGTGCTCTGCACGTTTGTGCTTATTGTACTTTTGGAAAGACGGAATCGACTTCTTGTCCAAGCTCAGCAAAAACTCCACGCACTCAATGCGACATTAGTGCAAACGAGCGAGGACCTCGAGAAGGCCAATTCTGCAGCGCACGCTGCAAATGATGAGTTGATCACCCAAAACCGTCTATTCGATACTGCACTGCACAACATGTCGCAGGGGCTTTGCATGTTCGGCGAAGACCGCCGGCTTATCGTTAGCAATCGTAGGTTGGCCACCATGTATGGTCTGTCTCCGGAATCGCTGCGGCCGGGGAGTACCCTTGAGGATATTATACGGCTCACGGTCCAGACGGGTATCTGCTCCCGGGACAACGCCGAGAACATCCATTCGGAACAACTTAGCCTCATTGCTCGAAAGAAGCGGGGTACGTTACTGCAGGAACTGAGCGATGGCCGCGTGATTTCAATTTTGCATCAACCGATGAACGATGAAGGCTGGGTGGCTACTTACGACGATATTACCGAACGCCATCTCGCTGAGGCCCAAATGGTGCACATGGCGCGCCATGACGCTCTTACCGACTTACCTAACCGAATACTGCTTCGTGACCGCATGGTGAGCGAGCTGGCTCGGTGCCAAAGGCATCAGCGCTCTGCCGCGCTTTTCTGCTTGGATCTCGATCATTTTAAAAACGTCAATGATACGCTCGGACATTCCATGGGCGATCGGCTCCTCCGCGAGGTTGCTGCGCGCATCTCAACCCTCGTTCGCCGAGAGGACACTGTGGCTAGGCTGGGAGGCGATGAATTCGTGATCCTGCAGGCGGACGTCACACAGCCAGCGGACGTGGATCAACTTGCCCAACGTATACTCGAGGCTCTTAGCGAACCATACGAGCTCGATGGGCATCAGGTGATTATCGGGGTGAGCGTCGGCGTAGCCGTGACCTCCGGGATTTCGGACGATCCAGACATGCTTCTGAAAAATGCCGACTTGGCGCTCTACCGGGCCAAAGAAGACGGGCGTGGCACATATCGCTTTTTCGAGCCCGAGATGGATGCGCGTCTTCAGCGCCGTCGGACGATTGAACTCGATTTGCGTGCCGCCGATTTTGACCAGGAGTTCGATGTAGTATTCCAGCCGATCGTGAACATTCACACGCTGCAAGTCACGACACTTGAAGCACTGTTGCGGTGGCCGGGCTGCAGACACGGACCCGTCGAAACGGAGGAAATCATCGCCATCGCCGAAGACACGGGCTTGATCGTCAACCTAGGCGAGTGGGTGTTGGAAAGAGCCTGCCGAGCAGCTGCAAATCTGCCGGGCGAGCTCAATTTCGCTGTTAATCTATCACCAACGCAGTTCATGCGAGGCGATGTCGTTGAGATGGTCTCCAGAGTACTCGCCGCTACGGGATTTCCTGCTAATCGCCTTGAACTAGAAGTGACAGAAACGTTGTTGCTTGAGGATGGCCAAAGGTCGTCCTGTGCGCTGCGGGACTTGCGTGCGCTGGGTTTGCGCATATCACTCGACGATTTTGGCACCGGTTATTCCTCGCTCGGCTATCTCAGAAAATATACCGTGGACAAGATCAAAATAGACCGTTCTTTCGTGGAGCAAATCTCCACAAATCAGGATCACATGGCGATCGTACATGCGATTGTCAGTTTGGCCCGTGCTTTGGGCATGAAGACCACGGCTGAAGGAGTAGAGACTGAGGATCAGCTGGAAATTATTCGCGCTACAGGTTGCGACGAGGTTCAAGGATATCTATTCAGCCCACCAAAATCGCTAGCTGAAATAACGGACTTCCTTGGCAATAGTAGGAGCAAAGCGGCTGCTGCGTAGCTGCTGTCAACCCCGGGCCGTGAGGATCTCGCCTCCGACTGGAGCCCGTAAGCCCGTTCGCTCTATGCACCTGGCTATGGCCCCGTGGGAGTTCCTCGCCGCCATTGGCGGGATCTGCCATACGTTAGTAGGAGCGCTCGGGTGTTTGGCGGTAGTCTCGATCATATCGGGCCCGGAACCGCAAATGATGGCTGCGTTGGCCGAAAAATTCGATTAGCACGTATCTCGAGTTGTCCGAAGCCGGTCGCCCCTTCGGCCATCCGCGCGAAATCGAAGACCTATCTGATCAAGGCCGACGGCAGCGGCGAGTTCGCCGAGACGTCGGAGCCGCGTGCGTCGAAAAAAGTGAAATTCCCGGGTTGCCGACTATGTCCGAGCGGCGAAGGCTGAGATCGACAAGGCCGGGGTCGACGGCGTCGAGATCCATGGCGCCTGTTCTTGCGCTGGGGCAGCAAGCACCGCGCGGACGAATACGGCCGACCCCCAGCCGCTG
Organism: Mesorhizobium sp.; assembly: GCF_004962925.1. Classification (GTDB taxonomy): domain Bacteria; phylum Pseudomonadota; class Alphaproteobacteria; order Rhizobiales; family Rhizobiaceae; genus Mesorhizobium. The sequence continues at coordinate 664 of NZ_SUEO01000291.1, read as the reverse complement.
TTCGAGCATGTGGCATCGGGCCTGGGCAGCCGCAAACTTGCCTATGTCCATGCGGTCGAAGGCGCCACGGGTGGCGCGCGTGACTTCCAGTGGGGTGATCAGCCGTTCGACTACACTTTTTCAAAGCCACCTATCGCAACGCGGGCGGCAAGGGGGTCTGGCTGAACAACAACCGGCTACGACAAGGAACTGGCCGAGCAGGTCATCGCGGATGGCAGCGCCGATCTGGTCGTGTTCGGCAAGCTCTTCATCGCCAACCCCGATCTCGTCAACAGGTCCAGGCAAGGTGCAGCACTGAACACGCCGAATTAGGACACCTTCTACGGCGGCGGGGCGCGGGGGCACCCAACAACAGCCTGATCCTAGTCAATTTCATGCGCGCCGGCGGAAGCGGCGCAACCAGACGATCGCCACCGCGCTTGAGCGGATGACGGGCAATCC
>NZ_SUEO01000291.1:0-213 GCF_004962925.1 Mesorhizobium sp. | reverse complement strand
CCGCCGATATGCGCGACGAGTTTCTTAAAGGGGGGTCAGAGATAGATCTGGTCCGGTCCGGCCTCGAGGACGTTATGCGCAGCACCTGGGCACGTATCGCTGACCTCCTTGAAGAGCAGCCGGAACGGCCGCCCATGTCGCGTCCATTCGGCAGATTGCCGGCGCATATGAGGCCATAGGGATATGAGCCCCAATCCCGGAACGCTGTGAAGG
>NZ_SUEO01000290.1 GCF_004962925.1 Mesorhizobium sp. | reverse complement strand
GATCGCGGGCGTTCTGGCCAAATCTGTCGAGTGGAACGGTGGAGCGCGCGGCAATCGAAAAGTCCGGGCGTATGGCGACGGCGCGCGCACCTGATGTGCCGATATCGATGCCGATCGAAAGCGGGTCGATTGAAAGCGCCATGTCAGCCGCCAGCGGCATTGAGTTTCTGGCGATACTGCTCGGCGTCCCAGTTGATCAGTTCGTCATTCTCGGCGGCGGTCAGATAGTTCAGCTTCGCCGCGACGTCGACCCGTGCCGTCACGTCGGCAAGGCAGCGTTGCATGGCATCAGCGCCGGCACTGGCGTCGCCGCGCATCAGCACGCCAAGCCTGGGAAACAGGATTGCCACCGGTGCCGTGCCGCACCGTTCGGTGACGCGCATCACGTCCTCGCCGGATCTCGCCACGACCGAACCCTTGCCGAGAAAGATGACGTGATCGGGATAGAGGCTGCCCCCCGACGCCATGCGGCAGCTTTCAGGATCGATCGCGACCGCATGCGCTTCGGCGTCCATCGGCAACCTATAGCCGGTTTTTCCGATGAGTGCCGTCAATGCAACAACTTTGGGCTCCGCCACTTCGCGGGGCGGCCGCGCCAGCAGCCCTGTGACGCGACGCAGCAGCGCCTCGGCGCCGGCTACGGTCTCGGCTGCGACGACCAGGCCGTGATTGGCAAGGATCAGGACATCGACCCCCGGCCGAAGGCGCTCGGCAATACCCTGGGCAAGCGGCAGGCCCGGCCGGCGATAAGGAACATACGCCCATTCGATGCCATCGAGGCGCTTGGCGACCTGAGCCTCACAGTCGGCCTGCACGGCAAGCGAAATGGTGTCGACGCAGTGGACATGCAGAACGACACGCTGCGGCATCAGCGCATGAACCGTGGTCTCGATCGAGGGGCGCAGCCTGCGGGCATTGAGCGCCTCGATGGCGAACGCCTGTGGCTGATCGGCGGCCGGGTCGCGCTGCTCGACAGCGCTGAGCAGCGGGGGGATCGCCACGGGCACCATGATGTCTTCGGCGAGCGCATTCTTCAGCCAGGTGCCGGAAGCCTTGATCCAGAGCGTGTCGCCGGCCTTCAGCGAAGTGTTGCCGCCCGCGGCCTGGGTCAAATGCGGGTCGCGCCCGATACTGGCCGAAAGCGACCGCAAAGCAGCCAGTTCCTGTGCATCCGCATAGTTTGCCATCGAAATTCCTCCCACAAACCGGCCGCGTTGGCCACGGCTTTGGATGTCCCACTGCCGGGATAATGGTTGACGCTGGTATCGCAGATGCGAGTAAGTTACGTCAATAGTGATCTTATCTCGTCAAATCGAGCTTGCAATCCGATGCGCGTTGAGTAAGTTGCACCAATTGCCGTGGCAAAATGGCATTTCGGGAGGTAAACCGTTGAGCGACTCCGGCCGCCAGCGTCAGATCGTCGAGTTGTTGCGGGATCGCCCCTTCGCCTCGGTGCGTGAGTTGCAGGAGCGGCTCGGCGTGTCGGCGGCAACGGTGCGGCGCGACATCGACAAGATCGATGAGGCCGGTGAAGCACGAAAGGTCTATGGCGGCATCTCGGCGCTCGATGGCGCCTCGCAGGCGGGCGTCGCCTATGCCAGGCCCTACGACGAGAACCGCGATCTCGCGGTCGAAGCCAAGCGGCAGATCGCCGCTCTCGCGGCGACCATGGTGCGTGATGGCGATGCCGTCATCGTGCATGGCGGATCGACCTGTTTCCATCTCGGCGCCAAGCTCGCCGACCGCAACATCCGGCTCTATACAAACTCGATGCCGCTCGTTGCCTATCTGAGCGACCACGGCCATTGCAGCCTGACCGTTGCCGGGGGTGAGCTTCACCGTGAGCCTGGCATCATCCATTCGCTCACCCAGGCGGTGCCGTTCTATGCGTCAAAGTTCTTTCTTGGCGCGCAAGGCATCGGCCAGGAGGGCCTGCTGGAATCGCATCCGCTGCTGGTCCGCTCCATCGTCGAACTCAGCCTATGCGCCGACCAGATCGTGGTGCTGGCTGACAGCCGCAAACTGTCGATCCACGCGCGCAACGTCGCGCTGCCCTTGTCGCGCATCGGCACGCTGGTGACCGACGACGGCCTGTCCGACGCCGACGCACGCATGCTGGAAGACGCCGGCGTCATGGTGCGGATCGCCTCTGCCTCGGGAGCCATCCAGTGAAAGTGGCTGTCTTCGACTTCGGCAAGACCAACTCGAAACTGTTCGTCTTCGATCAAGACGGGCGGATCCTCGACGAGCGACGGACCCAGCCGAACTGGACGCGCAAAGGCGGCTTCAGCGTGCTCGACGAGGCAGCGCTTCACGATTGGGCGGCTGGCGCCGTCGGCGAAGCGGTCGACAATCATGGTGTGGAAGGATCGATGGTTTCGGGCCATGGCTGCACCTTTGCCCTGGTCGACGATGCGGCGCTGACGCACCCGATCCTCGACTACGAGCAGGAGCCGCCGGCCGAGATTGCCGCGCAGATCGATCGTCGCATTCCGGATTTTGCCGAGACCTTCTCGCCGCATCTGCCGCTCGGCTTCAATTATGGTCGCCACATGCTGTGGCTGAAGGCGGTGCAACCCGGCGCGTTTGCTGCGGCAAAGTCGATCCTCGGCTATCCGCAATACTGGAGCTGGCGCTTTGGCGGCCGGGCGGTCTCGGAAGTGTCCTATCTGGGCTGCCACTCGCATCTGTGGGCGCCGCGCAAGCGCGATTTCTCCTCGCTGGTCGACGCCGAGGGTTGGCGCGGCCAGATGCCCGCCTTCGAGCGTGCCGGCGCGGTCATCGGCGAGCAGCGCTTCGGCGATAAGGCGCGGCCGATCGCCATTCACAACGGTGTCCATGACAGCAATGCGGCACTCTATGCCTATCGCCGGCAGGAGCTTGGCCCGGTCACTGTCGTCTCGACCGGCACCTGGGTTGTGGTGCTTAACCCGGACTGCCCGCTCGACGCGCTCGATCGCGACCGCGACATGCTGGTCAATGTCGATGTCGACGGCGGTCCGGTGCCGACCGTCCGCTTCATGGGCGGGCGTGAATTCGCAACGATCAGCGCCGGCTGGCAAGGCGCAATCGACCACTACTCGGTACAGCAGGTGATCGACGCCGGCATGATGGCGCTGCCCAGCTTCGCGCCGGGCGGGCCGATGCCTAGCCATCCCGGCGAACTGGTCGGGCGCACACCCAACGCGGAGGAGCGCGCGGCCGTGGCGCTGCTCTATGTCGCGCTGATGGTCGATCTGTGTCTCGACCTGATCCATTCGAACAACACCGTGATCGTCGATGGCGGGTTGAACAGTGGCGGCCTGCTCGCCAGCCTGCTGGCGCAGCTGCGTCCCGGCCAAGCCTTCATGCAGGGCGCAACGCTGGAGGGCAGCGCCACCGGAGCGGCGGCTCTTGCGTTCGAGAGTGTTGGACGCGAGTTCGCCGCCGAGGCGCCGGAGCCTGTCCGTGCTTCAAGCTTCGCCGGGCTTGCCGGCTATCGCGACAGCTGGCGCGGTCTGTCCGCCGATCGAGGCGTTGCTGATGCAGCAGCGGGAGGTGCACGATGACCGCCGCTGCCAAGATCGAAACAGTGCGCCAGCCGGTGCTGGAGATGCGGCACATCTCCAAGACGTTCGGTCCGATCCGCGCCTTGCAGGATGTGTCGCTGACCGTCCACGCCGGCGAACTGCACGCGCTGATGGGCGAAAACGGCGCCGGCAAGTCGACGCTGATGAAGGTGCTGTCCGGCGCCTACCGGCCTGATACCGGCGGCGACATCCTGATCGACGGCACACCGGTCGCGACCGGCGACCCGATCAAGGCACGCGCCAACGGTATTGCCGTCATCTATCAGGAACTGTCGCTGGCGCCCAACCTGACGGTCGCGCAGAACATCTTCCTCGGCAACGAGCCGAGACGGTTCGGCATCGTCGATCGCGACCAGTGCAACCGGCGCGCCAACGAGATCATCGCGCGGCTCGGCGTTTCCTTCTCGGCCCGCGCCCTTGTCTCCAGCCTGTCGCTCGGCGAGCGCCAGATGGTCGAGATCGCTCGTGCGCTGTCGACCAGCGCGCGCATCATCGTCATGGACGAGCCGACCACCTCGCTGACCTCGCGCGAGACGGACAGGTTGTTCGAGGTCATTGCGACGCTGAAGTCGCAGGGCATCGCCATCATCTACATCAGCCACCGCATGGAAGAGGTCTACCAGCTTGCCGACCGCGTCAGCGTGCTGCGCGACAGCGGTTATGTCGGCACGCTCGACCGCGCCGACCTGAATGCCTCGCGTCTCGTCTCGATGATGGTCGGCCGTGACCTGTCCGCCTTTTACAAGAAGGATCACCGCCCGCCGGACAGCAAGCGCGCGATTGCACTGTCGGTGCACGGCATGTCGGACGGCAACCTCCTGAAGGACTGTTCCTTCGACCTGCACAAGGGTGAGGTGCTGGCGCTGGCGGGCCTGGTCGGCTCGGGCCGCACCGAACTCGCACGGCTGATCTTTGGAGCTGATAGGCACACATCCGGGACGCTGGAACTCGACGGCAAGCCGATATTCATCGGCTCGCCGCGCGAGGCGCTCGAGGCCGGCATCGCCTACCTCACCGAGGACCGCAAGGAACTCGGCCTGTTCCTCGACATGTCGATTTCCGACAATATCAGCATGGGCGTGCTAGCAAGGGACGCGCAGGCTGGCGGCTTGCGCGACTTCGCCAAGGCCGAAAGGCGCGCCACCAAGGCCGTTTCCGACCTCTCCATCCGCACCAGATCGGTGCAGGCCAATGCCGGCTCGCTGTCGGGCGGCAACCAGCAGAAAGTGCTGCTCGCCCGCCTGCTCGAAACCGAGCCGCGGGTCCTCGTCCTCGACGAGCCGACCCGCGGCGTCGACGTCGGGGCGAAGTCGGAAATTTACCGGCTGATCGACGATCTCGCCAAGAAGGGCATCGCCATCCTGATGATCTCCAGCGAACTGCCGGAAGTGATCGGCGTTGCCGACCGCGTGCTGGTGATGCGCGACGGCACCATAGCAGGCGAGGTGACGGCCTCCGAAGGCCAGCCGCTCAGTCAGGAAGCAATCATGGAACTTGCAACGGGAGCGGCCAAGGGATGACCGACAAGGCAACCGAGATGAGCGCGGGCGACCAGGCCGTCGGCAGGCGCCGGCGGCTGCGCACCGCCTTCGCCGCCCTTGGCATGCTGCCGGTCCTGATCCTTTTGGCGGCCGGCTTCCAGTTCATGAACCCGCGCTTCCTCACCGAGACCAACCTGTTGATCGTCACCCAGCAGTCGTCGATCAACATCGTCCTTGCGGCCGGCATGACCTTCGTCATCCTGACCGGCGGCATCGACCTGTCCGTCGGCTCCATCCTTGCCGCCTCGGCGATGGTGGCGGTGATGGTGTCGCTGGTGCCGGAGTGGGGCATGCTCGGCGTGCCGGCGGCCATTCTGGTCGGCCTCGGCTTCGGCGTCATCAACGGGCTGCTCATCGCCTACATCAAGCTGCCGCCCTTTATCGTCACGCTGGGTTCGCTGACCGCCGTGCGCGGCGTCGCTCGCCTGCTCGGCCAGGACACCACGGTGTTCAACTCGGATCTGCCGTTCGATTTCATCGGCAACGGTTCGCTGTTCGACATCCCCTGGCTGGTCATCATCGCGCTGTCGGTCGTGGTGCTGTCCTGGCTGGTACTCAAGCGCACCGTGCTCGGCACCTGGATCTATGCCGTCGGCGGCAATGCCGAGGCCGCCCGCCTCACCGGCATCAAGGTGCCGCTGGTGCTGCTCTTCGTCTATGGCGTTTCCGGCCTTCTGGCCGGCCTTGGCGGCGCCATGTCGGCGGCCCGGCTCTATGCAGCCAACGGGCTGCAGCTTGGGCAGTCCTACGAACTCGACGCCATTGCCGCGGTCATTCTCGGCGGCACCAGCTTCGTCGGCGGCGTCGGCTCGATCTGGGGCACGCTGATCGGCGGCCTGATCATAGCGGTGCTCTCCAACGGGCTCATCTTGGCCGGTGTTTCGGACATCTGGCAGTACATTATCAAGGGATTGGTCATCATCGTCGCGGTCGCCCTCGACCGCTACAGGCTCCAGGCAGGAGCAAGAACGTGATTGACCTTAGTCGCCGGCGTCAACGACCGGTTTCATGTAACGCACCGTGAGAGGCGCGGGGCATCAGGAGGAAAAGAATGAAGACCATCGCTAAACTGCTCTGCGGCGTTGCCCTTGCGGCCGTCGCCATCGCACCGGCTTCGGCCAAGGATCTGAACAAGGTCGGCATCTCGGTCGGCCTGCTCGGCAACCCGTTCTTCGTCGCCACCATCAAGGGCATCGAGGTTGCCGCGTTCGACGTTTCGGCGCCGGGCGCCGACGTCACCGTGATGACCAACAACGTCAAGGCCGGCGAAGCGGCGTGCCAGTATCTGATCGATCACACCGGCGGCAAGGGTGATTATGTCATCCTGAACGGCCCGGCATCGTCGTCGATCCTGGAGCGGGTGAAGGGCTGCAAGGACGTGCTTGCGAAGCACCCGGATATCAAG
>NZ_SUEO01000028.1:38367-42987 GCF_004962925.1 Mesorhizobium sp. | reverse complement strand
CGAGCCGGCGAGCCGCACGCGCAGGCCGAACGTCTCGGCCTTGCGCTTGCCAAATCGCGCGGCAAGGCGTGCCGCGATGTCACCAACCCAGATCCACAGGAAGCGTAGCGCGATCAGGCATAGGGTAAGGATCAGCACTGTGAGGATCGGCTCGATCAGCCAATGCCGGCTGCTCAACTCGGGCGGCACATGGCGGATGATGTCGGGAAGCTGCAGGCCAAGCAGGATGAACAGCGCACCGTTGAAGACGAAGGACAGCGTCGTCCACAGCGATATGGTCTGCATGCGCGCCGATACCCCGAGATAGCGGAATATGCCGGACCCACTGGTGAGCACACCGGCGGTGACGGCGGCCAGGATTCCGGACGCGCCGGCATGCTCGGCGGCGAGATAGGCAATAAAGGGGATCAGGATCATCACCAGCACCTGTGCCTCGGCCGGCACACCGCCGATGCGGTTAAGCAATTGCAGCGCCTTGGCGGCGGCGAACACCGCCACCACACCGGCCAGGATGCCGGCAGCAACGGCGTAGAGGAAAGTCAGCGAAGCGGCGGCGAAGGAAAAGCTGCCGGTCAGCACTGCTGCCACGGCGAAGCGGAACATGACGAGGCCAGACGCGTCGTTGAGCAGCGACTCGCCTTCCAGAATATGCATCAGCCGCGGCGGCACCACGTTCCGGTCGACGATCGAGGAGACGGCTACCGCGTCGGTCGGCGACAGCACCGCGGCGAGCGCGAAGGCGACGACCAGCGGGATGCTCGGCACCAGCCAATGCAAGGCATAGCCGAAGCCGACGATGGTGAAGAAGACGAGCCCGATGGCAAGGTCGAGGATCGGGCCGCGCAGCGCCAGCAGTTCGCGCTTGGGCACGCCAACGGCGTCGCCGAACAAAAGCGGCGGGATGAACACCAGCAGGAACAGCTCGGGATCGATCTCGACATGGATGCCGCGCACCGGCCAGGCGAGTGCGGCTCCTATCGCAATCTGCAGCACCGGCAACGGCACCCGCACCAGCCGTACCAACGCACCGGAAACCGCGACGAAGCCGAGCACGACCAGGATGAAGATGGCAACTTGCATGGCCCTGTACCGAACGGCGCTTTCCGGATCCGGCGCAAAGTGCGCCCTCCAGCCGGATACAAAAAGGCCGCCCTCAGCGGCGGCCTTTCAGTAAAAAGTTCAGTCGCTTAGAGCGCAGAGGTGATCTGCAGCTCGTTAGCTCCATCGAGCCCGTAGATATCGTCGCGGAACTGCACGACGCCAGGCCCCGTCGACCAGGCCGAGATGTAGAGGAAATAGACCGGCACCGGATTGTTGACCTGCACCGGGATGTTCTCGCCGCTCTTGATCGCCGACTCGAAATGCTGGCGGTTCCAGCCCGGCGTGTCGCGCAATATCCAGGTAACGAGGTCGCGCACGTTCTGGACGCGCACGCAGCCCGAGGAATCGAAGCGCATCATCTTGCCGAACAGACTCTGTTGCGGCGTGTCGTGCATGTAGACGCCGTCCGGGCTCGGGAAATTGATCTTGACCGAAGCCATCGCATTGCCGGCGCCCGGATCCTGGCGGAAGCGGTATTTCTCGGCGTCGTCGGTCGACCAGTCCACGGTCAGCGGATCAACCTCGCTGCCATCCGGTGCGAACAGACGGATCTTGCTGTCCTTGAGATAGTCGGGGTTCTTCCGCATCAGCGGAATGATGTCCTTGCGCACGATCGAGACCGGCGCGTTCCAGTAGGGATTGACGATGATCTCGTTGATCTTGGAATCGACGATCGGCGTCTGGCGGTCGATCTTGCCGACAATGGCGGTGTGGCGCAGCACGACGCGGTCGTTCTCGACCGCCTCGATCTGGGCGCCCGGGATGTCGACCAATACATAACGGTTGCCCAGCGTGCCGGCGCGCTCGTGCAGCCGCTGCAGATTGGTCTGCAACTGGCCAAGCCGGACCTGCGCCGAAACATTCATCGCCGCATAGGTGTATTGGCCCAGGGTCCCGTCTGAAGGCAGGCCATGGCGCGCCTGGAAGCGCTTAACCGCGGCATCGACATAGGAATCGAAGGCCTCTGAAAGGCCGGCGCTCTGCGCCAGGTCGCCCGAAACCATCAAGCGCCTGCGCAATGGCACCACGTCGGGGTCGATGACGCCGAGCTGCAATTTCTTAGTGTCCGGGACCGGCTCCCAGCCGCCCTGCGCGACGATATTCTGATACTGCGCTATCGCCTGCTCGGTAAAGGAAACGGTCTGCGGGCTGACGATCGGCAGCGTCGAGGCCACCTTGCCGCCCTGGCTGGCGCGGGCGTCGAACTGGTCGTCCCAGTTGCCGCGGCCCGAGGATTTCAGGATATCCCCGATCACGTCCTGCGCGCTGGCGCCACCGGCAAGCATCGACGCTGCCAGCGCGGAGGCTCCGGAAAGGAAGAAACGGCGACTGGTTCTCATGTACGCTCCAGACAGTCTTGTAACAATTCTTTTCACCGGGCGATCCCGCCCGCACTCTAGGGTTGGCATTCTTAACAATTAGCCAACCATGGCCCCTTCGGTTGTGAGAACGCGCCGGGGGCGACGCGCGTTCAGGGAGATGCTTGGCCTTCGCCGCAACATCACCCGCATTCTCGCTTTCACCGGGAATATGGCGGCAACGTGGCCCTGACCGCGATTTGGATCGGCTGGCCTCACGAAACGGAAAGACCGGTGCTTTTCAGCCACCGGTCTTTAGCTCGCTTCCCGACCGCGCTTCTTCGGCGCGGCTTTCTGCTAGAAGTGGCGTATGCACTTACATCCGATAAGCGATCGTGTCGTTCCAGAAGCGATCCAGCCGCTGCAGGGCGCGGTTCATCTGCTTGAATTCTTCGGTGTTGATGCCGCCGACCTGCTCGATCGAGCCGACATGGCGCTCGTAGAGGCCGCCGACGACTTCCGCCACCTCGTTGCCCTTCGGCGTCAGCGAAACCCGCACCGAACGGCGATCGATGCGCGAGCGCTGGTGGTTGATGAAGCCGAGGTCGACCAGCTTCTTCAGATTGTAGGAGACATTCGAGCCGAGATAGTAGCCGCGCGAGCGCAGTTCGCCGGCGGTCAGCTCCGAATTGCCGATATTGAAGAGCAGCAGCGCCTGGATGGCGTTGATGTCGGAACGGCCGTTGCGGTCGAATTCGTCCTTGATCACGTCAAGCAGACGGCGGTGCAACCGCTCCACCAGCTGCAGCGATTCCATGTACAGCGAACGGATTGCTTCGCGGCGGTCATCGGATACGTTGGCGGTCTTCGCCGCCGGACGGGAATTGATCATTGTCTTTGCCTCTCGTTTGTCGCCTGGTGATTTTTTGTTTTTCACCTTGATCGCGACACTATCGAATACTCATAAAATTCGACTTAAACGCTAGGGCTAACAAGAGCTTACCGGTAAGAGGTTTCGAAAGAGGCTTAACGAAGGGTCACCCGAGCAAGGATGATTAACCTAAAGATTTAGCCAATGGTTCCGGGCGGAAATTTGTGCGTCCAATGGGACGCGTGGCGCTATTCTTGTTGAGCATCGGTCCGATGCTCTATTGCCGGGTCTGGCGCTTCTGCATCCAGATCACCACGCGAAAGACGATGTAGAGCAGCGCCACCGCCGCATGCGAGGCGACGATCAGCAGGCGGTGGCCGAAGAGTTCGGGAAAGCCGGCATACATGACGGTCTCGGTCACCGCGCAGATGACCCAGATCACCGGCCCCCAGGAGGCCAGCATCCACAGGCCGGCGGCAGCGAAGGGAAAGAAGACGGCGAGCATCACCGCCGCCACCTGCCAATGCACCGGCATCAGGTCGAAGCGCCACAACGGGCCGGGGTAGAAGCCGATCAGCCGGATCCAGTACAAAATCCCGAACAACAGGCAGTAGCCGGATACGACGCGCTGGAACCAGGCGAAGATGATCTCGACCGTCGAGGGCTGGAGCACGACGCGTCTCGACGTGACCTCGCTCACAGTTCGAGTTCCCGTTCGCCGAGCGGCGCGAAATAGGCGTCGACATCGGCTGCGCTGATCTTGTCGATGTCTGCCGGCCGCCAGAGTGGCGTCGAGCCCTTGTCGATGATGGCGGCGCGAATGCCTTCGTAGAAATCGTGGCCGGCAAGCATGCGGTTAAGGATGCGGAACTCCATCCGCATGCACTCGTCCATCGACAGCGTCAGCCCAGCGCTGATCTCGCGCCAGGCGACATGCAGGCTGGTCGGTGAGCGGGTGCGGATCGTCGCCAGCGTCTTGGCCGCGAACGCATCTGTGAGCGCAGCTCGTTCCAGGCTGCCGATGACGTCACCCAGCGACGGTTGCGCGAAATGGCGGGCGATCGCTTCCAGCGTCGGCCTGTCCGTCTCGCGCCGCGCCGGGATGAAGAAACCGCGCAGCACCGATTCCGGATCGCCGCTCGCCGCCAGCCGATCGAGAAAGCCGGCCTGGTCCTCTGCCTTGATCGTATGCGTCGCCAGGCCCGACCACAGAGCATCGCCATAGCGAATACGGTTTCCGGTCAGGGCGAGATACATGCCGAAGCTGCCGCCGAGGTCCGGCAGGAGATGACTGGCGCCGACATCCGGGAAAAAGCCGATGCCGACTTCCGGCATGGCAAATTGGGCGTT
>NZ_SUEO01000028.1:28613-38357 GCF_004962925.1 Mesorhizobium sp. | reverse complement strand
GGTCATCACGCGCTGCGAGCCGTGAAACGAGATGCCGACGCCGCCGCCCATGACGATGCCGTCGATCAGCGCGACATAGGGTTTCCTGAACCGCGCAATGCGGGCGTTCAGCCGGTATTCGTCGGCGAAGAAATCGACCGGCGGCTTTCCCGCCCGGCCGGCCTCGTAGACGTGGAGGATATCGCCGCCGGCCGAAAACGCCCTGCCCTCGGCCTTGACGACGACGACATCGATCTCATGATCGCGCTCCCAGGCACGCAGCGCCTTGTCGAGCGCCTTGACCATGCGATGGGTGACGGCATTGAGCGCCTGCGGCCGCGTCAGCGTGACGACGCCGGCCCTGCCCAATCGTTCGAAGCGGATCTCGTCGCCGCCGCCAAAATCCATCGCGATAGAATCCCTCCCCCGCGCCGCCGGGACTGAAGTGCTAAAGCGTGGCGCATGGGTGCGTCAATGGCGGCGGCTAATCCTGCCGCCTTGGTCGCCGCCGGCGTCCGATGCTAGAATTGACCATCTTGACCACGGGCTCTCCAACCGGACGTTGAATCATGCCTGGATTTTTGCGTCTTGCCCTTGTGGCGATCGGCCTGATGGTATGCGCGACTGCCCGTCCTGCATTGGCCGAGGACGATCTCTACCGCACGAAGACAATCGTCACCGGCCAAGGCGAAGAAAACCGCCAGATCGGTTTCAAGGCTTGCCTGGATGCGGTTCTGGTCAAGGTCTCCGGCGATCAGCGGCTGCCGAAAAAGCCTGAAATGGCGGCGCTGCGCGACAAGGCCGGCGACTTCATTGCTGAATTCCGCTACCGCGACAGGATCGAAGGCATTCCGATCCACGACGAACAAGGCACGCATGACCGGCCGCACGATCTTACCTGCCTCTACACGCCTGAGGTGATCGACCCGGTGCTGGCATCGCTCGGCAGCAAGCCATGGCTTGCCGCGCGGCCGCGGCTGGCGGTCCTTCTCGCAACGGAGCGAGGCGCAAGGCATTTCGCGCTGACCGCAGACGATGAACACGGCGCACCGATGCGCGAATCATTCGTGAATGCTGCCGACCCGCTGGCGATGCGGATCGTATTTCCCAAGGCGTCGCACCTTTCCGAATCCGGGCTGGACGACAAGGCGCTGCACGAGACGGATATGGCGGCTCTGGACAAGGCCGCCAGACAGGCCGGCGCCGACCAGGCGCTTGCCGGCAGCATCGCCTGGAGCGACGGGGAATTGGGCTGGATCGCCGACTGGCGGCTTGCCACGGACGGCAAGACCTACAGCTGGCAGGTGCGCGGCGTCAGTTTCGACGAGGCGTTCCGCGTCGCCATGCGGGGAGCGGCGCAAATCCTGTCCGGCAACGGTCAGCCATAGGTATGCCGAGTTTCAGATGATGCCGGCCTGCAAACGGCGGTTTCCTGCGCTTCCGGTACTCGCGTACCTAAACGTACGCTCCGTTCCGGTTCTCGGAACCCACCATTTTCGGCTCGGCCTGACCTGAATCTCGACATACCCCTACCTTAGGGTGCTGGCACAATCGTGCCGCATTGGTCAGCGGCGAAGGCTCGTGGTAAAAGCCGCCCGATCCGGAGTTTTGGCGATGAACAAATTCACCCCAGCAAAGCCTGCCGGCGCGCGCAGCGTCGACGAGATCACCGGCAGCCGCCGTTTGCGCCGCATGCGCAAGGCGGACTGGTCGCGCCGCCTCGTCCAGGAGAACCGGCTCTCCGTCGACGATTTGATCTGGCCGATCTTCGTCGTCGACGGCAAGAATGTTCGCGAACCGATCGCCGCCATGCCTGGTGTCTTCCGCCTGTCGCTCGACCTTGCCGTCAAGGAGGCCGAGCGCGCGGCAAAGCTAGGCATTCCGGCGATCGCCACCTTCCCCAATGTCGAGCTCGGCCTGCGCGACCAGACCGGCTCGCATATCCTCGATCCGGAAAACGTCATCAACCGCGCTACGCGCGCGATCAAGCACGCGGTGCCCGAGATCGGCATCATCACCGACGCGGCACTCGATCCCTTCACCTCGCACGGCCACGATGGCATCTTGCGCGACGGCATCATCGTCAATGATCAGACCGTGGAGCAGGTCACGGCGGCTGCCGTCATCCAGGCGGCAGCCGGCGCCGACATCATAGCCCCGTCCGACATGATGGATGGCCGCATCGGCGCCATCCGCGATGCGCTCGACGCCAACGGTTTTCAGGACGTGGCGATCATGTCCTACGCGACGAAATTCGCCTCCGCCTTCTATGGTCCCTATCGCGAGGCGGTCGGCACCGCCGGCCTGCTCAAGGGCGATAAGAAGACCTACTATCTCGACCATGCCAATTCCGACGAGGCCGTGCGTGAGGCCGAGCAGGATCTCGCCGAGGGCGCCGACATGCTGATGGTCAAGCCCGGCCTGCCCTATCTCGACATCATCCGCAGGCTGAAGGACGAATTCCGGATGCCGACCTTCGCCTACCAGGTGTCGGGCGAATATTCGATGATCAAGGCGGCTGCCGCCAATGGCTGGATCGACGGCGACAAGGCGATGCTGGAATCGCTGCTAGCATTCAAGCGCGCCGGCTGCGACGGCATTCTCACCTACTTCGCGCCCGAAGTGGCGGCGATGCTGAAGGGGTAGGTACTCGCATCATTTTCGGATTTTGCTGCAATCCGCTAGAATGGACCCATGTGGAATGAGGTCATCGAACGGTTGCAGAGAAACGCAGATGCCATCAAAGGCATGGGCGCGACTTCGCTTTATCTATTCGGGTCGGCGGCGCGGGACGATGCGCAGCCGGGCAGCGATCTTGATCTGTTCATCGACTATGATCCGGCGCGGCGCTTCTCTCTGATCGATCTGGTCGGCATCAAGCAATTTCTGGAAGAGAAGATGTCAACGGAAATTGACATCACCACACGCGACAGCCTTCATCCTATGTTGAAGGCCGAGATCGAACAATCGGCCGTGCGCGTATTCTGATGCCGGTTCGCCGATCGAGCCGATCCTAGCCGAGATCATAGCGGCTTTGGATGGCATCAGCGCTGCCACCGCCGGCAAGACTCTGGATAACTTTCGTGACGACTGGCTGCTTCGTCACGGCGTGGAGCGCGGCATCGAGATTAATTCCGAAGCCACCCGGCACATCCCGGACGATTTGATCGCTCTTGCTCCAGAAATTCCCTGGAAGCAGATTCGTGGAATAGGCAACATTTTGCGTCACGAATACTACAAGACTTCCGACGCTATCGTCTGGGCCGTAGTGACAGACAGTCTGTCGCCGCTACGCCTAGCTGTCGAGCGCATTCTCGAAGCATCGCGGCGCAAGTAACTGCCGCTGCAACTACCCGTCTTGGCTGTAGTCCTGATGCGGCTGGCCCAAACGAACCGCTCATCGCTCGGCGCGGAGATTTCAAAATACCGCTTGCAAAATGCAATCAGTCTAGCTAAAAACAACTGCTTGCATTTCACAACTGGTTTAGGGAGGTTCTCATGTCCAAACTTCGCGTCAACGCTTTCACCCTGTCGATCGACGGCTATGGCGCCGGTCCCGACCAGAACCTGAAAGAGCCGCTGGGCGTCGGCGGGGAAGCCTTGCACAACTGGATGTTCGGCACCCGAACCTTCCGCAACATGTCTGGCGACGATCGCGGGACCACGGACACGGACGATGGGTTCGTGGCGCGCAGCTTCGAAAACACCGGGGCGTGGATAATGGGCCGCAACATGTTCGGGCCGATCCGCGGCGAGTGGCCGGATGAAAGCTGGAAAGGCTGGTGGGGAGACAATCCGCCCTACCATGTGCCGGTCTTCGTGCTCACCCACCATCCGCGGGATCCTATCGTCATGGAGGGCGGCACGACCTTCCATTTCGTGACCGACGGCATTCACTCAGCGCTGGAAAAGGCGAAAGCAGCGGCTGATGGCAAGGATGTACGGCTCGGCGGTGGCGTCGCCACCATCCGGCAATATCTGAGGGAAAAGCTCATCGACGACATGCATCTGGCGATATCGCCGATGCTGCTCGGCTCCGGAGAGAACCTTTTTGCCGGCATCGACATGCTCAAGCTCGGATATCGGTGCAGCGAGCAGGTCGCGACGCCGAATGCAACGCACGTCATTATTGAGCGCAATTAGGAAGCAGCGTGGGCGTTTTGTCTGCGCTGTTGGCGAAACCCTTGGTGCAGGCCCTTTCTCCCCGTCACTATACGGGGAGAAATGCCCGGCAGGGCAATGAGGGGCGGCGCAAGCGATCGAAGATTACGCTGCCGGACAATGCCACCGATGGCAATATGACGTCAGAATAAGTTTGATCCACGCAGTGATTTTGGCGGGTTAAATTGTTGAGTTTGGCGCCGCCCCTCATCCGCCTGCCGGCACCTTCTCCCCGTATAGTGATCGGGGAGAAGGGAGCCCTGCCTCAATACTTCTCAGGCACGTAGAGCTCGCGCGGCAGCACCTGGCGCTCGTATTCGGGATTGAAGACGCGTTCCGGCAGTATGATTTCCTCGTGCGGCACCTCCTCGTAAGGCATTTGCTTGAGGAGATGGTCGATGCAGTTCAGCCGCGCCCGCTTCTTGTCGTTGCCTTCGACGATGAACCAAGGAGCTTCGGGAATGTTGGTGCGGGCGAACGTCTCTTCCTTGGCCTTGGTGTACTGCTCCCAGCGTACGCGCGACTGCAGGTCCATCGGCGAGAGCTTCCATTGCTTCATCGGATCGTGGATGCGCATCTGGAAGCGCATCTGCTGCTCCTCGTCGGTGATGGAGAACCAGTATTTGACCAGCGTGACGCCGGAGCGGACGAGCATGCGCTCGAACTCCGGCACGTCGCGAAAAAACTCCTCGACTTGATCCGGCTCGGCAAATCCCATCACCCTTTCGACGCCGGAGCGGTTGTACCAGGAGCGGTCGAACAGCACGATCTCGCCGCCTGCCGGCAGATGCGGGACATAGCGCTGGAAATACCATTGCGACTTCTCCCGCTCCGTCGGCGCAGGCAGTGCTACGACGCGGCAGATCCGCGGATTGAGCCGCTGGGTGATGCGCTTGATGACGCCGCCCTTGCCGGCCGAGTCGCGGCCCTCGAAAACCACCACCAGCTTCTTCTTGTGGTAAGCCACCCAGGACTGCAGCTTGATCAATTCGGATTGCAGCGTGATCAGGTCACGAAAATACTGCATGCGATCCATCGAGGGCGGATGCGCGTTCTTGTAGATCTTGGCAATTTCCAGCGACAGCGCCGGTTCCGACATTTCCAGCTCGTAGTCTTCGTCGAGCGTGTCGGCTAGCTCCGCCTCCAGCCAGTCCCTGGCTGGAGAATTCTGTTTTGCGTCGGTCATTTATGCTGCTCCGCGTGCGCGCCCGTGTCGGCGTCCGGCCTGGCGGCCGTGATCGAACACCTTGAGCCGACTTGCATACAGGCCGGCAATGACGGTTTTATTGCAGCCGGCCTGTGCGCCGGTCGCCAAAACGGTAAGATGTGATCGACCCGCCCTCCATGGCATTGGCGACAAGCCGCGCGTATTGTCCTACAAATGCCAAGCTCCTTCGGGCAGCTTTGAAGCACCGCCTTCTCAACCCAATTGCGAGGATCTGACATGGAATACCGCACTCTCGGCCGTTCCGGGCTGAAGGTTTCGACGCTCACCATGGGCACCATGACTTTTGGCGGCGCCGGCGCATTTTCGGCGGTCGGCAAGACCGACCTCGACGAGGCGCGCCGGATGATCGACCTCTGCATCGATTCCGGCATCAATCTCATCGACACCGCCAACGTCTATTCGAACGGGCTTTCGGAAGAGATCATCGGCGAAGCGCTTGGCGGCAAACGCAAGGGCGATGTGCTGATCGCCTCCAAGGCGCGCATGCGGATCGGCGACGGTCCCAACGACGAAGGGCTGTCGCGCTATCATCTGATCCGCGAGTGCGAAAAAAGCCTGAAGCGTCTCAGGACCGATGTCATCGACATCTATTTCCTGCACGAATGGGACGGCACGACACCGCTCGAGGAAACCATCGCCGCGCTCGACACGCTCGTCAGCCAAGGCAAGGTCCGCTATGTCGGCTGTTCAAACTATTCCGGCTGGCAAGTGATGAAGGCGCTGGGGATCAGCGATCGCCAGCACCAGCCGCGCTTCGTCACCCAGCAGATCCACTACACGCTGGAAGCGCGCGAAGCCGAATATGAACTGCTGCCGATCTCGGTCGACCAAGGGCTTGGCGTGCTGGTGTGAAGCCCGCTCGCCGGTGGATTGCTGTCCGGCAAATATCATCGCGACCAGGCCACCGCCCGTCAGCTCAGCGGCTGGAAGGAACCGCCTATCCGCGACGAGGACCGGCTGTGGCGGATCGTCGACGTGCTTGCCTATATCGGCAAGAACCATGGCGTGTCAGCGGCGCAGGTGGCGCTTGCCTGGCTGCTCGGCCGGCCGGCCGTCAGCTCGCTGGTCATCGGCGGCCGGACCGAAGCGCAGTTCAAGGACAATATCGCCGCTGCAAGCCTGGTGCTGACCAGCGATGAGCGCGCACGCCTGGACGCTGTGAGCAGGCCTCCGGTGCTCTACCCCTATTGGCACCAGCAGTTCACGGCAAAAGACCGGTTCGGTCCGGCCGATCTGGTTCTCGACCGGGATGATATCTGACAAGGGGTCGGATCAGGTCGAAGATCGCCGCGAGCTAGCCCGAGATAAAACGCCAGACCTCCGGGTCGGGCTCGATCTGGCCGCTGAGCGCGAAATATTTGTAGAGCACGAGCAAGCAGATCGCCTGCTCGGCCCGCTCGTCGGAGAACTTGCGGCAGTAGGCGTTGGCCGCGGCAACGATGCGTTCGGCCTCGGCAGGATGCCGCTCGAGATACTGCACCTGCTCGCCAAGATCCGTGAAATCCGGCTTGAGCGGCACATAGTGGACGTTGGCCACGAGTTCGCTTTCGCCGAACCATGTCTCGTATGTCGGCGGCGGCATCAAGCACAGCGAATTCGAGCTCATGATCCATTTGAGGTTGGTCGCCACATCGTTGCCTTCGAGCGAAATGATGTAACGGTAGCGCCGCTGCTGATCGATGCTCAGATAAGGCTTGCGATATTCCGGCGCTGCCGTCGGTTTGGGCGTGCCGACATCGCAAAAGGGCAGATCGCGCGCTGCCTCCAGAAGCAAGGTCCGTATCGGATTGTTGAGCTCGCCGCGCCAGACCGCGACCGGAAGCTTGTCCGCGAAGGCAACATCGTCGGCGGGCATGTGGAAGTGGCGGAACTTGTTGAGCTTGAACAGGACCCCGTTCCTGTTGTCGCCGGCGATCGGCCGATCCTTGACGATCGACGGCATGGCAGGCACCTCGATGACGTCGCCGAATTCGAGGTCGATGCGCAAATCGGGATCGAAGTAGCGGGTAAATTCCTTCAGATCGTAGTAATACATGCTCCGGTCTGTCGGCAGCCGGCTTACCGGCACGGCATCGGCGCTCGGCGCGAAAGCGTCCTGCAGTCTGTTGTAATAGTTGAGACGCGCGCGGATCGATCCGTCCGAAAGCCTGGCCTGATCGAGCAACCCGGCGAGCCTGCGGCGGAACAATGCCTGCGGCGCGATATCGCGCATGGCATTGCGCGCATAGTAGAATAGCTTCTGTGCGTTTCTTTGAAGCGTGGCCATCGGTCACTTGGTAAAAACAGGTGAGCTTGTTATTTGTACCCCGGTCTCTCCTACACCATTGTGCCGGCCATCTTGCAAGCCCGGAACCGCGTGCGACCGGCCTGCCGGCTATCTATGGAGCCGATCGCCTTTTGCGGTGTTGTGTTTGTATCCCAATGCTCCTAGGCAGGGCTAACAGCCTTCAGGATTGTGAAAGGAAGAAATATGGCGCGAGCACCGAATTACGGCCAGGAACGCAAGGAACGCGACCGGCAGAAGGCCGCCAAGAAGGCGGAAAAGCAGGCGGCCAAGGTCGCAGCCAAGGAACGTTCGAAGCCCGAAGACGAGACCACCTCCGAGACCGAAACGGAAACGGCAGAGTAACGGCGTCCGGCCCGCGAGGCGGATCGGATTTGGCCTAGGAATCCCGCTGCGTCTTCAGGCCGGCGCCTTGTCGCTGACGAAAACGTTCACTTCGCGCGCGGCGGCTATGAAGGCGCGCCTCGCGATCATGGCCGGTTTGTCGCCGGCCAGGGCATCATGGCAGGCCTGCAGCGCTTCGCGATGCTTTGGACTGCGCTTGCCGGGCCAGTTGTTGAGGAGGTAATCGGAAGCCTCCCGGACGGTCCGCAAGAGCTGAGTGGTTCCCGCCGCGCCCGACTTGACGGTCACGGGTGTTTCAAATCGGTTGTTTTCCATCGCCGCTCTTACGCCATCGGCGCTCGTGAAGCGAGGGCGAAAGTGGTTGCCCTCCGCAATCAGGCCGCAACGACGGCAAATCCCCTGGCCCTCAGGCCGCGCCGGTCATTGTGCAGCGATGTCACCAGCCGGTCGCGACTGCCGACGATATGGGCCGAAAGCCGACGTGCCGCCTCATCGGCATCGCCGGTCCGCACCGCTGCCAGAATGGCATGGTGCTCGGCCCAGGCACGGCCGAGTGCCGCCTCGTCGCGAACCTCCAGCCAGCGGGCGCGCGACAGGCGCGTCATGGCATCGCGGACCGCCCTGAACAGGAACTCGTTGCCAGACAGCCGTGCCAGCTCGATGTGAAAATCCATGCCGACGCGATGCCATTCCTCGCGTGGGCTGCCGGCGTCGCAGGAGTCCAGCATCGCCTCGATGATTTCGACGGCGGTCCTGTCCTCCAAGGCACAAGTCAGCTTGACCGCCGCAACCTCGACCGCCTCGCGGTACACGGCGATCTGCTCGAGCTCGGCGAGATTGATGGGCGACACAGTCCAGCCGCGCCCGTCGCGGCAGACCAGACCTTCCGTTTCGAGCCGCAGCAATGCTGCCCTTACCGGCGTGCGCGAGGCCCCGAAGCGGCTTTCGATCCAGCGTTCCGTCAGCCGCTCGCCCGGACCGACCTCGAGGCCGAGGATCATCTCGCGAAGCCCAATTTCGACATTCTGCATCTGCGACATGGCGGCTCCATTCCGGCCATTTTTTCCGGCGATCGGGTGCTGGCCAGCATTTGCCGATCACGTTGAGAGGGCCGCATTGACAGCGGCCGGGCTTGCGTCCATGACGGATACCAGTTTGGTATCCCAAAATGGTATCTGCAGCAAGTTTTCATACGAGCTGCCGGACAGGACAGACATGCCGCAAGACGCCACCCTCGCCGCGCAAGGCACCTACAACATCCACTGGCGCCGCAATCTCGCCGTGTGCTTTGCCGGCTCGTTCAGCACGCTTGTTGCCATGACCCTGCTGTTGCCTTTCCTGCCGCTCTATGTCGAGCAGCTGGGCGCCGAGGGCCACGCAGCTGTTGTACAGTGGTCCGGGATCGCCTACGGGGCCACGTTCTTCGCCGCCGCGCTGGTGGCGCCGCTGTGGGGACGGCTGGGCGACCGCTACGGCCGCAAGCTGATGCTGGTGCGCGCCAGTTTCGGCATGGCCGTCTGCATGTCGCTGACCGGCATGGTGGAGACTGTCTGGCAGCTGGTGCTGCTGCGCCTGCTGATCGGCTTCGCCGGCGGCTATTCCTCAGGTTCGACCATCCTGGTGGCCATGCAGACGCCGAGGGACCGGTCCGGTTGGGCGCTCGGCGTGCTGTCGGCCGGAATCACGGCCGGCGCCCTCGTCGGGCCCCTGCTCGGCGGCGCGCTGCCGCCCTTGATCGGCATCCGCG
>NZ_SUEO01000028.1:23317-28603 GCF_004962925.1 Mesorhizobium sp. | reverse complement strand
CCACCTTCCTGCTCGCCGGCGGCGTCATCTTCCTGGCGTTCCTGGCAACGACTTTTCTCATCAAGGAGAACCCTCGCCCGACAACCGACAAGGCAGCATCGACTGAGAAGCCGCAAGGCGGCTGGTCGCAAATCGAGGACAAGCGCCCTATCGTGGCCATGCTGGTGACCGGTATGCTGCTGAGTTTCGCCACGATGTCGATCGAGCCGATCATCACGGTCTACGTCCAGCAACTCATCGAGAACCAAAGCCTGCTAACGCTGACCTCCGGCGTCGTCATGTCGGCGGCGGCACTCGGCGCCATCCTGTCGGCCTCGCGTCTCGGCAAGCTCGCCGACCGCGTCGGCCACTGGAACGTCATCATTGGGGCGCTTGCCGTATCGGCGCTGCTGCTGATCCCGCAAGCCTTCGTCACGCAGGGCTGGCAACTCGTCGGCCTGCGTTTCCTGATGGGGCTGGCACTTGGCGGTCTCCTGCCCTGCATCACCAGCGTCATTCGCCACAATGTTCCGGACGGCGTCGGCGGCAATGTGCTCGGCCTGTCGATCTCGGCACAATATGTCGGACAGGTCGCCGGACCACTGCTCGGCGGCTTCGTCGGCGGTCATTTCGGTATGCGCGCGGTGTTTCTCGGCACATCCGTGCTGTTGGCGGGCGGAGCTGCGTATAATTGGCTGGTCCAGTCGCGCCGCGCGCGCGACATGCTGGCGCAGGCTGGAAAGTCGTGACACCGTTTGCGGACTACATTAGTTCACGGAGACCAGCGACATGAGCACGGCCGAGCAACCAGCAAGCGGCAGCGGCCGCATCTTAGTTTTCGTCGGCGGGCTGTGCGGCGCGGCCGGCGTGGCGCTGTCCGCCGCTGCGGCGCATCTGGGCGGCGCTTTCGCCGGCACGGTCGCGTCCTTCCTGCTCATGCATGCGCCGGTCTTTCTTGCTATCGGGCTCATCGGCGCAAACCGTATCCTGCGAATCGCAAGCCTCATCCTTCTTGCCGGGCTTGTATTGTTTTGCAGTGATCTCCTCGCCCGAGACTTCCTCAATTCGCGGCTTTTCCCGCTGTCGGCGCCGATCGGCGGCACTTTGCTCATCGCCGGTTGGCTGGCGGTTGCAGCCTCGGCGCTGGTGCGCCCGCGCTCATGAGACGTCCGGATTCGGTTTCCGCCAAACGACGGTCAGTCAGACGATGGCCTATCTTGCCTGCGTTCGGGCTGGACCGGCAGGTTGCGATTGCGTGCGGCCGGCTTGGCCAGGCGGCGCCGCTCCGGCCGATCGGTGGCGGGCGAGATGCCCCAATAATTGCGATAGATATCTTCGAACAAATGTTTGATCGGATGCATGGCAAGGCTCCCTTTTCCAATTTGAATCGATCCAATCGACAGGCACGAAAAAGCGCTGCCGATCAGCTCCGCTTGCGCTCCACGAGAAAACGCAGGTCGCGGATCCATGGGCTGGCGCTGCCGCGACGTGTCCGGGTCACCGCGTTGGAGGTAATGCTCCAGTCGTTGCGATAGATGTCTTCGAACAGATAATTGACGGGGTGCATGGTTCTCTCCTTCCTGAATCGATCCAATCGACGGTTAGCGCCAAATTTGGATCGATTCAAAAATATACTTGCCCGCACCAATGTCAAGCAAAAATTTGAATCGATCCAACAAAGGTGCTAGGTAGCTGCCTGGAGGCAAAAAAATGGCGTCATCCACCGAAGGCAATACAAGACCCATCCGGCTGGCCGACATCGCCAAGGCCGCCGGGGTTTCGCATGGCACCGCCTCCAACGTGTTCAGCCGTCCCGAGATCGTGCGCGAGGAAGTCCGCGAACGGGTCAAGGCAGCGGCCGAGGCGATGGGCTATGCGGGTCCGGATCCCAAGGGCCGGCTGCTGCGCGCCGGCAAGGTCAACGCGATCGGCGTCGCCACGACCGAACCGCTGTCCTATTTCTTCGACGATCCCTTTGCCCGCGCGATGATGGCCGGGATTTCCGAGGCATGTGACGCCACCGGTGCCGGCATCGCGCTGGTATCGGCCGGCAATGAGGAGAAGCTTGCCTGGAACATCCAGAGCGCGCTGGTCGACGGTTTTATCCTGTTCTGCATCGAGGGAGGTCCGCGCCTCGTCGAGCTGACGCGCGAACGAAAGCTCCCCTTCGTCGCGCTCGAACTCGGCTCGGAGGATGACACGGTCTCGGCGATCGGCGTCGACAATGTCGCCGGCGCCCGCCTGGCAGCGCAGCATCTCGCCGAGCTTGGCCATCGGCGTTTCGCCGTTCTGGCGCTGCCTTTCGCCGATGACAGCACTGGTCTCGTCTCGCCGCAACAGATCCGGACGGCCGCCTATACCGGCACACGCGATCGCCTCGTCGGCTATTTCGAGGCGCTTTCCCGGTTCGGCGTCGATACCGCCGGGATTCCGGTATACGAGACCGAAAACGACGAAGCCAGCACAAGGGCCGGCCTCGAAACGATCTTCGCCTCGGCAGAGCCGCCGACCGCCATCCTGGCGATGTCGGACCGGATGGCCATGGTCGCGATCGAATGGCTGACCACGCGGGGTCTGGCCGTTCCCGGCGACATCTCGGTCGTCGGCTTCGACGGCGTGCCTGAGGCGGCGCTTTGCGATCCTGCGCTCACCACGATAGTCCAGCCGATCGCCGAGATCGGCCGCAGGGCGGCGCGAGCGATCCTCGATTTCGACGGCACGGTGCGGCGCGAGACGCTCGACGTCGAGCTCGTCGTCAGGGCATCTTCCGGACCGCCGCCCAAAACAGCTTGAGCCCGGACGCCTATCGATTGATGCCTGCCGCCATGGCTCCGACACCGAAGGACGCATGGACAGGCGGCGCCTCGCTGCGGACCGGCTTGCTCTTGCCGGACCGTCCAAGACCCGACAGCCATTCGAGATAATAGGCGAGCGCGAACTGCATGGCGATGCCGGCGGCGATCAGCAAGCTGTCATAGGCAAACCCGCCGGGGTTGATCAGCTTCATCAGCTGGGCCGCCATGGCGAGCACCGTGCCGGCGATGAAAACCGGCAGCGATCGTTTGCCCAATATGGCGAGCGGATGGTCGCGGCTGGTGCGAAACAGGTTCGAGACAGAAGGAAACGCCACGATCAGGTAGCTCACTGCCAGGATGTGCAGCAGCCTTGGCAGCGACAGGAACGTCTTGTCGAAGCCGGTCAGCACCACGGGCAGGTTCAGCCATGACACGTGCCCCCATAGCGGGCTGTGCACCCAGACCAATGCCGCTGCGACATAGGTCGCCGAAGCGCCGACCAGCCAGCGATTGACCGGAATGGTGCCGCCGCGCCGGATATGCAGCATACTCGCCAAGCCGATGTTGAAGAGGAACTGCCACGACAGCGGATTGAGGAACCAGAAGCCGGGCTCGGGATAGTTCGGCGGGGCGATCTGGTAGATCCCGGCAGCCAGCCACAGAATTCCGGATATCGCCAGCGCCGGCAAAGGCCTGTGGCTGATGAACAGCAGGAAGATTGGCGCCATCAGCAGCAGCACCGCATAGACCGGCAGGATATTGTTGTAGCCGAGCTGATGGCCAAGCGTGGCGATACCGATCAGCGCTTGCGGCGGGTTCCTGATCAATGGCTCGATGTTGATCAGCGTCAGCACGTCCGGCCGCTTCGCGAACACCGCCGCCGCGCAGAAGATGGCCACCACCGCCATCGTCGTGACGATGTGGGCGACATAGAGCACACCGGCGCGGCGCCACAATTTCAGTGTCGCCATGAGCCGGTTTCCGGGTTGGAATTTTGAACCGTAGGCGAGCGCGACGGACATGCCGGAGATCAGCACGAAGGCCTCCGCGGCATCCGAAAAGCCAAAATTCTTGTAGGTCAGGGTTTCGAAAACCGTCCCCGGGACATGGTCGACAAATATAATCAGCAGAGCGAGAGCGCGGAACACATCAATACGCGTATCGCGTTCCGGGATACGCGTATCCGGGATACGCGTGATGCGATCCGAGATACGCATACCGCGATCCGGTGAATTTGGCATGGTCATCGATAAAAGGCCTCAAAGCTGGTTGTTCATGCCGGCGATCGATGCGACCGCCGGACGCACCGCTTCGATTCCTCCCGCAGGAGCATATCGGCGAAGAAACGGACTGAAATGCGCCCGGTTCAATCAACTTTGAAGGAGCCCGAAAATATTACGTTTTGAAGCCGGCAAATGAACAAAACCATCACGAAATCAAAGGGATGAACTATGGCGGAAAAGCCTCCGGAAGACGGCCTTTTGCGACGTGATCTGGCCTTTTTCTACCGGCTCTATCGACCTGTTGATTCGAACGGCGAATGCCTTTTCCTGCTGCATGGATCCGGTGTCGACGAGACGACGCTGGTGGCGCTCGCGCGGCAAATCGCACCGCGCGCCGTGCTGGTGGCGGTCCGTGGCCGCATCGCCCAGGAGGACGGTTTCCGCTGGTTCGCGCGGATTACGCCGACGCACTTCGAACAGCAGAGCATTCGCGCAGAGGCGGACGCTTTCGCGGGCTTCATCACCGAGGCCGCGAAGCGCCACGGTCTCGATCTCTCCCGAACGATTTTTCTCGGCTATTCGAACGGCGCCAATCTGGTTTCGACGGTGATGCTGCTGCATTTGGGGCTGATCGAACGGGCAGCATTGCTGCGCCCGATGCCGGTGCTCGACGACGTGCCCCCAGCCGACTTGTCCAAAGCGCGCGTGCTGATCATCGCCGGCACCGCCGACCTGACCTACGCGCCCTTCGCGCCGGCGTTGGTCGCATTGCTCGAATCGCATGGTGCCGAGGTCGAGGCCCGCACCATCGCCTCCGGCCATGAAATCGGCGATCGGGATGCTGAAATCGTCAGGCAATGGCTGGAGGGTCCGGCAATCGCCATCGCGCAGGCGAATTGATGAGCCGAGGTTTTAGAGACCGTTTCGAAATTCGCTCTGGCGAGTCATATGGTGGCGGTTTCGAGAACCGGAGCGGAGCGGACATTTGGGTCCGTGAGCACCGGAAGCGCAGAAAACGCCATCAGATGGCCGCCAGAGTAGAGTTTCCAAACGGTCTCTCACAGGTCGACGACCCCACGCTTACGCAGCAGGATCCAGAGGAAGAACGGAGCGCCCGCGATCGCCGTGACGATGCCGATCGGCAGCTCGGCCGGCGCCACGATGGTGCGAGCGACGGCATCGGCCAGAAGCAGCAGGCAAGCTCCGAGCAGGGCCGACGCCGGCAGCAGATAACGGTTGTCCGGGCCGATAGCCAAGCGCAGCAGATGCGGCACCACGATGCCGACAAA
>NZ_SUEO01000028.1:4601-23307 GCF_004962925.1 Mesorhizobium sp. | reverse complement strand
CCGGCGATCTTGTAGGCTTCGGCCAGCGTCGGATAGTTGAAGGTGTTGTTGACGAAGAAATCGACTGTGCCGCCGAGATTGATCACCGCCTGGCCAATGTGAATGAGTTCGGTCGCGCCCTCGCCGACGATATGCGCGCCGAGCAGCCGGCGTGTTTCGATTGAGAACAAAAGCTTCAGGAAGCCGGTGTCGACGCCCATGATATGGCCGCGCGAGGTTTCGCGGAAGCGCGCCACGCCGACCTCATATGCGCCGCCGCTCTCGCGCACCTGCTCCTCGGACTGGCCGACGGTCGAGATTTCCGGCACGGCGTAGATGCCGTAGGGAAAGGTTTCCGGCGGCGGCGGCAAGGGCACGCCGAAGGCATGGCAGGCGGCCACCCTGCCCTGTTCCATCGAGGTGGAGGCGAGGCTCGGAAAGCCGATGACGTCGCCGGCGGCATAGATATTCGGCGCGCTGGTCCGGAAGGTCTGCGGATCGACCTTGATGCGGCCCCGGGAATCGGCCTCGATGCCGACCACGTCCAAGCCGAGCGCGCCGACATTGCCGGTGCGCCCCGCGGCATAAAGCACCATCTCCGAGCGTATGGTGCGGCCGTCGGCAAGCGTCACCTCGGCATAGTCGGGTTTCGAGGCGATCTCCTTGATCGCACTGCCCAGCCGGATGGTCATGCCGCGATCGCGCATCTGATGGATGAAATCGTCGACGATCTCGCGGTCGACGAAATCGAGGATGGTGTTGCGCGGCTCGACCAGCGTCACCGGCACGTCGAGCGCCGAAAAGATCGTCGCGTACTCGACGCCGATGACGCCGGCGCCGATCACCGTCAATGTGCGCGGCAGGCGCTCGAGTTCCAGCATCTCGTCGCTGTCGAAGATACGGGTCTTGTCGAAGGGCACGTCGCGCGGCCGGTGCGGGCGGGTGCCGACCGCGATCAGCGCATGCGCAAAACCGACTTCGCTGTAGTCGCCGGTTTCCGTCGTCAAGCTCGCCCTGTTGGGGCCAAGAAATTTGACCGCGGCGCGCGCGCTCTTGACCGTGTTGCGCATGAACTGGTGCTGCAGCACCTCGACCTCGTGGTCGAGCGTCTTGTGCAGGCGCTCAATCAGATCGCCGACCGAAATGTCCTGCTTGACCCGGTAGCCGCGCCCGTAGAAGCCGCGCTCGCGCCAGCCGGAGAGGTTGAGCACAGTTTCCCGCAGCGTCTTCGACGGGATGGTGCCGGTGTGCACGGAAACACCGCCAAGGCGCCGGCCCCTGTCGACCACCAGCACGGATTTGCCAAGCTTGGCCGACTGCACCGCGGCACGGCGCCCGGAAGGGCCGCTTCCAATGACCAGCATGTCATAATCCATGTCGCCCCGTCCCTCGCCCGCCTGATATGTTGCGGCGCAGCAAACTAACGCCATCCGCGCTACAAATTCAACCGATCCAGGCTAAAGCGCGTCGCGTTGGAATGGATTCATGCGACGCGCTTTAAGCTCTTGTTTCAATGCATGTCGTTATCGCAAAACCGCTGCGCACTTTTGCGCGACATGCATTCGGTTCGGCGCCGCTTCCGGCCGCATGCCGAAAACGGCTCGATCTTGATTCCGTCGCGAGACTTCACCATTTCAACACCAGGCGGCCCGCACCGTATCCCGGGCCTGATTACGAGGAAATGACATGAACGCGCGCGTTCTCGACGGCGAAATCATCACAACCAGGCTCGATGATGTCAGGGCCTATGACGGCGTGCGCACGCGGCGCATCCTTGCCTTCGTCATCGACTATTGCATCGTCTCGCTGCTCATCATTCCGTTCGCGATCCTGGTGTTCTTCCTCGGGATCTTGACGCTCGGCCTCGGTTGGATGTTGTTTTCCGTCCTCGTGCCGGCCGTCGCCATCCTCTACATCTGGAACACGCTCGGCAGCGCCGACCAGGCCACGACAGGCATGAAGATGATGGGCATCCGGCTCGACCGTCTGGACGGCACCCGCATCGACGGGCTGACGGCCGTGGTGCATTCGGTGCTGTTTTGGGCGGGCAACGTCATCCTGACGCCGCTGGTCCTTCTGGTGTCGCTGTTTGCCGACCGCAAGCGCACGCTGCACGACCTGCTATTGGGCACGGTGGTCAGCCGCAGTGACCGCTGAGGACAGCTTTCGCGAGTCTCCGGCGAGCGTTTATGTGCAAAGTGAAGGCGTCCGCTCGGCGCGCTTTCACAATCCTGTTGAATTTTTCGCTGCGCGCGCCAAAGGTATGATGATTCGCAGGAGTGTTTCCAAGGTTCGATGACGCAGCATCCAACCCAGTCGCCGCAGTTCTTCCTGACCGCGCCGTCCCCGTGCCCGTATCTTGAGGGCCAGTTCGAGCGCAAGGTGTTCACGCATCTGGTCGGCGACAAGGCGTCGGAGATGAACGACCTGTTGACGCAAGGCGGCTTCCGGCGATCGCAAAACATCGCCTACCGGCCGGCCTGCGAGACCTGCCGCGCCTGCGTTTCGGTGCGCATCCTGGCTCAGGAATTCACCGCCAGCCGCAACATGAGGCGGGTGATACAGCACAATTCAGACCTCATCGGCGCCATGCACGACGCGCAACCGTCCACCGAGCAGTATTCGCTGTTCCGCAGCTATCTCGATGCCCGCCACCGCCGCGGCGGCATGTCCGACATGACGGTGCTCGACTACGCCATGATGGTCGAGGACACGCATGTCGACACCAAGGTCATCGAATACCGGCGCCGCGGCCCCGACAGCTTCATCACCGGCAAGGGCCAGGGCGAGCTGATCGCGGTAGCCCTCACCGACAAGATGGCCGACGGCCTGTCGATGGTCTATTCCTACTTCAATCCCGACTTCGAGGACCGCTCGCTCGGCACCTTCATGATCCTCGATCACATCGCCCGCGCCAGGGCGATGGGCTTGCCCCATGTCTATCTCGGCTACTGGGTCAACGGCTCGCGCAAGATGAACTATAAGATGCGCTTCATGCCGCAGGAGCATCTCGGCCCAAAAGGCTGGGAACGCTACGACCACGAAGCGGTTTCGCGCTGAATAGTTTTTCCAAAATCCGATCTTAAGCTGTTTCACGGAGAGGATGCTGCTGGTTTTCGGCCGCTTGGCTGGAAGGACAGACGCTGGGCCAATTTTGCGCCGGCCTCCACATTCATTGCGAGAATTGCCACATGTCGTTCCACAACGATCACCAGAAGGGCCTTCTCATCACCGCTATCGGCGGCCTGACGCTGACCGTCGACATTCCACTGATCCGCCTGGCCGACGGCGGCGCATGGACGATCCTCCTGCTGCGCACCGGCACCACCTTGGTCGCGGCGCTGGTCATCTGGGCTGTCTGGCGCTCGCTGAGTCGGAACGCGCCGCAGCTCATCCCCGGCTGGTCCGGGCTCATTGTCGCCATATGCTACGGGCTGACCTCGGTCACCTTCGTCACCAGCATCTATTACACCACGACCGCCAATCTGGTCTTCATCCTGGCCTTCAACACCGTGTTCGCGGCACTGCTGTCCTGGGTGTTTCTGAAGGAGCGGCCGCGACTGGTCACCGTGGTTGCGATGCTGGTCATGATCCTCGGCGTCGCGATCATCGTCGGCGATTCGATCGGCACCGGGCACCTGTTCGGCGATCTCATGGCGCTGTGCTCGGCTTTCTTCATCGCCCTGGCCATCACCATCTCGCGCGCCAGCGGCAAGGACATGGGGTTCACATCGCTGATCGGCGTCATTCTGCCCCTGGCCGTCGCGGTGTTCATGGTCTCAGGCGAAGGCCTTCAGGTGAACGCGCCGTGGTGGATCATCTTCAACGGCGCCGTCATCATGCCGATCTCGTTCTTCTGCCTCGCCAACGGACCGAAATATGTTTCGGGACCGGAGGTGGCGATGTTCTATCTGCTCGAAACCGTGCTGGCGCCGGTCTGGATGTGGATGATCTTTGCCGAAACGCCGTCGCGCAACAGCCTGATCGGCGGCGCGATCCTGATCGTCACACTGGTCGCTCATTCGCTATGGCAGCTGCATGAGGGGCGCAGGCGCCGCGCAACCCTAGCCGTCAGTCACCCGGCCTGACTCTTCCTCGCGGCGGCGTGCTCTGCGACGATGTCGATCTGCGGCGGAGCACCTTCCAGGTCGTCCGGCGCCAGGGGGGCAAGCTCGTCGGCCAATTCCACCTCGCGCAGCCATTCGCGCCAGATCGCGACCAGCAATGCCATCAGCACCGGGCCGATGAACAGGCCGAGAAAGCCCATCGTCTTGACGCCGCCGATCAGGCCGAAAAAGGTCGGCAGGAACGGTAGCTTTATCGGGCCGCCGACCAGTTTCGGGCGCAATGTCTTGTCGACGATGAACAGTTCGACGGTCCCCCAGATGAACAGCGCCAACCCGGCCACCGGCGAGCCGCTGGCGGCGAGATAGATCGAAACAAGCGTGAAGGACAGCGGTGCGCCGCCGGGAATCAGCGCCATTATGCCGGTCAGGGCGCCGAGCGTCACCGGCGACGGCACGCCGGCCAGCCAGTAGGCCACGCCCAGCACCACCCCTTCGCCGATGGCGATAATGGTCATGCCGGTCACCGTCGAGGAAATCGTCGCCGGCACAACGCGTGAAATCCGCTCCCATCTGGTCGGCAGGATGCGTTCGCCGAGGCGGTCGATCTGCCCGGCGAAATGCTCGCCGTCGCGATAGGCAAAGAACAGCGCGATCATCATGAACAGCAGCGCCAGCAGAAGGCCGAAGGCGCTGCCGCCGGCGGCCAGCACGCCGCGGTAGATGCTGCCGATGTTGGCGCCGCTGATCAGCTGGATCAGTTCGCCGATGCCACCGGGATGGCCGAGATTGCGCGTCCACTGCTCGTTCAGCCACTCGCCCACCACAGGCAGCGTGGCGATCCAGTGCGGCGTCGCCGCGCCTTCGCGGTTGGTCTCGATCGCCCAGCCGACCCATTCGCGGACTTCGTTGGTGGCGTAGGCGCCGGCGAACGCGATCGGCACCACCAGGAAGGTGAGGATGAACAGGATTGCCAATGTCGCGGCGACCGTGCGGTTGCCGCCGACACCCGCGAGCAACCGCCGATAGAGCGGCCAGCTGGCAAAGGCAATGACGAGCGCGGCCAGTACCGGGACCAGGAAACCATGAAAGAAATAGACCCCGGCGGCGACGATCAGCACCAGGAGCCAGCGCGCCGCCGACAGCGGCGGAATGACGGCGGATCTGAGCGGTGTCGACAGGCCAAACAGGCGCTGCTGGCCTTCCGGTTTCCGAATCCTAGCTTCCTTCAAATGCCCATTTCTCCCAAACGGCTTATGCAGCGATACTTATGCACCGATATAGTGCAGCAATCGTGACGACATTCCAAATGTCTAGATATCTCCCCCTTGAGGGGGGAGATGGCCGGCAAGCCAGAGGGGGTCGCCGCGCATAAAGTGCCGGCGTCCTCAGTCCACAATAAGAGGTCGCGTCGGGACGTGCCGACCCCCTCTGTCGCCTTCGGCGACATCTCCCCCTCAAGGGGGGAGATTAACAGCTACCCAAACTTCCCCGTCCTCGGGAATCCCTTCGGCACCATGCGGCCGGCCGAGGCTCGGGCACCGATCCATTCGATCAGCTCTTCACGTGATTTGACGAAGGTGCGGTCGGCCGAATCCTGCCAGGAGAGACCGCTTTCGAGCGTGAAGGTCTTGAGGTCGAGGACGCCGCCGTCCTTGTATTTCTGCAGGCGAACGCCCTTGCCGCGACCCATCTCAGGGATCTCGGCGAGCGGGAAGACCAGCATCTTGCGATTCTCGCCGACGATGGCGAGATGGTCGCCGGCGACCGTCACGCAGCGCTGGGCCTCGTCGGGCGCCTTGACGTTCATCACCTGCTTGCCCTTGCGGGTGTTGGCGACGACCTCTTCTTCTGGCACGATGAAGCCATTGCCGTCATGTGACGCCAAGAGCAGCTTGCGCTTGGGATCATGGACAAAGGCGGTGACGATGTCCTGGTCGTTGTCCATGTCGACGATGATGCGGATCGGTTCACCATGGCCGCGGCCACCCGGCAGCCGGTCGGCGCCGATCGTGTAGAACTTGCCGCCGGTGGTGAAGACCAGCACCTTGTCGGTGGTCTGGGCGTGGAAGGCGAGCTTGAGGCTGTCGCCCTCCTTGAAGGTCAGCGTCGAATGGTCGGTCAGGTGACCTTTCATCGCCCTGAGCCAGCCCTTTTCCGAAACGACCACGGTGACCGGCTCGCGCTCGATCATGGCATGGGCGATGTCGGTCAGGTCATGCTCGGGCGCGTCGGCGAACTGGGTCCGGCGCTTGCCGAGCTCGGTTTCCGGCCCGAATTTCTCGCGGATGCTGGAGACTTCCCACTTGATAGTCGACCACTGCCTGGCGTCGGATGCAAGCAGCGCCTCGATCTGCTTCTTCTCGGTGGTAAGACCGTCGAATTCCTTGCGGATCTCGAATTCCTCGAGTTTGCGCAGGGCCCTGAGCCGCATATTGAGAATGGCTTCGGCCTGGTTGTCGGTGAGCGACCAGCGCGCCATCATCACTTGCTTGGGCTCGTCCTCCTCGCGGATGATCCTGATCACCTCGTCGATATTGAGATAGGCGATCAGATAGCCGGCGAGGATCTCCAGCCGCCTTTCGATCTCGCCGAGGCGATGCCTGGAGCGGCGGATCAGCACCTCGCGGCGGTGCTCCAGCCATTCCTTGAGCACGCCTTTCAGCGACAGCACGTTGGGTATCTTGCCGCGCGACAGGACGTTCATGTTGAGCGGAAAGCGGCTTTCGAGCTCGGTCAGCTTGAACAGCGATTCCATCAGGATGCCGGGATCGACCGAACGGCTCTTCGGCACCAGCACGACGCGGACGTCCTCGGCGCTCTCGTCGCGGATGTCCTCGAGCAGCGGCAATTTGCGCGCCATCAAAAGCTCGGCGATCTTTTCGATCAGCCGCGCCTTCTGGACGCCGTAGGGGATCTCGGTGACGACGATGCTCCAGGTGCCCCTGCCCTGGTCCTCCTGGCTCCATTTCGCCCTGACGCGGAAACCACCGCGACCGGTTTCGTAGGCCTCGAGGATCGAGGCACGGCTATCGACGATGATACCGCCGGTCGGGAAGTCCGGACCTTGCACGAAGTCCATCAATGTCGTCACCGGCGCATCGGGATGCTCGATCAGATGCAGCGCGGCGTCACAGAGCTCGGCGGCATTGTGCGGCGGGATCGAAGTCGCCATGCCGACTGCAATGCCGGACGAGCCGTTGGCGAGCAGGTTCGGGAAGGCGCCGGGCAGCACGACCGGCTCCTCGTCCTCCTCATTGTAGGTCGGCCGGTAGTCGACGGCATCCTCGGTGATGCCGGAGAGCAGCTCGGTCGCCACATCGGTCATACGCGCTTCGGTGTAGCGCATGGCGGCGGCGTTATCGCCGTCGATATTGCCGAAATTGCCCTGGCCGTCGACCAGGGGATAGCGCATGGAAAAATCCTGCGCCAGCCGCACCAGCGCGTCGTAGATCGACTGGTCGCCATGCGGGTGGAACTTGCCCATCACCTCGCCGACGATGCGGGCGCATTTGGCGAACCCCTGGTCGGGATTGAGCCTGAGCAGCCGCATGGCATGCATGATGCGGCGATGGACCGGTTTCAGTCCGTCGCGCACATCCGGCAGCGCCCGGTGCATGATGGTCGACAGCGCATAGGCGAGATAGCGCTCTTCCAGCGCTTTCTTCAGATCGACCGGCTCAATGTTGTCGCCGCCGCCATCGCCAGGCGGTAAAAGCCTTTTTCCCATGGGCTGGGACTAGCCGAGCGGGTGATTCGCGGCAAGAGGCGCTTGAATGTGAGGCGCCTTCTGCAACACGAACTGGCCGTGATGAAGCGCCGACCAACATCAATCTGTTACATCCCGCTTCTATCGCAAAGCACGACGGATCGGATTTGCCTTTCGCCATGGTTTTCGACCATTGTGCGGGAGAATGCCTTTTTCCCGTCCAGTTCGTCACGGAAGGGTGACGGCGCAAAGAATTCGAGAATAATTCAGGACACGCTCAGGGGACTCGCAATGACGATCAGACGGACGATACTCAACAAGCTCGCTTTTTCGACCTTCCTGCTGACGCTGCCGCTGAACGCGGCCTTCGCGCAGGATGCTGCGGTCGCCGACCGGCTGAAGGCGGCTCTCGCCGCCCAGGGCGTCGACATCTCATGGACTGGGGTGACGGGCGATGCCTCCAGCATGGTGCTGCAAGGCGTCGCCGTCAAACCGGCGGCCGAAAAGGAAGCGCTTAAGCTCGGCGACGTCACACTCGAAGGGGTGACCGATGCCAATGGCGGTTATGAAATCGAAACGGTCTCGACTGCGGCGTTCCAGCACAGCGAGGACGGCGTCACGCTCAACCTCAGTCCCTTCATCATCCACGACATGACGGTCCCGGCCGACGGCGCCACAGGGCCACTCGGCGAGCTGATGATGTACAAATCGGCAGAGCTCGACAACATGACGGTCAAGGTCGCCGACAAGACCGCCTTCTCGATGGACGGGCTTGCCATCGAAATCACGCCGCCGGCCGACGGCAAGGCGATGGAATTTTCCGGCACGACGGAAAAGTTCAATGCCGACCTGACGCTGATCGAGGATCCGAAGTCCAAGGACGTGATCAACGCGCTCGGTTACCAGAACATCACCGGGAACCTTGAAATGGAGGGCACCTGGCAGCCTTCGGACGGCAAGATGGAGCTGTCGAAATACGACATCTCCGTCGACAATGCCGGAACGCTCGGCATGACCTTCGGTCTCGGCGGCTACACGCTTGACGTCATCAAATCGCTGCAGGAGGCGCAGAAGAAGATGGCGGCGCAGCCCGAAGGCGCCGACAATTCGGCGCAAGGCATGGCCATGCTCGGCGTCTTGCAGCAGCTTTCGTTCAACAGCGCTTCGATCCGCTTCGACGACGATTCGCTGACCAACAAGGTGCTGGACTATGTCGGCAAGCAGCAAGGCATGTCCGGCAAGGATATCGCCAACCAGGCCAAGGCGATCGTGCCTTTCGGCATGGCGCAGCTCAACAATCCCGAATTGACGGCGCAGGTGTCGGCTGCGGTCGGCAAATATCTCGACGACCCGCAGAGCCTCGAGATCTTGGCCGAGCCGCCGGCAGCGGTGCCGTTCGCGCTGATCATGGCGGGCGCCATGTCCAACCCGGTGGACCTGACGAAGACGCTTGGCGTGACGGTCAAGGCGAACGAGGACTGAGCGAAACGGGCCTTAAAAGCGAAAAGCCCGGCAGCGATGCCGGGCTTTTTTGTGAATCAATAGAATCGGTTGCGGGAAGTTTTTAAGCTTCTTTCTTGGTCACAGCCACGCGCAGCGACAATTCGCGAAGCTGCTGTGGGCTGGCTTCGGACGGCGCGCTCATCAACAGGTCATAGGCCTGCTGGTTCATCGGGAACATCGTCACTTCGCGCAAGTTCTTGGCGCCGACCAGCAGCATGACGACACGGTCGATGCCGGCCGCCATGCCGCCATGCGGCGGCGCGCCATACTGGAAAGCGCGGTAGAGGCCGCCGAACTGCGCTTCGACAGTCTCACGATCCAGCCCGACGACTTCGAATGCCTTGACCATGGTTTCGGGCAGGTGGTTGCGGATGCCGCCGCTGGCGATCTCGAAACCATTGCAGACCATGTCGTACTGGAATGCCTTGATCCCAAGCAAATCCTCGCCGTTGAGCGCCTCGATGCCGCCCTGCGGCATCGAGAACGGGTTGTGGCCGAAATCGACGCGCTTCTCGTCCTCGTTCCATTCGTAGAAGGGAAAGTCGACGATCCAGCACAATTCGAAACGGTCGCGGTCGACAAGGTTCAGCTCCTCGCCGGCGCGGGTGCGTGCCGCGCCCGCGAACGAGACGAACTTTTTGGGGTCGCCGGCGACGAAGAAGGCAGCGTCGCCATCGGCAAGGCCGAGTTGCTGGCGGATCGCCTCGGTGCGCTCCTCGCCGATGTTCTTGGCGAGCGGACCGGCACCTTCGAGCTTTTCGCCTTCCTTGCGCCAGAAGATGTAGCCGAGACCGGGCTGGCCCTCGCCTTGCGCCCAGGAATTCATGCGGTCGCAGAAAGCGCGTGAACCGCCGGTCTTGGCCGGAATGGCCCAGACTTCGGCCTTCGGGTCATTGGCGAGGATGTTGGCGAACACCTTGAAGCCGGAATCGCGGAAATGATCGGAGACGGCCTGCATCTCGATCGGATTGCGCAGGTCCGGCTTGTCGGTGCCGTATTTGCGCATGGCGACGTCATAGGCGATGCGCGGGAACTCCTGCGTCACCGGCTTGCCGGCGGCAAAGGTCTCGAACACGCCGCGCATGACCGGCTCCATGGTCGCCAGCACATCGTCCTGCTCGACGAAGCTCATTTCCACGTCGAGCTGGTAGAATTCGCCCGGCAGGCGGTCGGCGCGCGGGTCCTCGTCGCGGAAGCAGGGCGCGATCTGGAAGTAACGGTCGAAGCCCGACACCATGATCAATTGCTTGTATATCTGCGGCGCCTGCGGCAACGCGTAGAAATTGCCCGGATGGATGCGCGACGGCACCAGGAAGTCGCGCGCGCCTTCCGGCGACGAAGCGGTCAGGATCGGTGTCGAGAATTCGGTGAAGCCGACCTCGCCCATGCGGTTGCGCATCTCGGCGATGATCTTCGTGCGTGCCACGATGTTCTTGTGCAGCGTGTCGCGGCGCAAATCGAGGAAGCGGTATTTGAGACGAATATCCTCGGGATAGTCCGGCTCGCCGAACACCGGCAGCGGCAATTCCTTGGCCGCCGACAGCACTTCGATCTCGCGCGCGAAAATCTCGATCTCGCCGGTCGGCAAATTGGCGTTGGCGGTCTCGGCCAGACGCGCCTTGACCTCGCCGTCGACGCGAATGACCCATTCGCCGCGCACGGTCTCGGCAACCTTGAAGGCCGGCGAATCCGGGTCGGCGACGATCTGGGTCAGGCCATAGTGGTCGCGCAGATCGATGAACAGCAGGCCGCCATGGTCGCGCACCCGATGCACCCAGCCCGACAGGCGAACGGAAGAGCCGACGTCGCTCTTCCTCAACTGGGCACAGGTATGGCTGCGGTAACGATGCATTGTCATTGGTAAGTCCGGATGTTGATTGCGGCCAAGGCATGATGGCCTGGCCCGAAAATTTGCGCGAAAAGCACATGAGAGGCCGCCTTTGTCAAGGCAGGCGGCGAACGGGCAGCATCTCAGGTTGGACTTCGGCTTCGCCCGAGGCCTTCTGAAAAGTCCACGCCACGGTTAAAGCGTAGAGTTTGCTCTGCTTTGATCGTGATTGAAGTGGTCAAGCCGTGTACAATGGCCGTCACGTTGATGGGAGGACGACCATGCGCATTCGCACATTGACTGTCCTGGTGACGCTGCTTGTCGGCACTTGCACATTTGCGCACGCTCAGCAGACAAAGCCGATGTCAATCGAGGTGTTTCCTTTCGAATTGGAGGACAAGAGCGCTGGGGCGGGAATAATCCCCCCGGATGAACACGATAAGCGCTATCTGTCCGAGTCGGCGCAAATGGCGAAGGACATGCTCTCCAAGTCCGGGCGTTTTACGATCGTCGATATGCCAGCGAAGGATGAGCAGGCGGGTGCGCCGCACGGCTTGCGCAACTGCGGGGGCTGTGAAGGCAAAATTGCCAAAGAGCACGGCGCATCTCTTGCCTTGCTCGGTGTCGTAACGCGCGTCAACCGAACAGAGCATACTATGTTCATTCGCATCCTCGACGCTGAAACCGGGAAACCTGTTTTGCAAGGCTTTACCGATCTTCGCATGGGTGCGAACTACGCGTGGCCCCGCTCCGTGAAATGGCTGATGACAAACAGAATCCTGCGGTAGGGCGGACAGCCACCCCAGTGCGCCATCGGGAGTGCGAAAGACCGCTCCCAAGCCAAATTCAAGCTGAGATACTGATTGCCGGTGCTGGCCCGCTAATCGCCGGGAATTGCCGCTGGCATTGGCGCAGGCGATGGTTCAAGAAGGGTCAACGACAGGCCTTCCTTCATGTCCTCCATGCGCCCGCTGATCCCGCTCCTTATTGCCGCCGGCATCCTGCTCGGCGGCAACGGCCTGCAGAGCACCCTGATCGCGCTGCGCGGCGCGCAGGAGGGATTTTCGGCCTCGACCATCGGCCTGATGGGCACGTTCTATTTCGCCGGCTTCCTGCTCGGCTGCCTCGCCGTCACTCACATCATGAAGGCCGTCGGCCATGTGCGCGCCTTTTCCGCGCTCGCGGCGATCGCTTCGGCGGGAACATTGCTTTTGGTGCTGGTCGTCGACCCAGTCATGTGGTGCGCGTTGCGCCTCGCCGGCGGGTTCTGCTTCGCCGGCCTGTTCACGATCATGGAAGCCTGGCTCAATTCCGGGGTCGCCAACAAGGACCGTGCGCGGGTGCTGGCCATCTACCGGATGGTCGACATCGGTTCGGTCACAGGCGCACAGTTCCTGATCCCGATCGTCGGCGCCGGCGGTTTCGCCATCTTCGCCATCATGTCGATCATGATTACGCTCTCGCTGGTGCCGGTGTCGCTCGGTGACCGCTCCAACCCGACCCCGCCGGAAGACGTCAAGCTCGACCTGGCCCGCGTCTGGCGGATTTCGCCGCTCGGCTGCTTCGGCTGCATCGCCGTCGGCGTCACCAACAGCGCCTTTCGCACATTGTCGCCGGTCTATGCCGAGCAGATCGGCATGTCGGTCACCGACGTCGTCACCTTCGTCAGCGTCGGCATCTTCGGCGGCGCCATCATCCAGTATCCGCTCGGCTATCTGTCCGACCGCTGGGACCGGCGTTCCGTGCTGCTGATAACGACCTGCTGCGCGATGCTCGTATCGCTGGCGCTGGTGTTCTGGGCGCACAGCGACCCGTCCCTCAACTTCGTGATCGTCTTCATCTTCGGCTGCTTCGCCATGCCGCTCTACTCGCTATCGGCGGCGCATTCCAACGACCGCGCCGACAAGGGCGAGTTCGTGTTGATCAACGCGGCACTGATGCTGTTCTATTCCTTCGGCGCCATTGGCGGGCCGTTCGCCGCCTCGACGGCGATGCAGTATTTCGGGCCAAGCGCGCTGTTCGTGTTCACCGCCGTCGTCTACGCCATCTTTGTCGTCGTCATCCTGTACCGGATGCAGGTGCGGTCCGGCGTACCGGCCGGCCATCGCAGCCGGTTCATCGGCCTTTTGCGTACATCGACGGTCTTCGCCCGGCTGGCCAAGCGCAACGATGATTCCGATGGGCCTGCGAAGCAATGATGACGGCCCCATATGTCTTGAACCCGGGACTCCGGCTTGACGAAAGCCCGCGCGGCTGAAATTGAAGGAGATCTTACCCTTTGCCAAAAGCGATTTGATGCACGTCATCACCACCCAAGAAGAACTCGAGACCGCTGTCGCCGCGTTCGAAAAGTCGGATTTCGTCACCGTCGACACCGAATTCATTCGCGAGACGACCTTTTGGCCGATCCTCTGCCTGATCCAGATGGCGGCGCCCGGCGTGACGGCGCTGATCGATCCGCTGTCACCCGACATCGACCTCAAGCCGTTCTTCAGGCTGATGGCCAATGAGGCCGTCGTCAAAGTCTTCCATGCGGCGCGCCAGGACATCGAAATCATCGTTCATCTCGGCGATCTGGTCCCGCATCCAGTGTTCGACACCCAGGTGGCGGCGATGGTTTGCGGCTTCGGCGACAGCGTCTCCTATGACCAGCTCGTCCAGAAGATAACCGGCGCCCGGCTCGACAAGTCCTCGCGTTTCACCGACTGGCGCCACCGGCCGCTTTCCGAGAAGCAGCTCGACTACGCGCTTGCCGACGTCACCCATCTGATCGAGGTCTACCAGCACCTCAGCGCCGAGCTGGTGCGCGAGAACCGCGCCCATTGGCTGAACGAGGAGATGGAAATTCTGACCGCGCGCGAAACCTACGATCCGCATCCGGAGGACGCCTGGAAGCGGCTGAAGATGCGGCTGCGCAAGCCGCAGGAGCTGGCGATCGTGCAAGCGGTGGCGGCATGGCGCGAGCGCGAGGCGCGCGAACGCGACGTGCCGCGCGGCCGGGTGCTCAAGGACGACGCCATCTACGAGGTGGCGCAGCAGGCGCCGCGCGATGCGGCAGCACTCGCCAAGCTGCGCACCACGCCGAAGGGCTGGGAACGCTCAGTGACGGCAACGGCGCTGCTTGGCGCGGTCAACACCGCGCTTGCCTTGCCCAGGGAAGAGATGCCGAAGCTGCCGAAGAGTTTTCAGCCGCCCGAAGGCTCCAATGCCGCCGCCGAACTGCTGAAAGTGCTGTTGCGGATCGTCGCCGAAAAGGAGGGCGTCGCTTCGAAGGTGCTGGCCTCCAGCGACGACATCGACCGCATCGCCGCCGAGGGCGAGGCTGCGGACGTGCCGGCCTTGCAAGGCTGGCGACGCGCCGTGTTCGGCGAGGCCGCGCTCAAGCTGGTGCGCGGCGAGATCGCGATCAAGTTCGACAAGCGCAAGATCGCAGTGTTCGATTTGTAGCTTCTGCCACACCTTCTCCCCTTGCGGGAGAAGGTGGATCGGCGCGCAGCGCCGAGACGGATGAGGGGTGCTGGAAGAAACGCGACGAGAAAACATCGAAGGATTTCTGTCGCTTACGCCTTCAGCGTAGCGATCCTTCCAACACCCCTCATCCGACCGAGCTTCGCTCGGCCACCTTCTCCCACAAGGGGGAGAAGGGGAGTCGGCGCTAGCTTACTTCAGCACTTTGCCATCGGTCCCGAACCGATAAGTCTTCGCCGGATCCGGCGTCGCATAAAGCGTAGCACCTGGTTCGGCATTGTAGACGCCGAAGATACGCACGGTGATCAGGCCGGCCTTCTCGCAATCGAGATAAAGATTGGTGTCGGCGCCGAGATGCTCGGCATGGACGACCGTGCCCTTCCAGGCGCCGGATTTCGGATCGACGGTCAGGTGTTCTGGACGGACGCCGATGGTCTTGGCCGTCTCGCCAAGCCTGGCGCCGTCAATGAAATTCATCTTCGGTGAGCCGATGAAGCCGGCGACGAATTCATTCGCCGGCGAATTGTAAAGCTCCATCGGGCCGCCGATCTGCTCGATCTTTCCCGCGTTGAGCACGACGATTTTGTCGGCTAGCGTCATCGCCTCGACCTGGTCATGGGTGACATAGATCATCGTTGCCTTCAGCCGGCGATGCAATTGCGCGATCTCCAGCCGCGTGTTGACGCGCAGTGCTGCATCGAGGTTGGACAGCGGCTCGTCGAAGAGGAAAAGCTTGGGCTCACGCACCACGGCGCGGCCGATGGCGACGCGCTGGCGCTGGCCGCCGGACAGCTCGGCCGGCCGCCTCTGGAGATAAGGTTCCAGCGATAGCATCGAGGAAGCGATGCCGATGCGGCGGTCGATCTCGGCCGCCGGCGTGCCCGCCTGCTTGAGGCCAAGGCCCATATTGTTCTTCACCGTCAGATGCGGGTAGAGCGCGTAGGTCTGGAACACCATGGCGATACCGCGCTTGGCTGGCGGCGTCGCGGAGACGTCCGCCCCGTCGATCACCACACGTCCCGAGGTCGAATCCTCCAGTCCGGCAATGACCCTGAGCAGCGTCGATTTTCCGCAGCCGGAGGGGCCGACGAAGACGACGAATTCGCCATCGGTCACTTCGAGGTTGATGCCCTTCAGCAC
The DNA here is from genome assembly GCF_004962925.1 of Mesorhizobium sp. Taxonomy (GTDB): domain Bacteria; phylum Pseudomonadota; class Alphaproteobacteria; order Rhizobiales; family Rhizobiaceae; genus Mesorhizobium. Next base: position 7,616 of record NZ_SUEO01000028.1, on the reverse strand, counting down.
CTCGACCGGCCCAAAGGCCTTTTTCACATTCTCGATGTTCAGCGAGCCCACGGCTTCGTCCCTGTTCTAGAGTTTGACTGGTCTAGAGTCTGATTGGGGCGCCGCTGCGAACGCTCTCGTCGGCGGCAAGGCAGACGGCGAGCGACTTCACTGCGTCGTCCATGTGGCGGGTCAAGTCGAGATCCTCGCGGATCGCCTTGAGCAGAAAGGCCTGTTCGAGATCGCAGAGATCCTGATGGCCAGGCTCACCCTCCATCGACAGCATCTCGTCCGGCTTGGCGAACTTGCCGTCCGTCCTGGTCGCGGCACTGTGCAGGCGGATGGTCGAGGTCTTGGTGTGGGTGTCGATGTCGTCGGATTTGACGCCGTCTTTCATGACGATCGACACGCAGCCATTGGGCGAGATCACATCCTTCACGAAAAAGGCCGTCTCCGAGATCATCGGCCCCCAGCCGGCCTCGTACCAGCCGACCGAACCGTCGTCGAACAGCACCTGCAGATGACCGTAATTGTACATCGTGGGCGCGATCTCGTCGGTCAGCCTCAGCCCCATGCCGCGTACCTCGACCGGCCTGGCGTCGGTGATCTGCAGCATCACGTCGAGATAGTGCACGCCGCAATCGACGATCGGCGACGTCGTCTGCATCAACTGCTTGTGCGTCTCCCAGCTTTGGCCGGAGGATTGCTGGTTGAGGTTCATGCGGAACACGTAGGGGCCGCCCAGCTTCCGCGCCTCGGCGATCAGCCTTATCCAGGACGGGTGATGGCGCAGGATGTAGCCGATCACCAGTTTTTTGCCATTGGCCTTGGCCGCGGCGATCACGCGTTTGGCATCCGCCACCGTCGTCGCCAGCGGCTTTTCGACAAAGACATGGCAGCCGGCCTCGAACGCCTTGATCGCATAGTCGGCATGGCTGTCGGAATAGGTGGCAATGCAGGCGACATCAGGTCTTTCGTCGCGCAGCACCTCGTCGAAGGAGCGCCTGATATCATAGCCGGAAAGCCCGGCCGGCAGCGGCACGTCCGAGCGGTTGACCAGCGCGGCGATCTGGAATCCCGGATTGGTGTGATAGGCCAGCGCATGGCTGCGGCCCATATTGCCAAGCCCGGCGACGACGACGCGAAGAGGTTTTTCCGAATTCACTTGACCGCTCCGGAAGTAATGCCGCGAATCAGCTGCCGCGAGAAGATGACGTAGAGGATCAGCACCGGCATGATCGCCAGCGAAAGTGCGGCCAGGATCGCGTTCCAGTTGGTGACGAATTGGCCGAGGAACAGCTGCGCTCCGAGCGTCACCGTCTTGGTCTCCTCCGACGGCGCCAGGATCAGCGGAAACCACAGATCGTTCCAGATCGGGATCATGGTGAAGACGGCGACCGTCGCCATGGAAGGCCGCACCAGCGGCAGCACCAGCCGGAAGAAGATCGTGTATTCGGACAGGCCGTCGATGCGTCCGGCATTCTTCAAATCGTCGGACACCTGCTTCATGAATTCCGACAGGATGAAGACGGCAAGCGGCAGGCCTTGCGCGGTGTAGACGAGGATCAGCGCCGTCAGCGTGTTGACTAGCCCGCTCGCCACCATCAACTGCAGGATGGCGACGGTGCCAAGGCGGATCGGGATCATGATGCCGAGCGCGAGGTAAAGCCCCATCAGCGAATTGCCGCGGAAGCGGTATTCCGACAGCGCGAAGGCCGCCATCGCGCCGAACAGCAGCACGAAGAACAGCGAGGCGACGGTGACGACAAGGCTGTTCTGGAAATAATGGATGAAATCGCCCTGCCCGATGACGGTGGTGTAGCCGATCAGGTCGAAGGTTTTTGGCGTCGGCGGCGCCAGCGGTGCGCCGAAGATCGCCGCGCGCGACTTGAACGAATTGACGATGACGATGATCACCGGAAACAGCGCAATCACCGTGTAGGTCAACAGCACCGCATGGGCGCCGATTGTGCGGGGCAGGGAGTGGGTTGCCGTGCTCATGTCTGGCCCCCTCAGAACTGGTAGCGACGCAGACGCGTCTGGACGAGGAAGAGATAGACGCAGACGCCGCCAAGGATGATCAGGAACATCATCGTGGCGATCGCCGCGCCCATGTTGGGATCGCCGACCTGCAACTGGAAACCGAAGAAGGCGCGATAGAGGAAGGTGCCCAGGATATCGGTCGAATAATTCGGCCCGGCCAGCGCGCCTTGCGCGGTATAGATCAGGTCGAAGGCGTTGAAATTGCCGACGAAGGTGAGGATCGAGATGATGCCTATCGACGGCAGGATCAGCGGCAGCTTGATCTTCCAGAATTGCGACATGCCGGTGATGCCGTCGCATTCGGCCGCTTCGATCACCTCCTCGGGGATGGACAGCAATGCCGCATAGATCAGCATCATCGGAATGCCGACGAACTGCCACACCGAGATCAGGCTGAGCGTGGTCAGCGCATATTGCTCCTTGCCCAACCATGGCGTGAACAGGCTTTTGAGGCCGACAAGATCCATCAGATTCGGCGCCACGCCCCATAGCGGCGACAGGATCAGCTTCCAGGCGAAGCCGACGATGACGAAGGACAGGATCGTCGGCACGAAGATTGCCGTACGGTAGAAGGCGGAGAATCTAAGTCGCGGGCTGGACAGCAGTGCGGCCAGCAGGACGCCGATGGGATTCTGCACGACCATGTGGATGATGAAGAACCAGACGTTGTTGCGCAGGGCGTTCCAGAAATTGACCGACCAGTTGGGATCGCCGAACAGCCTGCGGAAGTTTTCCAGCCCGACGAAAACCTGGGACTGGTCGATGTTGCGGAACAGCGAGAGCTGCAACGTGCCGGCCAGCGGCAGGATCATGATCGCCGTATAGACCAGCACTGCCGGCGCCAGGAAGACGACGATATGCCAGCGGAACGGTCGTTTCGGTGCTGCGGCCATGCGTTCGGTCCCGCCGATCAGGTTCTTTGCGATGCTTTCGACGGCAATGCTGCCCCTCACCCTTACCCTCTCCCCGTGAAGGACGGGGAGAGGGTAAGGG
>NZ_SUEO01000028.1:0-4591 GCF_004962925.1 Mesorhizobium sp. | reverse complement strand
TCACTATACGGGGAGAAGGTGCCGGCAGGCGGATGAGGGGCGGCGGCGTCGGTTGCAGTCGATGCTATCGAAAAAAGCAGAACCGTCCACTTGCAACGGCCCTGCTTCTTATCCGAGCCTTACTTGCCAGCCCTATACCAGCTGTCGAGGCCGTCCTGCAGCTTCTTGGCGGCAGCTTCCGGCGTGACGGTGCCGTTGATGACGTTGGCCGATTCAACCCACGTCTCGTTCTCGAGGTTCGGCGTGCCGCGCGACAGGATCTGATAGGTCGAGCGGATCGTCGACTTGCACTTGTCGCGCCAGGAGACGAATTCCTGTGCCAGCGGGTCTTCCATCTTCACCGGCGTGTTGTTCAGGCTGAAGAAGCCCGGTAGCGCGTTGGCGTAGATGGTGGCGAAATCCGGCGAAGCCACCCAGGTCAGGAACGTCTTGGCCGCATCGGCATTCTTCGAGGCTGCATTCAGACCCATACCGATATCGGTGTGGTCGGAGATGTAGCAGGTGTCGCCGGCTTTCTCGACCGGCGGCGGGAAGGCGCCCATCTTGAACTGCGCCTGCGTGTTGAACAGGCCGATTTCCCACGAACCGGCCGGGTAGATGGCGGCGCGGCCGAGGGTGAACAGGTTCTGGCTGTCCGGATAGGTCTGCGCCTCGAAACCGTCGCCGAGATAGTCCTTCCACTTGGCAAGTTCGGCATAGGGCGCGACCCACTGCGGATCGGTCAGCTTCTGCTCGCCCTTGATCAGCGCGGCGCGGCCTTCCTCGCCCTTCCAGTAGTTCGGGCCAATGTTCTGGTAGCCCATGGTCGCGGCTTCCCAGAGGTCCTTGGTGCCCATCGCCATTGGAATGTAGGTGCCGTCGGCCTTGATCTTGTCGAGCGCGGCGAAGAACTCGTCGCGCGTCTCCGGCACCTTGATGCCAAGCTTGTCGAAAGCGTCCTTGTTGTAGATGAAGCCGTGGATGACGGACGCCATCGGCACGCAGAAGCTCGACTTGCCGTCGTCGGTCTGCCATGCGGCCTTGGCGACGTCGGAGAAATTCTCCATGCCGGGCAGCGTCGAGATGTCGGCGAGGTTGCCCTTCTTGAACAGCTCCAGCGACTTGTCGAAGGGGCGGCAGGTGATCAGGTCGCCCGCCGAGCCGGCGGCGAGCTTGGCGCCGAGTGCTGCGTCATATTCGGTCGGCGCCGACGGCGCGAACACCACTTTGATGCCCGGATTCTTGGCCTCGAAAGCCGGGATCAGCTTGTCCTTCCAGATGGCAAGATCGTCGCCGCGCCAGCTTTCGATGTTGAGCGTTACGTCCTGGGCATAGGCCATTCCGGCTGAGCCGAGAATGCTGGTGCCGAGAAGAAGTGCCGTCAGTAGTTTCGTAGTCATGCTCAGTCTCCCTGTTGACCTTTTTCAGGTTCGGTTTTGAGAACAGAGGCTTTCTGCCCCATGCTCCCCTCAATCACGGAAAGGGCCGGGCGCAGCTTCTGGCCGGCCCCTTCCAGTATCTTCTCGGCCGCATTGGCGCTGGCGGCGCCGGCGGCGAGCAGAATGGCGGTCTTGACGCCGCCGCCGCTCTTCTCGAGCAGGCGCGCCGCATCGTCCTTGTCGCGCCCGCTGATGGCGGCGACGATGCGGGCCGCGCGGTCGCGCAATTTGATGTTGTCGGCCATGAGGTTGACCATGTAGCCGTCATGGACGTGGCCAAGATGGATGGCGGCCAGCGTCGAAAGCATGTTGAGCGCGATCTTCTGGGCGGTGCCGGCGCCCATGCGCGTCGAGCCGGCGATCAGCTCAGACGGCGTTTCGAGCAATATGGCGATATCGGCCAGCCGAAGCAGCGGCGCATCCTTGTTGTTGGCGATGGCGATGGTCGCCGCGCCCCGGCGCCTGGCGTCCTCGATCGCCCTGACGGCATAGGGTGTCGAGCCGCTGGCCGAGACCGCGATCAGGCAGTCGCCTTCGCCGATACCGGCAGCTGCAACCGCGGCCGAGGCTTCGCCGGTGTCGTCCTCCGGCCCGCCGGCCAATGTCTTGAAGGCATCGTCGCCGCCGGCGATCAGTATGGCGATGCGGTCGCGCTGAATGCCGAAGGTGCCTGGCAGTTCCAGCGCATCGGCCAGCGCCATCAGTCCCGAGCTGCCGGCCGCCGCATAGGCGAGCTTGCCGCCGCTCTTCAGCCGGGCGGCGACGATCTCGGCTGCATCGGCGATGGCGGGGATGGCGCCGCGCACCGCCTTGGCGGCCTCTATCTGCGCATTGGCCAAAGAGGAAAGGATGGCGTCCGGGGCCTGGATGTCCAGCCCCTCGGCATTCTGGTGAAGCGCTTCGGTGCGCGTTTCGGCCATCCGCTTTCCTCCGATCCAGAAAACAATACCAAAAAAATACCACTTGTCCACACGCATTAGCGGATTCGTTGCAACCAAATCGGTCTGCCGGCAAAATGCGTTGATTTTTCAACAAAATACCGCTTAATCTTTTTGAAACGGAAATTAATCCTTGGCTATTGGTACTTTATTGGTATTATCCGCCCGGAGGAGAAATCGCGTGAATTTCGTGCTTGGCATCGATGGCGGCGGCACCAGCTGCAGGGCGGCCCTTGCGGCAGCGGACGGCACCGTCGTCGGCCGCGCCAAAAGCGGCGCCGCCAATATCCGCACCGATCTCACCGGCGCCAGGGCCAACATCGTCGACGCGGCACGGCAGGCCTTTGTCGCCGCCGGACAAGACCCCGAACTGATTCCACAGACCCCGGCCATCCTCGGCCTTGCCGGCGCCAATGTCGGCACCTACAGGCAGCAGCTCGAAGCTATCCTGCCGTTCAGCCAAAGCCGTGTCGAGACCGACGCCGAGATCGCGCTGGAAGGCGCGGTCGGTTCCGGCGACGGCGCCATGGCCATCCTCGGCACCGGCACCGCCTATATGGCGCGCAGACAAGGCAAATCGCGGGCAATCGGCGGCTGGGGTTTCCAGGTCGGCGACCAGGGCAGCGGCGCCCGCATCGGCCGCGACCTGCTCGAACAGACGCTGCTCGCCTATGACGGCATCCGCGAAGCCTCGCCGCTGACTGAGGCCATGCTTGCCATCTTCCGTGACAATCCCGAGGATTTGGTCGAGTTCACCACCAATGCCAAGCCCGGTGATTTCGGCGGCTTCGCGCCCAAGGTCTTCGACCATGCCGAAAAAGGCGACGCCGTCGCCAACTGGATCCTGGATAAGGCGGTCGCCGATGTCGAGGCAGCACTTGGCGTGCTCGATCTTGGTGGCGACGATCCGCTGTGCCTGCTCGGTGGGCTGGCGCCGCTTTACGCGCCGCGCCTGTCGGCGCGTTACCGGGCGCTGCTGAAGCCGCCGCTCGACGATGCGCTGGGCGGTGCGGTGCAGATGGCGGTCCGTGTCTTCGCCAAAGCGGCGGAGGCGGCGCGATGAGCGAGGCCGCCGACCAGATTTTCGCCACGCTGAAGCAGTCCTCGCAAAGCGGCGCGCCACTCTATCTGCAGCTCAGGAAGAGCATCGAGGATGCGGTCAATCGCGGCCTGATCGGACCGGGCGACGCGCTGCCTTCCGAGCGCGACATCGCCAGCAAGGCCGACATTTCGCGGGTCACCGTGCGCAAGGCGGTGCAGGATCTGGTCAAGGGCGGCATTCTCGTCCAGCGCCATGGCTCCGGCACCTTCGTCGCGCCGCGCATGGAGCGCGTCGAGCAGTCGCTGTCGCGGCTCACTTCGTTCACCGAGGACATGGCGCGGCGCGGCATGGCTGTCCGTTCGGCCTGGCTCGACCGTGGCCTCTATGCGCCCTCGCCGGACGAGATGATGGTGCTCGGCCTGTCGTCAAACGAGCTGGTAGCCCGCGTGGCGCGCCTGCGCATCGCCAACGACACGCCGCTGGCGATCGAGCGCGCGGCACTGTCGGCCAGCGTGCTGCCGGATCCGGCGGCGATCGGTTCGTCGCTCTACGCTGCGCTGGAAACGACCGGCCTGCGGCCGGTGCGAGCGGTGCAGCGCATTTCGGCCGCCAATCTCGGCGACAGTGACGCGCGCCTGCTCGAAGTGCCGCCCGGGATTGCCGGGCTGCACATCGAGCGTATTTCCTATCTGGCGAGCGGCAAGGTGATCGAATTCACCCGCTCCATCTACAGGGGCGACGCCTATGATTTCGTCGCCGAGCTCCGGCTGAGCGGGCCGGGCGAAGAGGGCCGGCCATGAGCGCAACCAAAACTCATATGCGGCGCGAGATCGAGGAGATCCCGGAGGCCACCGCCCGCCTGCTCGACGGTTCGGGCGCCGTGCTGACCGAGGCCGGGCGCGGCATTCGCGAGCGCGACCCGAACTTCGTCGTCACCGTGGCGCGCGGTTCCTCCGACCATGCCGCCACCTTCATGAAATATGCCGTGGAGCTGACCGCCGGCCTCGCGGTCGCTTCGGTCGGCCCATCGATCGCCTCGATCTATGGCGCCAAGCTCAAGCTGGCCGGCTCGGCTTGCCTGGCGATCTCGCAAGCGGGCAAGTGCTGCCAGCAACTTGTCGTCGCCAGTGCTGTGCGCCATCAAGGCGAGCCCGGCGACGGCGGAATTGACGAAGGTCTTGGTCGCCGCGACG
>NZ_SUEO01000289.1 GCF_004962925.1 Mesorhizobium sp. | reverse complement strand
CTTGACGATGGCGACCCGCAGATCCGGATCGTCGCGGAACGCCTTGAATGTCTCGCCCATCAGCCGCGACGTTTTCAGGTCGATGGCGTTGGCCTTGGGCCGGTCGAGCGTGACTTCGAGGATCGTGCCCTCGCGTCGGGTGGTGATGACATCAGACATTCTTTTTTTCTCCCAGCACCAGCAGCGCGTCGGCGATCCAGGCGCCGTTGCCCTGGGTGCAGACGATCAGCGGGTTGATGTCGAGCTCTTCGATCTCGCCGGCATTTTGCTGCACGAAGGCGGCAATGCCTGATATCGCATTGATGGCCGCCGCGACATCGGCCTTGGGCCGGCCGCGATAGCCTTCGAGCAGCGGGAACAATCTGAGCCCGCGCAGCGCCGCCTCGATGTCGTCGCGTGTCGCCGGCAGCATCAGGGTGACGCTGTCGCGCAGCAGCTCGACCAGCACGCCACCCGTGCCGAGCGTCATCACCGCGCCGAACATCGGGTCGCGGGTGAAGCCGACGAGCAGCTCGGCGACGCCGTCGCGCACCATGCGCTCGACATAGAGGCCGGTGCCGAGCGCATCGAGATCATGAGCGGCGGTGCTGACGGATTCGGCATCCCTGAGGTTGAGCCGGACCGCGCCGATCTCGGATTTGTGGGTGACGCCCAAAGCCTTCAGCGCCACCGGAAAGCCGAGCGCCATCGACGAGATCACAGCCTCGACGGCATTGCCGGCGCGTTCGCCCCTGGGCACGGGAAGCCCGGCCTCGATCAGCCGCGCTTTCGCCTCGGCCTCATCAGGTGTGATGTGATCGCCACTCGGCGCACCGGACGCGGAGGTGTCGATCGACTGCGCCTGCGGCTCGCGCCAGGCCCAGCCGATGAAGGCTGCCGCCTGGGCAGCGTCCATGGCCTCGGAAATGCCGAACAGCGGCACCATGCCGCGTGCCATCAGCCCGGCGGTGTATTCCTCGGGCAGGTTCTCCGGCAGCGACGACACGATCGCGCCTTGCGCCTGGTTGGTCTTCAGCGCCGATTCGAAGGCACGCAGCGTCGCCCACCAGTCGGTGTCCGAGCAGCGGTCGGGGCGCGGGAAGTCGAGCACCAGCATATTGAGGTCGAAGCCGCCCGACACCATGGCGGTGAAGGTGGCGGTCATCGCCGGCTCGTTGTTCCAGATGAAGGTGTGGTAGTCGAGCGGATTGGCCACCGCAACCAGCGGGCCGAGCGTCGATTTGACATGCGCGCGGTGCGTGTCGGTGAGAACAGGGAAATTCACCCAGCGGCCTTCGGCGCTGTCGGCCATGACAGAGGCCTCGCCGCCCGAACAGCTCATCGACGACAGCCGGTAGCCGGGTAGGGGTCCGGTGACATGCAGCAGCTTCAGCGCCTCGATGAAGGCGGGGATGGAATCGACGCGGGCGATGCCGAGCCGCTTCAGGAAGGCGCCGGAGGCGGCGTCGGAACCGGCCAGCGATGCGGTATGCGAGACGGCCGCTTGCCGCGCCTGCTCGGAGCGGCCGACCTTCATGGCGATGATCGGTTTTCTCAACTCACGCGCCCGAGCGGCCAGCCTTTCGAAGCCGGCTACCGAATCGAAGGCTTCGATATGCAGGCCGAGCGAGGTGACGCGGTCGTCCTCGATCAGGCCGAGCGCCATTTCGGAAAGGCCGGTCTGCGCCTGGTTGCCGGCGGTCATAAGAAAGGCGATCGGCAGGCCGCGCTTCTGCATCGTCATGTTGATGGCGATGTTCGACGATTGGGTGATGATGGCGACGCCGCGGCCGCCCTCGGCCAGCCTGATACCGCCATGCTGGTCAGGCCATAAAAGCGCGCCGTCGGCATAATTGATCAGGCCGTAGCAGTTCGGCCCGATGATCGGCATCCGGCCCGCCGCTGCGACCAGCTCGGCCTGCAGCCGCTCGCCGTCCTCGTCATAGGCTTCGGTCTCGAGAAAGCCGGCGGCAAAGCAGACGGCGCCGCCGGCACCGCGCTCGGCCAGAGCCTTGACCACCTCGATGGTCAAATGCCGGTTGACGCCGACAAACGCAGCGTCCGGCGCGCCGGGCAGGTCGGCCACCGAGCGATAGGCCTTGCGGCCGGCGACCTCATCCTTGGTCGGGTGCACAGGCCAGATCTCGCCGGCAAAGCCCATCTTGATCGATTGCGCGACGACGGCGGCCGCCTGCGCGCCGCCGAAGACGGCGATTGATTTCGGCCGCAGAAGACGTTCAAGTCTGTGCATCGATCAGCCCCCGAACGGGCGCAGCAGCGCCCGCGAAATAATGTGGCGCTGGATTTCCGAAGTGCCTTCCCAGATGCGCTCGACGCGGGCGTCGCGCCAGATGCGTTCCAGCGGCAGGTCGTCCATCAGCCCCATGCCGCCATGGATCTGGATCGCCTCGTCGGCGACGAAGGCAAGCATTTCGGTGGCCTTCAGCTTGGCCATAGCCATGTCCTGATCAGTGACGGTGCCCTGATCGTACTTCCAGCCGGCTTCGAACACCATCAGGTCGGCGGCTTTCAACTCGGTCGCCATGTCGGCGAGCTTGAACGACACGCCCTGAAACTTGCCGATCTGCTGGCCGAACTGCTGACGCTGCGCGGCATATTCAATGGCATGGCCAAGCGCCCGCTCGGCCCGGCCAAGGCAAGTCGCGCCGACCTGCAGGCGGGTCGCGCCAAGCCATGAATTGGCGACGTCGAAACCCTTGTGGACCTCGCCGAGGACCTGGCTTGCGGGCAGCCGGCAATCGTCGAATTCGAGTATGGCGTTGGTGTAGCCGCGATGCGAGACGTTACGGTAGCCGTCACGCACCGTAAAACCCTTGGTGCCCTTGTCGACGAAGAAAGCGGTGATCTTCTTGCGTTTTCCACGCGAAGACTCTTCCTCTCCCGAAGCCATGAAACAAATAGCGAAATCGGCAAGATCGGCATGGCTGATGAAATGCTTGGTGCCGTTCAGCACCCAGTCGTTACCGTCCTGCACGGCGGTCGCCTTCATGCCGCGCAGGTCGGAGCCGGCACCCGGCTCGGTCATCGCCAGGCAATCCCATTTCTCGCCGCGAATGCAGGGATAGAGATATTTCTCGCGCTGCTCGGGCGTGCCAGCCAACAGGATGTTGGAAGGCCGCGCCACGCAGGTCCAATGCAGCGCGTAATTGGCGCGGCCGAGCTCCTTTTCGTAAAGCAGCCAAGTCACCGTATCGAGGCCGGCGCCGCCGACATCCGCCGGCATGTTGGCGGCGTAGAGCCCGGCTTCGATCGCCTTGGCCTTGATCTCCTCGATCAGCTCGCGGCGCAGCACGCCGGTGCGCTCGACCTCGCGCTCATGCGGGTAAAGCTCGTTCTCGACGAAGGCGCGCGTCGTCTCGACGATGAGTTTCTGTTCTTCCGAAAGACCAAAATCCATGGTCTCAGCCTTTCTTCTTTTTCTTCGGCTTTTCAGCTTTGGCCTTCACCGGCTTGGTCGCCTTAGCCTTCTCGGCCGCCTTGGAGGCGGTGGGCTTCTTCGCCGCAAGCTTGGCGAGCTGCTTGGTATAGTCCTTGTGCAAGGCGCCTGCGCCCCAGCCCTTGCCTTTGTTCTGCTTCGACAGCGCCTCCATGATGGCGACCAGATTGTCGTCGCGGATCTTTTCGAGTTCGCGGATCGACAGCCCATGCGCCTGGTCGTCCGACTGCGTGGCGATCAGGTCGACCAGTTCGTCGTTGAACTCCGGCACATCCATCAGCTTGGTCCAAGGCCATTTCAGGCACGGCCCGAACTGTGCCATGAAGTGGCGCATGCCGGCCTCGCCGCCGGCGACGCGATAGACCTGGAACATGCCCATCTGCGCCCAGCGCAGGCCGAAGCCATAGCGCATGATATCGTCGAGTTCTTCGACCGTGCAGATGCCGTCCTTGATCAGCCACAGCGCCTCGCGCCATGCCGCCTCCAGCAGGCGGTCGCCGACAAACGCCTCGATCTCCTTGCGGATCACCACCGGCTTCATGCCGATCGAGGCGTACATCTCCTTGGCGACCTCGATCGCTTCGGGAAAGGTCTGTTCACCGCCGACGATCTCGACCAGCGGCAACAGATAGACCGGGTTGAACGGATGGCCGACGACCAGTCGCTCCGGATGCTTCTTCATCGCCACCTGCATGTCGGTCGGCTTGATGCCGGAGGTCGAGGAACCGACGATGGCGTTGGCCGGCGCATAAAGGTCGATCTCGGCCAGCACGCGGTGCTTCAGGTCGAGTCTCTCAGGCACGCTTTCCTGGATGAAATCGGCATCGGCTACGGCATCGGCGATGGTCTTGGCAAAGGTCAGTTTGCCTTCCTTGGGCAGGCCGCCGGGCAGCATCTGCTTGTAGGCGCGGCGCGCGCCTTTCATCACTTCGCCAACCTTGCGCGAAGCTTCCGGGTCGGGATCGAAGATCGATACGTCGATGCCGTTCAAGAGCAGCCGCGCCACCCAGCCGGCGCCGATGACGCCGCCGCCGATGGCGGCCGCCTTGGTGATGATGCTCATGCGGAGGCTCCGGTTCTTGTCCTGGCTGTTTTTAGGTCGATCAGAGGCACGCGCTCGCCGGCGCGGATCACGGCGGGGTCATAGGCTTTGCGCGCGAACACTTCGAGCACGACGGGCCGGAAGAAATCGATCGGCAGCGTGTCATAGCCGGGGTCGAAACTCGACTGGTCCCAACGCTCGCAAAACTGGTCGCAATCGTCGAAATAAAGATGACCGGCGAAACGGTCGCGCGCATGCGGATTGCCGCCGAGATGGTGGGCGTAATAGAGACGCTGGAAGTCGCCGTGCTTTTCCACCACCCAGGTGCACTGCTCGCGCACGAAAGGTTTTAGGATCGAAGCTGCATATTCGTCGTGATTGTAGGGTGCGTAGATGTCGCCGATGTCGTGCAACAGCGCGCAGGCGATCCAGTCGGTATCGGCGCCGTCGCGCCAGGCGCGCGTCGCCGCCTGCAGCGAATGGCCGAGCCGGGTGATCTTGTAGCCGGACAGGCCTTCGTCGAGCTGGACAAGCGCGTCCAGCAGCCGCTCGCCGGTTTTCGCCGCATAGTCGATCTCGTGCTCGGTGAGGAAGGCGTAGTCCTCGCGGTCGCCGTCCTTCATCGCGGTGAATTTCACGGTCTTCATCGGCGGCTCCTCCCTACCGATTCCCTGTTCAAAGCGGCGCGCGCTTGGTCAAATTGAGCTTCTTGCGCACCTCATCCGGGCCGATGACCCTTGCGCCCATGTTGGACACGATGCTGACCGCCCGCTCGACCAGCTGCGCATTGGTCGCCAGCACGCCCTTGTCGAGCCAGAGATTGTCCTCGAGCCCGACGCGGACATTGCCGCCGGCCAGCACCGCGGCGGCGGCATAGGCCATCTGGTTGCGGCCGATGGAAAAGGCCGACCAGTTCCAGCTCGACGGCACATTGTTGACCATGGCCATGAAGGTGTTGAGATCGTCCGGCGCGCCCCACGGCACACCCATGCACAATTGCACGAGAGCATCCGGATCCAGCACCTTTTCCTCGACCAATTGCTTGGCAAACCAGAGATGGCCGGTGTCGAAGGCCTCGATCTCCGGCTTGACGCCGAGCGCCGTCATCATGCCGCCCATGGCACGCAGCATGCCGGGCGTGTTGGTCATCACATAGTCGGCCTCGGCGAAGTTCATGGTGCCGCAGTCGAGTGTGCAGATTTCCGGCAGGCATTGGCGCACATGTTCCACGCGGTTGGTGGCGCCGCCCATATCGGTACCTTTTTCGTTCAGCGGCAACGGGTTTTCCGGCGAACCGAACACCATGTCGCCGCCCATGCCGGCGGTCAGGTTCAGCACCACGTCGACGTCTGCCGCGCGGATGCGCTCGGTCACTTCGCGATAAAGGTGGACGTCGCGGCGCGGCTTGCCGGTTTCGGGGTCGCGCACATGGCAGTGCACGATCGCCGCACCCGCCTTTGCCGCATCGATGGCCGCATCGGCGATCTGCTTGGGCGAACGCGGCACATGCGGGCTGCGGTCCTGCGAGCTGCCGGACCCGGTCACGGCACAGGTAATGAAAACCTCACGGTTCATCGCAAGCGGCATGGACTTTTCTCCCAATCAGCACAGACGTTCCGATCAAACATGGCCCAATCAAACATAGCCCAATCAAAGATGGGCCCGATCGAACAGATGGCAACAATGCCTGACTTGCTGGAAACTGTTTTGCGTTTTACGAAGGTCATATGATAAAAAGCGAAAAGCCGTCGATCTTTCGCGCCGAACGCTCGCCGCTCAAGGTGACGCTGCTGGTGTTTTCCGGTTCGTCGATCATGTGCGTGGCGTCGGCCGTCGATCCGTTGCGCGCCGCCAATCGCATCGCCGGCGAAACGCTGTTCGATTTCCGGCTGGTATCGGTGACCGGCGAAGCGCCAATCACCACATGCGGCCTGCCGGTTGCGGTCGGCGGCCGCTTCGATGCGGCGGATACAACGGATATGCTTGTCGTCGTCGCCGGCTTCGGCACGCAGAACTATGCCACATCGGCTCTGCTTTCCGGTCTGCGCCGTGCGGCGCGCGGCGCCCGCGCCTGCGGCGGTGTCGAAGCCGGCACCTGGCTGGTCGCCCGCGCCGGCTTGCTGGAAGGGCGCAGCGCCACCACTCATTGGGAG
>NZ_SUEO01000288.1 GCF_004962925.1 Mesorhizobium sp. | reverse complement strand
GGGTCCGGCCGAAGGCCGGGGGTGGGGCCCTCCGCGAAACGCGCCGACGCAAAAGAACGTCGAGCACTGCCCGTACGACCCCACCCGGACCTGCGGTCCGACCTCCCCTCGAGGGGGAGGTGCCGGCGCCTACTGCTGTGGCGCCGAATCTATGATCGACTGCATGGTTTCCTGCGCGTTGGCGATGGCGCCATCGACGTCTTCGCCGAAGAAGACCTCGTTGACCATCTGGTTCCACGGACCGTTGGCGGAATTGATCAGGTCGTTGAACACCACCGAATAGGGCGTGCGGCCCTTGGCCATGGCCTCTGCGGCGACCTTGTAGCGCGGGTCTAGATCCTTCAGCGCCTCGTTGGCGATGTCGCCGCGCACGGGAAGGCTGCCGTATTTCGCCAGGATGGTCTGGCCTTCGGGCGAGTAGGCGAAATCGAGGAACTCCTTCACCACCGCGACCTTGGTGGTGCCCTTGGTGACGACGAAATTGTCGCCGCCGGCAAAGGACGACCAGCCGCCATCCTTGCCGGGCAGGAAGGTGACGCCGTAGTCGATATCAGGGTATTGCGTGTTCAGCGCGCCGATGGCGAAGGCGCCGGACGGCGAGATGCCGATATTGCCGCCGGCAAACGCGGCAAAGAAATTGGAGCCGGTGTCGGTCTGCGCGCCTGAAGGCACCAGATCCTTCTTGACCATCGAGCGATAGAGCTCGATCGCGCCGCGCAGCTGCGGGCTGTCGAGCGTCGCCTTCGAGCCGTCCTCGGTGAGGATATCGCCGCCCGAGGCCCAGATCAGCGGCGTGAAGGTGAAGATGTTGCAGCCGCCGCAATTTCCGGAGAAATAGAAGCCTTTTATATCGCCGCCGAGCGCGTTGACCTTTTCGGCGTCGGCCTCGATCTCGGCCCAGTTGGTCGGGCCTTTTTCAGGGTCGAGCCCGGCCTGCTTGAACAGCTTCTTGTTCCAGATCAGCACCGAACTATCGGCGGAGAACGGCAGCCCGTAGATGCGGTCCTTGTAGGTGCCGGTCTTGACGTGCGCCGGCGACAGGCTCGAGAAATAGGGCAGCGATTTCGCCCAGTCGGTGATGTCTTCGAGCTGGCCGGCGGCCGCAAAGGACGGCGTGTAGATCAGGTCGAGCGAGAGCGCGTCGGGTGCTGTGCCGCCGGCGGCGGCAGCGCCGTATTTCGGGATGATCTCGGCATTGGGAATGATGTCCAGCTTGACCTGGTTCTCATGCCCCTTGTTGAAGGCATCGACGATGCGCGGCATGAAGTTCGAGCCGTCGGCGCGAACCCAGATGTTCGCGGTCTCGGCGGCGGCCGGCCCGACTGTTGCCAGGGTGGGAAAAATGCTCGCGGCAAAGGCGAGCCCGGTAATGATGGTTCTCATGGTTCTCCTCCTCATGTTCTGTTTTCCTGCGGCCGCGCTCCCCGCGCGGCGGCTTTTGCTTTCATGCATGTCGTGATCCCAAAACCGCTGCGCACTTTTGGGCGACATGCACTTTCTGTTTCATGCATGTCGTTATCCCAAAACCGCTGCGCACTTTTGGGCGACATGCATAGTCTCAGCCGTCCGGCGGACGGCCGCATGACTGACGCACCACCAGCCGGCACGGCAGTTTTCGGATGCCCGGCGCGGCGGGTTCGCCGCCGACGAGCGAAAGCAAGGTGAGGCCGGCCTCGCGCCCGAGTGCCGCCAGGTTCATGTCGACGGAGGTCAGCGGCGGGCGGGTTGCCTCGGCCACGATCTGCCAATTGTCGAAACCGATGACGCCGACATCGTCGGGCACATCCAGCCCGCGCTCGCGCAGCGCGTCGATGACGCCGCGCGCGATCTGGTCGTTGCCGCAAAAGACGGCATCGGGTTTTTCGTCCCCACTCTTCGACAGCTTACCGTCGAAGAGCTTCGTCACCGCCTCGTGACCCCACGCTTCCGACCACGATCCGAGCAATGGTTCCATGACCGGCAAGCCCTTCTCGGTCAGCACGTCACGATAGGCCTGTGCCCGCGCGTGCACCACCGCAAAACTCGCCGGCCCGGTGACATGAGCGATGCGGCGGCGCCCAAGCCGCCAAAAGTGCTCGACCGCCAGGCGCGCGCCGCCGGCATCGTCAGAGACGAAAGCGACGGCGCCGGGGTCGGGCTGGGTGAAGGCGTAGATCACGGGAACGCCGAGATTGGACAGGTCGACCGGCAGATGGCGGTCGATCCGCTTGCCGGTGGCGATAATGCCGTCGACGCGCTTGTCCAACATGGCATCGACATGGAGCTGGCCGAGGCGCTGGTCGTCCTCGACATTGCAGAGAAACACCGAGACGCCCTTGTCGACCAGCGCATCCGAAATGCCCGACATGACCGGCAGCGAAAAGCGGCCATAGGTGTCGTTGGTCAACAGCCCGACGGTGAAGGAGCGCCGGCGCAACAGGCTCTGCGCCAGGCTGTTCGGGCGAAAGCCAAGACGCTGCGCCGTCTCGCGAATGCGCTCGCGCGTCTCGGCAGTCATCCGCCCCTGCCCGTTGAGCGCTTTTGAGGCCGTGGCGACGCTGACGCCGGCAAGCGCCGCCACCTCGCGGAGGGTGACCGGGGTCTTGGCAGAGACTGGCGAGGCGTCAGAAGCCATGGTGCGAAGCGAAATCCCTTAGTTGGGAAAAGGTTTTCTCTTGTCTCCGTGCTAGGCACTGACTGGTGAGATCAGCGGATGCCGGGCGGTTTGGGAAAAGGTTTTCTCAGATGGAGATTAGGGGAAGGATGCGGCGATGGCAAGGGGGGATAGATTTGGTTTTGGGCGTGTCCAAGATTTCTGCTAGGTGCCTGATCTACGAACGCTCTGCGCCATTTGCAGACGTCAGCGAGTGCAGCCGCTATGGTCCCAATTCGTGTTCATATCGGACGTTTCCGGTCTGGCGCCGCGCGGATCCCTCCCGCCATTGATGCGATCGAGTTCGCAGCCACCTGGCGGAAGGTTCTGATCCGCCCTTTCTTGCTGCTGCGGTAGGAAGACTTCTTGATTCAGCCACTGCTCAAATTGCTGGATTTGGCAGCCCAGGAAGGATAGGCTCGGTTTTTGGTTCAAGCGATGGAACAGAGACTAGCCGCAATTCTGGCTGCCGATATGGCGGGCTATAGTCGGCTAATGGAGGCCGACGAATCCGGCACGCTCGCACGCCTTCGGACCCATCGCATAGAACTGGTCGATCCCGCCATCGCGAAGAACAAGGGCCGGATCATCAAGACCACCGGAGACGGCATGCTCGTTGAGTTCCAGAGCGTGACCGATGCCGTGAAATGCGCCGTGGAAATCCAACAGCGCATGAAACGGCGCAATTCGGATGTGCCGCAAGAACGGCGTATCGAATTCAGGATCGGCATAAATCTCGGCGACATCATTTTCGACGATGACGACATTTTCGGCGACGGCGTCAATATTGCCTCGCGCATCGAGCAACTCGCCGACGTCGGCGGTATCTGCGTGACCGCAGCGGTGGCGACCCAAATTGCCGACCGTCTCGAAATTGCCATGGAGGACCTGGGCGAGAAGACGTTAAAGAACATCAGCCGCCCGGTTCGCCTCTATCGCATTGGGTTTGACAGTCCTGTCCCGGCAGAAATCGAGGCAAAGCGATCCATCTCGAAACCTTCGATAGTGGTGCTGCCATTCAGCAACATGAGCGGCGACCCCGAGCAGGAATTTTTCGCGGACGGACTGACCGAGGACATCATCACCGAACTGTCCCGCCACCATGAGTTGTTCGTCATCTCGCGCAATTCCGCCTTCGTCTACAAGAACCGCGCCGTGAATGTGCGCGAGGTGGCCGAGAAACTCGACGTCCAATACCTGGTGGAGGGAAGCGTCCGCAAGATCGGCGACAGGGTGCGCGTGACGGTTCAGCTCATCGATACGGCGAATGACGCTCATATTTGGGCAGACAAATATGACCGGAAGCTGGACGACATATTCGCGATTCAGGATGAGGTGACCGCGGCGATCGCAGCCACGCTGCCCGGTCGTGTCGAGGCGGCTCAGCGGGACCAGCTCGCGCGGGCGAAACCTGCAAACATGGCCGCGTATGAATGTGTGCTTGCTGCCAAGGTGCTGCATCACCGAAGCACGATTGCGGATAATGAACGCGCGCAAACCTTGATAGGCAGGGCCGTCGCGCTCGACCCCGATTATGCCCATGCCCATGCCTGGCGTGCCTGCATTCTTGGCCAGGCCTGGGTCCATAACTGGTGCGAAGACAAGGATGCCGTCTGGAACGACATCATGGCAGCGCTGGACAGGGCGCTGGCGTTGGACGACAACGATGCCGATGTCCACCGCATCCTCGCCGCAGTGAACGTGAACAACAATGAGCTGACCACAGCGCGCTACCATCAAGAGCGGGCGCTGGCCCTCAATCCCAATTACGACCTCGTGGTGGTGCAGCAAGGCGAGTTATTGACGTGGCTGGGGAGGCCGGAAGAGGGAATTGAATGGATCCGCAAGGCAATGCAGCTGAACCCGCACCACCCGGAGAGGTTCTGGAGCCATCTGGGAAAGGCGCATTTCGCCGCGCGCCAGTATGGCGAGGCGATCGAAGCTTTCATGCATCTGTCAACCATGGACTCGGTTCAGCACGCTTTCGCCGCTGCCTGCTACGGCTGGCTCGGCGACGAAATCGCGGCCGCGGCGCATCTAGGCAAGATCAGAACGCTCGATCCCCAATTCGATCTCGATTCATTTATCGCCACCCTGCACTATGCCCAGGAGTCTGATGCGCAGCACGTCCGCGAAGGACTGCTGAAAGCCGGTATTGCCCACCTGTAGCCAGCCCGTGACTACGAACCAGATACAATCGGGACAGGCAAAAAAGTCCCCACCCGATGCGGACCTTGTGGCATGACCGAACGACGGGCGGCGCAGGGTCAGAGGCGGCCGTTCCCTACCAACACGCTCCCACGCCAGCGGTGCTTCACTGCTTGAAGCAGTGGTCGCGGTGCCACTGCAAGAAACGAGGATACGGGCGTTCAAACTGCCGGCCCGGCGGAAGCGCCCAACCTGTCTTGTTTACAAATCCCTGCACGCTATCGAGGTCATTGACCTGTCGTGAGATGAGGATTTCCAAGTCATCGGATAGGCTGATCAATCCGCGATCGAACATCCAATGCGCTGTACCAGACAGCGCGATCCCATTGTTGATGACATCGGGCCCGTTCATTTCGACCGGCCGAATATGGGCGGCTGAAACCTCTGCCCGACCGCCGCCATTTATCAACTTCAGTCCCGTGATCGCGCATCGCTCGTCATAGGCGCGCAAGACGATGCGACGGAAAATGCGGTCCCGCACAATTCGCGATCCGATGTAGCTCACGCGGTCGCGGCTCTGCTCGAACTCGAATGGCGCTTGTTCATCCTGAAAGCCGGTGCCGGCCTCATCAACACGCGGCAGCAACAACTCATTCGTGTCCAGGCCCAGATCGATAATGCGGTTGAAGTCGGCTGGACTGATTGGGCGGACGGCCGCTTGGGCGCGACCGGAAATCCGTCCTTGGTCGTTGAATAAGCCTCGTTCAACGAGACCATTTGGCCCGTTAAATGGAACAGGATTGACGAAGTCGAGATAGGTGCCGGGCTCGATTAAAGCGAGGTACATATCAGGCGTCACAGGATCGGGAATGATTTGTTGGACTTTGGCTACGGCGTAATAGCCACAAGTATCGTTTACCTTGCTAGGCTCGTAGTAAATGATCCAGTCGTTCACGCATGCTTCGACGCGGTTGAGGTACGGGCGAGGAAATTGGTACTGCTCTGCGGGACGGTCGTTGTATCTCGAATCTGAGCGGTGAATGAAGATCCCGAATCCCATGATCTTCCTGCAATGCGTTCTTTGGGAATATCTGCCTCAGATGTAACACCAATCCGATCTTGGGAACTTAGTCCAGGCCGGAGAAGCTTTTCCCCATCCTTTGGAGGCGAATAGTGAAAGCGCCCTAACGAGCGACCGCGCTATTTTCACAGAGCGGTGTCGCAAAGGGCCAGCGCCGTCCGTCTTTTGACAGAAGAAAGGAGATCGCCATGAGAAAACTTATCGTCACCGAATTCATCAGCGTCGATGGCATCGCCGAGGTCGAGAAGCTGCCTGGCGTGATCTGGAACGATGAAATGCAGAGGTTCAAGGAAGACGAGCTTGCCGACAGCGGCGCCATGCTTTTGGGGCGCATGACGTATGAGATTTTTGCCGGCTCCTGGCCTGAGGAAACCGGAGATTTCGCCGAGCGGTTCAACGCGCTGCCGAAATATGTTGCGTCGACGAGGTTGAAGGCGCTCGACTGGAAACCGGCCGAGCTGCTGAAGGGCGCCTTGCCGGATGCGGTCAGGGAGCTGAAGCAAGGCAGCGGCGGCAACATCTATGTGCATGGCAGCCTCAGCGTAGCGCAGGAATTGCTGCGCCACGGTCTGGTCGACCGCGTCAGGCTGCTCAGCTATCCCGGCGCCGTCGGCCAGGGCAAGAAGCTGTTCCCGCCCGACGAGCAAGTGCCGCTCGAGCTGATCTCAGCCGCACCATTCAGCAACGGGGTGGTGGCGCTCGAGTATGCGCCTGTGACGGCGAAGTCGTGATGGCGCCGATGACAGCCGATCTCCCCCCTTGAGGGGGAGATGCCCGGCAGGGCAGAGG
>NZ_SUEO01000287.1:4963-6676 GCF_004962925.1 Mesorhizobium sp. | reverse complement strand
GATCTCCTCGCCGTCGAGGCTATCGATCGTCGCGACGACGATCTGGTCAGAGCCCCTGGCCTCGAAATCCGCGAGCTTCCGGGTCAGCGCCGCCTTGGTCGCGGCATCGATGATGCCGGCATTGTCGACGACCCGCCCGGTCAGGGCAGGCAATTCGGCGGCGAGTGCGGTGAGGGGGAGGAAGAGGCTAAGAATGACGTACAGGAATGCCAGGCTGGCGTTCCTTCGCGCCCCCCTCTGTCCTGCCGGACATCTCCCCCACTTGGGGGGAGATCGGCCGTGATCCCTGCTTTCGCCGGTCTGCAACGTTGCCAGAGAAGAACCGGCAAAGAAGCTGCCTATCTCCCCCCTCGTGGGGGAGATGTCCGGCAGGACAGAGGGGGGCGCGAAAAAGTGCAAGGCCAACAGGAGACCAGATCTAATGAGCGATCACCCGCCCTGCGTCGTGCCGAAATCGACCTTCGGCGTCTGCATCTTGTCTTCTTCGATGGTGAAGTTCGCGAACGGCTGATTGCCGCGGAACCACAGGGTTGCCCAGATCACCGACGGGAAGGTCTTCAGCGTCAAATTGTACTCCTGCACCGCCTGGATATAGTCGCGGCGGGCGACCGCGATGCGATTTTCGGTGCCTTCTAGCTGCGCCTGCAGCGCTAGAAAATTCTGGTTGGCCTTGAGGTCGGGATAATTCTCAACCACTGCCAGCAACCGCGACAGCGCGCTGGTCAGGCCGGCTTGACTGTCCTGGAAATTTTTGACGGCTTCCGGATTGCTTAGCGTTTCCGGCGTCACCGTCACTTGCGTCGCCTTGGCGCGCGCCTCGACCACGGCATCGAGCGTATCCTTTTCGTGCGCGGCATAGCCCTTGACCGTTTCGACCAGATTGGGAATGAGGTCGGCGCGGCGCTGGTACTGGTTCAGCACCTGGCTCCATGCGGCCTTGGCGTTTTCCTCCGCCGTCGGGATGGTGTTGTAGCCACAGCCGGCAAGCAGCGGCAGCATGATCGCCATCATCAGCAAGGCCGGCAGGTTGCGGAAGACGAAAGGGGAGGAAAGACGCTGGGCAAGCATGATAAGATCCCTCAATAAGACTGACAGGCGAAGCATTACCACAATCCGCGCGCAAGAACATGACCTCCGCCTGGAAGCGTTACTGGTTCTTTATCATTCACTGCAAGGCCCTGTGATTGGCCGGGCGAACGGGTTAAAGTCGCCGCGAAAACAGGACATTCGCCATGGCGGGACGCCAGGACAGCGACGACGAATCGCGCCGGATCATCGAGCGCGTGGCACGTGAAACCGACCCGGGCGGCACCTCGTTCATTGCGCGGACCGCGAAGGGCGCGCGCGATCACGTCACTGCTGCAGACACCGACCAGGCGGATCCGATCGAATATTGGGGCACGCGCATTGGCCGGGCGCTTGGGCTTATTATCGCCATTGGCCTGTTGATCTGGCTCGTGCTTTTCATCAGCCAAAGTTAGGAACCCCGTGAGCACCGAAGAACACGACGCGCCGCGCGCGGTCATCGTCATCTCCAGCCATGTCGCGCGCGGCTCGGTCGGCAACCGCGCCGCGGTCTTTGCGCTGGAGACGCTGGGCTTTCCGGTGTGGGCGGTGCCGACTGTCATCCTGCCCTGGCATCCCGGCCATGGACGGGCGACGCGCATCGTGCCGCCGCTCGATCAATTCAAGGCGCTGATGACCGATCTCGAG
>NZ_SUEO01000287.1:0-4953 GCF_004962925.1 Mesorhizobium sp. | reverse complement strand
CGCGCCGTGGCTGGGCGAGGTCGGCGCGGTGCTGTCCGGTTATCTCGGCGAAAGCGGTCAGGCAGACGCCGTCGCCTCGCTGGTCGGCGCGGTCAAGGCGAAGACGCCGGATGCCATCTATATCTGCGATCCGGTGATGGGCGATTCGGGCGGGCTCTATGTGCCGGAGACCACCGCCATCGCCATGCGCGACCGGCTGATGCCGATCGCCGACATCGCCACGCCCAACCGCCACGAGCTGGAATGGATGGCGGGAGCGCCGCTGCCCGATCTGAAAGCGGTGATGACGGCCGCACTTCATGCCGGGCCGGCTACCATGCTGGTCACTTCGGCGCCGGCGATGATGGCCGGTGGCACCGGCAATCTGCTGCTCAACGGCAGCCAGGCGCTGCTCGCCGAGCATCGCCTCATCGACAAGCCGCCCAATGGGCTCGGTGACCTGACGGCGGCCGTCTATCTGGCACGCATCCTGTCCGGCCAGCCTGCGATCAAGGCACTGCAGTCGACCACGGCGGCGGTCTACGAGATCCTGGCGCGCACCGCCAAGCGCGGCGGCGATGAATTGCAGCTCGAAACCGACGCACAGAGCCTGTCACACCCGATGGCGATGGTGCAGCTTCGCCATCTCCTGCATCCGGGGCGGGACAAAAGGGCGTGACTTCGGACGGCAGCCGCGTCCTTGTCGGCGTCGACGGCTGCAAGGCCGGCTGGATCGCCGTTCGCCGCGATCTGGGTGCTGCGCCCTCGGTAGCCGTTTTTCCCAGCTTCGCAGCACTGCTCGACGCATTGCCGGCCGATGCGACGGTCGCCGTCGACATGCCGATCGGCCTGCCCGAACTCTCGCAGAAGGGCGGTCGCGGGCCGGAGGCGCTGGTGCGGCCGCTGCTTGGTAACAGGCAGTCCAGCGTCTTCGCCATCCCCTCGCGTGCAGCGCTTTACGCGCATACAGATGGCTTCACCACGATCGAGGCCTGGTATGCCGCGCATCGCCAGGCAAGCGAGGTGGCGAAGGCGACCTCCAATCCGCCGCGCGGCGTCTCGATCCAGGCCTTCGGCATCTTTGCCAAGATCCGCGAAATCGATGCCGTGCTGATCGCGCGTCCCGAACTGCGCAGCCATGTCTTCGAATCGCACCCGGAAGTCGCCTTCTGCCGGCTGAACGACGACCACGCGATGCGCTTGCCGAAGAAGATCAAGGGCGCCATCAACCCGGCCGGCATGGCGGAACGCAAGGCGCTGCTTTGCCAGCACGGTTATATCAGGGACTTTCTCGACCGGACGCCGCCGCGAGGCGCTGCTGCCGACGACTTTCTCGACGCCGCAGTGGTGATGCTGATCGCCGGCCGTATCGCCAGCGGCGAGGCGAGGCCGTTTCCGGATCCGCCACTCGTCGACCGTTTTGGCATCCCTGTCGCCATTTGGGCATGACAACCTGGCTTGCAAGGACATTGGTCTTACCAAGGCTGAGCCTTGTTTGCTGCACTCCTGTTGCAGCCAGCCATCCGCGATTCGGCATTGCTCGCGACCGGCTTTTACCGCTAGAGCCTTTCTGACCTAAAAGAGCTGCCGCCCAACCCGGAAAGGCTCCAGACGCCGCCCATGCCTCATCTCCCTGACCATCTGCTCGCCGGCTATCGCAATTTCATGAGCGGCCGCTATCTCGCCGAGAGCGGCCGCTATCGCTCGCTCGCTCGCGAAGGCCAGTCCCCCGAAACGATGATCGTCGCTTGCTGCGACTCCCGCGCGGCTCCCGAGGCGATCTTCGACGCTGGCCCCGGCGAACTCTTCGTGCTGCGCAATGTCGGCAATCTGGTGCCGCCCTATGCGCCCGACGACCAGTTCCACTCGACCTCGGCAGCGCTCGAGTTCGCCGTGCAGAGCCTCAAGGTGAAGAACATCGTGGTGATGGGCCATGGCCGCTGCGGCGGCATCCGCGCAGCACTCGACGCCACGGCTGCGCCCTTGTCGCCCGGCGACTTCATCGGCAAATGGATGAGCCTGATTGCGCCGGCGGCCGAGACGGTGTCGTCCAGCACCTTCATGACGGCGACGGAGCGCCAGACCGCGCTGGAGCGCATCTCGATCCGCTATTCGATCGCCAATCTCAGGACCTTTCCCTGCGTCTCGATCCTGGAAGGCAAGGGACGGCTGTCGCTGCACGGCGCCTGGTTCGACATCTCGACCGGCGAACTCTGGGTGATGAACAAGGACACCGGTGATTTCGAGCGGCCGGAGATCACATAGGAGGATTGCATGATAAGCCGTTCGATCGCTTTGGCCGCAGCGGCGCTGCTGATTTCAATCGTATCCGCCCGCGCCGACGACGGGGCGCTCATCGGCCGCTGGTATGCGGCGCTGCTGGTCGCCGATCGCACGGAATTGTCGAACCTGCTTGCCGATGACGTCCGGATTAAACTCGACGACCTCGGCGTCGTCCAGACCAAGCAGGAGTTCATCGCCTCGATCGACGAATGGAAAGGCGCTGTCGCCGGAGCCGAGATCCGGCATCGGATCGAGAAGACCGAAGGCGGCGTGACCACGGTGATCGCCTGCTATGATTTTCCCAAAAACGACATGCTGATGCAGGAAACCTTCGCCATCACCGACAACCGCATCACCGCCAGTTCGCAGGCGGCGATCGCGGAAAACTGCGACGGCTACTGAGCGGGTAACCGCCGCGCTGTTGCGCGCAACCGGCCAGCGCCTTACATCGGTGACGATCCCGCCCTGCCTCTACAGCCAACTCAGCGAAAGCCCTCTCACTCAGCGAAAGATTCTCCATGCCGTCCTCGAAAGCCGTCGACCTCGCCGCCCATCCGCTGACCACCTGGCAAGGGCCGCTAGGCCTGCCCGATTTCACCCGCATCGGCGACGGCGATTTTTCTCCGGTTTTCGATGCGGCACTGAAGGCGCATGAGGCCGAGATCGAGGCGATATCGGGCAATGCCGAGACACCGACCGTCGAGAATACACTCGCGGCGCTGGAGCTTGGCGGCGAGGCGCTCGACCATGTCTCGTCGATCTTCTGGTGCCGGGCCGGCGCCCACACCAACGAAGCGATCCAGGCGCTGGAGCGCGAGATCTCGCCAAAGATGTCCAGGCATTTCTCGGCGATCTCGATGAATGAGAGGCTGTTTGCCCGCATCGACGACCTCTACCAGCGCCGCGAGGCGCTGAAGCTCGATGCAGAGACGCTGCGGGTGCTGGAAAAGACCTGGAAGAGTTTCGTCCGCTCCGGCGCCAAGCTCGACGCCGAGGGCAAGAAGCGGCTGGCGGCGATCGATGAGGAACTGTCGTCGCTCGGCACCATTTTCGGCCAGAACCTGCTTGCCGACGAGCGCGACTGGGGGCTGTTCCTCGACGAGGCCGACCTTGCCGGCCTGCCGGAATTCCTGAAAAGCGCGATGGCTGAAGCCGCCGAGATGCGCGGCCAGAAGGGCCGCTATGCCGTCACCCTGTCGCGCTCGATCTACGAGCCGTTCTCGACCTTCTCCGAGCGCCGTGACCTGCGCGAGATCGCCTTCCGCGCCTTCACCATGCGCGGCCAGAACGATGGCGCCACCGACAACACGATCGTGGTGCGCGATATGCTGCGCCTGCGCGCCGAGAAGGCGAAGCTGCTCGGCTACGCTTCCTTCGCCGCGCTGAAGCTCGACGACACCATGGCAAAGACGCCGGAGGCCGTGCACACGCTGCTCGACCCGGTCTGGGAAAAAGCCTTGGAAAAGGCCGCAAGCGACCAAACCGAGTTGCAGCGGCTGGCGGCCGAGGCCGGCAGCAACGAAAAATTCGCTGCCTGGGACTGGCGCTTCTATCAGGAGAAGCTGCGCGCCGAGAAGTTCGCCTTCGACGAGGCCGAGCTGAAGCCCTATCTGCAGCTCGACCGCGTCATCGATGCCTGTTTCGACGTGGCGACACGATTGTTCGGCATCACCTTCGAGGAGAAGAAAGGCATCGCCACCTGGCATCCGGACGCACGTGTTTTCGTCGTCAGGAATGCCGATGGCAGCGAGCGCGGTCTGTTCCTGGCCGATTATTTCGCGCGGCCCTCGAAACGCTCAGGCGCCTGGATGAGCGCACTGAAATCCGGCTATAAGCTCGGCGATGGCTCGAAGCCGGTCATCTACAACATCATGAATTTCGCCAAGCCGCCGGAAGGCGAGGTGGCGCTGTTGTCGGTCGACGAGGCAAAGACCCTGTTCCACGAATTCGGCCATGCCCTGCACGGCATGCTCACCGACGTCACCTGGCCATCGGTCGCGGGCACCTCGGTCAGCCGCGATTTCGTCGAACTGCCCTCGCAACTCTACGAGCACTGGCTGACCGTGCCGGCGGTGCTGGAAAAGCATGCGCTGCATGTGAAGACCGGCAAGCCGATGCCGAAGGCGCTGGTCGACAAGATGCTGGCGGCGCGCACCTTCGGCGCCGGCTTCGCCACGGTCGAGTTCACCGCGTCGGCGCTGGTCGACATGGCCTACCACGCGCGGCCGGATGCGCCGGAACAGCCGCTTCGTTTCGAAGCCGAAACGCTCGAAAAGCTCAACATGCCCGACACCATCGCCATGCGCCATCGCACCCCGCATTTCGGCCACATATTTTCCGGCGACGGCTATTCGGCCGGCTACTATTCCTACATGTGGTCGGAGGTGCTCGACGCCGACGCCTTCGCCGCCTTCGAGGAGACCGGCGACCCGTTCAATCCGGCGCTGGCCGAGCGGCTCAGGAAGAACATTTATGCTGCCGGCGGCTCGAAAGACCCGGAAGAACTCTACACCGCCTTCCGCGGCAAGATGCCCTCGCCCGAAGCGATGATGGTCAAGCGCGGGCTGGTCTGAACAGCGAAACTGCCAATCCACCGTTGTGGGCAGGGCTATCGCAGGTGGAACGCCGAGGCTTTCGCTCTACGATGTACCCCTACCCCTAACCCCTCCCCACAAGGGGGAGGGGTTAGGG
>NZ_SUEO01000286.1 GCF_004962925.1 Mesorhizobium sp. | reverse complement strand
CACGCATGTCGGCTGCCATGTCCACTGGAACTCCCTCGAGCGCTGCTGGGACTGCCCTTGCCATGGCTCGCATTTTGCTATCGACGGCACGGCTTTGAACGGACCGGCGGTGTCGCCATTGGCTGAGGTGGAATAGCCCGTGGCAATACCCGCTTAAAGGTTGGAGGCCGCGATGCAACGGTGATGAAGCTATCCTCTATTGATGTGTTGTCGTAAACGGGCCGTCCAGCGCAGGCAAATGCTGCTTGGTAGCCGCTCGACGCAGACCCGAAGGATGCCCTCATTGCCAGGGATTCGTAGGTCGAACCCTAATCAACTCCATGTTCCTTCATTGCAAACGGTCAGACGCTTTGAGCGTGCCATTCTTCCCGTTCGGGTAAAGCTGCCTTGGCTCGAATGGAAGCAGAAACAATGACAGAATTAACTGCGCAAATGACATGGTCCTGATATGCGTAAGGCGATCGCATCTGCTTTGACCAAGAGGTGGATCAAACACAGAGCGAGTGCCCATGACCGGTGACAATAACGAGCGGATGCTGTTTGCGACTGCGCTGGCGCGGCGCGGCGGCGAGGTCGGCCTGCAATATTTCCGGCAACTGGATACACTCACAATCGAGAGCAAGGGTCATCAGGACCTGGTCTCCGAGGCCGACCGGAATGTCGAAACGTTCATCCGCCAGGAGCTTGCGACGCAATATCCTGAAGATGGCGTTATCGGAGAGGAACACGCCGCACTCGCGGGCGGATCGGGTTACACATGGCTGATAGATCCGATCGACGGCACCGCCAACTTCCTGCGCGGCATCCCGGCCTGGACCGTCGTCATCGCCTGCGTCAAGGAGGGTGTGACGGTCGTGGGCGTCATCCATGAACCGTCTACCGGCGAGACTTTTTATGGACGACGCGGCGGCGGAGCTTTCCTCAACGACCGGCCCATCAATACAAGCCCGACGACGAGCCTGACGCAAGGCTCGGTCGGAACCGGCTTCTCCAATCGTCGTGAAGCTCGTGCCGTCGCCAAACTGATCGATCTCCTGCTTCAGGAGGGCGGCGTCTTTTTCCGCAATGCATCTGGTGCGCTTATGCTTGCCTATGTCGCGTCGGGCAGGCTGCTCGCCTATGTCGAGGAGCATATGAACGCTTGGGACTGCCTCGCCGGCATGCTTCTGGTCGAAGAGGCCGGCGGATTGGTCATCCCTCCCGATCCGAAAACGGTCCTGGAGGAAGGAACACTGGTCATCGCGGGCGGTAGGGGCGTGTTCGACAAGGTCCACGCGCTTTGCAAAGAGGCGTTCAGTCTGTGATCAGCACGGGTCCGCGTTCGGGAAAGCCGATGCTCACCGGCTGCCCGGCGCGAAGCGCCGTATCGACATCCGGCGAGATCACGAAGACTTCGCCGAATTCCGTGGCGACTACGAATTCGAGGTGGCTGCCGACATAGGTGACTTTTTCAAGCGTGCCGGGCACAGTGCCGGGAGCATTCGGTTCGCCAATCTCGAGGCGGCTCGGCCGCGCTGCCAGCTTGGCTGGCCCCGGTTTGAGGCCGCGAGCCGGCAGCTTCAGGACGGCGGGTCCCAGATGCACGGTGGCGCTGTCGCCCTCGACCGACACGACCTCGCATTGGAACATGTTGGCTTCGCCGATGAAGTCGGCCACGAAAGCATTTGCGGGCTCCTCGTAGAGCTCGCGTGGCGTGCCGTCTTGAGCAATCACCGCATTGTTCATGACAATGATGCGATCGGAGACGGCGAGAGCTTCCTCCTGGTCGTGGGTGACATAGACGACCGTCAGGCCGAGTTTCTGCTGAATCTCGCGGATTTCCTCGCGCACGCGCCGGCGGAGCTTGGCATCCAGGTTCGACAAAGGCTCGTCGAAGAGCAGCACCTGCGGCTCCAGAACCAGCGCCCGCGCCACCGCGACACGCTGTTGCTGTCCGCCCGAAAGCTGGCTCGGCAGGCGGTCGCCGAAACTGGACAGTCCGACCAGCTCAAGCCCGGCTCTGGCCCTCTCGGCCGTCTCCTTCCTGCCGAAGCCGGAAAAGCCCAGGCCGTATTCGACGTTCTGGGTCACGGTCATGTGTGGGAAAAGCGCATAGGATTGAAACACCATGGACACATCACGATCAGTAGCCGGCAACCAGGTGACGTCGGCGCCCCCGATCAGGATCTGGCCGCTCGTTACCATTTCCAGCCCAGCGATCATTCGCAAGGTGGTCGTCTTGCCGCAGCCCGACGGTCCAAGGAGGGTGACCAGCTTCCCGGCCTCGATGAACAGCGAGATGTCGTTGACGGCGGGCGCCTTGCTATTGCCGTAGATCTTGGTGACGTTCCTGAATTCGACTGAGGCGGCATTGCTGCGAATTTCGGCCATCATCCGCCTCCCGAGATCGCCGGCTGTGGACGCGCCACGACCGCCTGGCTGACATTGGTGCGCGACTGCGCCAGATCGCCGTCGAGACCGCGCCGGCCGATCATGCGGCTGCCAACCGCAAGCTGCATCAGACCGATCACCGCCAGCATGACGCCGATCAGGACGGCGGAATAAGCGATGGCGATACCGTATTCGTTATTCTCGACGCGGCCGACGATGTAGCTGGTCGACATGTCGTACTGCGCGCTGACCAGAAAGATAATGGCGCTGATGGCGGTCATGGCGCGAACGAAGGAATAAACTAGCGCGGCGAGGATGGCCGGCCGCAGCAGCGGCAGCACCACCTTGCGGAAGGTTTGCCAGGAGTTAGCCCCGAGAGTGAGGGAGGACTCGTCAAGGCTGCGGTCGATCTGCGACATCGACGCGACACCGGCGCGGACGCCGACGGGCATGTTGCGGAAGATGAAGGAGAGCACCAGGATAATGCCGGTGCCGGTGAGTTCGATCGGCGGCACGTTAAAGGCGATCACATAGGACACGCCGATCACAGTGCCGGGAATAGCGAAGGACAGCATCGTTGCGAATTCGAAGGTGTCCTTGCCGGCAAAATTCTGGCGGACGAGCAAATAGGCAGTCAGAAGTCCGATGGCCGCGGTCAGCGGCGCGGAGATCAACGCTATTTCCATAGTCGTCCAGAATGAACTCCAGGCTGAGCCGCGCCAGTGGATGCCGAACTCGTTCCACCCGATGGAGAACGCCTTCACGTAGTGTTCAAAGGTCAGAGAGAAATCGACGCCCCACAGCTTGACGAAGCTGCCGTAGAAGATCGTCACATAAATCAGCAAGGTAAAAAGCGTCCAGACGGCGGCCACCCCGAAGACGAGGTTGCGGAATGTTGCCGGCAGATGCGGGTGGACGCCGGCGTCGCCTTTGCCGGAGACGGTGGTGTAGGACTTTTTGCCGAGCCAGAATCGCTGGGCGTAGAAAGCCCCGAGCGTAAAGAATAGGAGCACGAGGGCGAGGATCGCCGCCTGCGCCTGGTCGTATTGTGCGCCGACGATGGCGAAGAAGATCTCGGTGGACAGCACATCGAAATTGCCGCCGAGCACCAGCGGATTGCCGAAGTCCGCCATGCTCTCGATAAAGCTGAGCAGAAAGGCATTGGCCAGACCCGGCCGCATCAAAGGCAGGGAGACTGTGATGAAGGTCTGCCAGCGATTGGCGCGTAGGGTCTGGGCAGCCTCCTCCATGGAGGGGCTGACGCCCTCGACCACTCCGATCATCACCAGAAAAGCGATCGGCGTGAAGGCAAGCACCTGGGCGATGAGCAGGCCAGGCAATCCATAGATCCATCGCGTCGGGCGGACGCCGATTAGCTCGGCGAAACCCAGATTGATGGCGCCCGAGAGGCCGAACAGAAGAATGATGGCGAGGCCGATGACGAAGGGTGGTGTGATGATCGGCAGCACGGTCAGAGCGCGCAACAGCGCGCCGTAGCGAAAGCCGGTACGGGTCACCACCAGGGCGAAGACAAGGCCGAGTGCGGTGGTCATCGCGCCGACGAGGATGGCGAGAAAGAGCGAGTTCCAGGCGACGCCGCAGCGCGGACCGCCCGAGAGGCAGCCGAGACTCCAGAGCCGGCCGCTGGAGAATTTCGCGAGAAAGACGGGAAGCGAATAGTCGCCTTCTTGTGTGAGCAGCGCGCTCCCCAGCATTTGACCGATCGGCATGAAGATGAAGATGGCGACCACCGCGACGACGAAGCCGATCGAGCCAACGACGAATTCGTCGCCGGCCACCGCGCCGCGCGCCGCAAGCCCGAGCGTGAACAGGAACAGGAACGCGCCGCTTACCAGCAGTGCTCCCCAGCCCATGCCAAACTGGCGGTCGTCAAGCTCGCCAAAGAACCAGGTCAGCCATGGCCACTCGAAACCGCGCAGACCGATGCCGAAACCTTGAAGCAGGACGTAGGCGACGCCGGTCGCGCCGACGGCGATCAGCAAATACCCAAAGAAAGGATCGGACTTTCGCCGCCCCGATAGCAGGAGCGGTGCGAGAAGCAGCGGTCCGAGGGGTGCGAGCCAGAGCTTCTCGCCTTGCAGTACAAGGAAAAGCGCCGGCGCGACGTCATCGTCAAGCGGATAGCCGTCCACCAGCCAGGACAAGGTGAAGAAGTTGCTTTCCAGCCCATACCAAGGCAGCAGCGCATAGCCGACCAAGCCGACCGCCGTCCACAGGACGACGGTCGGGTGAAGCGCGCTCGTGGCAGTGCGGACGCGCATGATTACTGCGGCAGGATCGAGACCTCCGTATCCCACTTCTGCAGCAGGCGCTTGCGCTCGGCGCTCGATCCATACTTCTTGAAGTCGTAGTCGATGAGCTTGATGGTCGACAGGTCGGGCGACAATTCGGACGCGGTGGCGTTCTTATTCGAAGGCAACTGAAACGACTTTACGTCCTTCGCCTTCGACTGCATCTCGGCGGTCAGCGCCCAGTCGTAGAACTGCTTTGCTGCTTCCGGGTTGCGGGCACCCTTGATCAGCGACATCGAGCCGATCTCATAGCCAGTGCCTTCGCAAGGCGCCACCGTGACGATCGGGAAGCCGGCTGCCGTCTGCGTCACCGCGTCATGCATGAAAACGATGCCGATGGTCGTTTCGCCGAGACCCGCGGCCTTAATCGGAGCGGAGCCGGACTTGGTGTACTGGTTGATGTTGGCGTGGAGCGCCTTCAGGTATTCAAAACCCTTGTCCTCGCCCATCAGCTGAACCATCGTGGCGAGCATCGTATAGGCGGTGCCCGATGAGTTCGGGTTGGCCATCTGGATGTGGCCCTTGTATTCCGGCTTGGTCAGATCGGCCCAGCATTTCGGCTCCGGCAGGTTGCTCTTAGCCAACAGATCCTTGTTGTAGCCGAAGCCGAGCGCACCGGAGTAAACGCCGATCGTCTTGTTGTTGGCGGCTTCCGCCTGTTTTATCGCCCAGTCGTGCAGTTCGCCGCGCAGCGGGGACGTATATTCCTCAGTCAGTCCTTCCTCGGCGGCCTGGAGATGAGGATCGCCAGTGCCGCCCCACCAGACGTCGCCCTTCGGGTTTCCGGCCTCGGCGCGCAACTGGGCATATGTCTCGCCGGAGCTCTTGCGGGTCATGTCGACAGTGATCCCGGTCTTTTCCTCGAAGGTAGTCTTGATCTGCTGGCACCAGGCCTCGTCAGCGGCGCAATAGAGGGTGAGGCTGTCGGCGTAAGCCGAGGTGGCGGCAGAGACGAGCATTACAGCCGTTGCCGCCAGACGGACATAGGTCTTGTTCATGTGCGAATTTCCTCCCATTGTTTCGCCGTCTAACAAGTATCAAGCTTTGCTGCGGCGACAACCAGATTGGGAGCTTTTGTGCCGATTTGCAAATCGAGTCGGTGGCGGCTGGAACAGGCCTGCCCATATACCTCCGCAACGGACCGTCGATGTTACGTCAGGCGCGTCGTCAATGAGATCCAGGATTTGATGGTCAAGGAAAAGCGGATCGTCCGCGTGGCGAAGAAAGGCAAACCGATCAGGCAGGTTGCAGCAGTTCCGTTCCG
This sequence comes from Mesorhizobium sp., assembly GCF_004962925.1. Classification (GTDB taxonomy): domain Bacteria; phylum Pseudomonadota; class Alphaproteobacteria; order Rhizobiales; family Rhizobiaceae; genus Mesorhizobium. Next base: position 748 of record NZ_SUEO01000286.1, on the reverse strand, counting down.
GCTTGACAGCCACGGGAACGTAGAGGTGATGCTGATCACCTCCACCACGACCAACCGCTTCATCGTGCCGAAAGGCTGGCCGATGAAGGGTGTGAGCGCAAAGAAGACAGCAGTCACCGAAGCATGGGAAGAAGCTGGCGTTGTCGGCGAGGCTTTGAAGGAGCCACTGGGCGTCTACGCCTATTGGAAGCGGCTTTCCGGCCACTTCGTGCGTGTGACCGTCAAGGTTTACCTGCTATCGGTCGTCGATGTCGAGCCTGACTGGAATGAGAGTTCACACCGGCAACGCGCCTGGCTCTCGCCGGCCGACGCTGCGGCCCTGATCGATGAACCGCAGTTGGCCAGTCTCGTGAGATCGATGACTCAGGCTCGTGTGCCCTGAGCCAGCCCTCGGCTACATCTGTGGGCGAAAGTCCGGAGAATGCCGTATCTGGCCCACCCTGCCGAGTTTTACGCTAACGTCGGCAGATGGCTAGGTGGACTTGGCATCGCCAATCAGCCTAGACTCAAAGTTGCATAAGCGTGCAGTGCGGAACTTGGGTCGCGAGGTGATCTCAATACAATAATCCCAGATCGATACGAGCCGAACCTTCAATGGTCGCGGTGATTTCTGGCAACCTCGCCACCTCCCGTAAGCCATCTTGCATCGAACCAGCGGTCCGCCGGCCCGTCATACACGGCAGCCGGGTGACATCCCAGTGGCTGACGAAGCGCGCGTAGGCGTCCCACACCGGTGGACCGCCGCCGA
>NZ_SUEO01000285.1 GCF_004962925.1 Mesorhizobium sp. | reverse complement strand
GCGCGCCGTTCGGCCCCGACGACGGAACGATAGCGCCGTGGTCGTATCTCGCATCGCTGCCCTTCGCGCCGGAAATCTGCCTGCCGGCGCTGCGCCATCTCAGAGAACGCCATCCTGAGGTAATCGACGGCTTCAGGATGCCGAGCGGCTTCAACCCGACGCTGGCGAACCGGCGGAAGTTCGGGCCGAGCGGCTGGATATCGGAAGCGCATTACGGACTGGACCAGGGCATCGCCGTGTTGATGATCGAAAACCACCGCTCGCGCCTGATCTGGGACCTGATGCGGTCGAGCCCGCATATCCGTCGCGGCCTGTGCAAGGCGGGGTTCAGCGGCGGCTGGCTGTCGCAGCCCGCCGCCGCCCAGGCTGGCTACCATGTCGGATGACAGTAAATAGCTGCTGCTCTCCCGATTCAACAGGATCGCTCGTAACGTGGCAGGCGCCAGGCGGCCGCGCCGCATCCAACGCTTGACGAAAGTGCTATTCGGCTAAAGAAGATTGGAGTGAAATGGCACGGGGCGGAACATTTCTGGATGTTGCCTAAAATAAAAACCGACTATGCGGTCCGGTTGCTGGCGCGGGGTTATATATGTCTGCCGCTTCGCGCCGGTGGCAAGCATCTCGACCTTGAGGCCATGGGGTATGATCCGCTGCATTTGCAGACCCTTCGCAAGGATCTGAAGGAACTCGCCTTCCGTTCCATTGCGTTCCAGCTGTCGCAGAAACCACCGACCGGCGGAGACATCGAGCGCTGGTTTCACGACTTCGCAGGAAATGTCGGCATATTGGGAGGATTTTCCAACCTGCTGATCCTGGATTTCGACAACGCCGCCGCATATCGCGGCTGGTTCAGCATCCATGGTGAAATTGCTAACCGCACACCGGTCGCTAGCTCCCCGAACGGCTTTCACGTCTATCTGAGGACACGTGAACCGACGGTATCATCCAGCCTGCATTTAGGTATGCGCCGGGTTGGCCACGCCAAGGCACTTGGCGGTTACGTGGTGGGCAGTCCCTCGGTGCTGAAGGACGGATCCTCCTATAGCTGGTTGGAGAACCAGTCGCCGTTCGATCTCGAACCGCAGCTGGTCGAGAACCTCGTCAGTCTTTCGCTTCGCCCAGTCTCGCCGCTCAAGCATTATTATGATCGTGTGCGAAACCGCGGTTTTTTCGAGCGACAGTGAGTAAATCAGAGGAAACGCGATTGGACATCACGGTCGTCATCCCGGCAAAGAATGCTGCCGCGACGATCGATGCCGCGCTGCACAGCCTGATGTCCGACAAAGATCTGATCGGCGAGGTCCTTCTGGTCGATGACGATTCCAACGATCAGACCGCGTCTGCCGCGATCGCAAGCGCGCAACGACACGGATTGCCGCTGGAGGTCGTCAGCGTCCGTCTCGGCAGTGCCGGCGCTGCGCGCAACGTCGGAATTGCGCGGGCCAGGGGCAAATCCATATTCTTCCTCGATGCGGATGACGAGTTGATAGAGGGAGGCCTGTCGCTTTTACATGACGCCCTCCTTCGCAATCCCGGGGCTGGCCTGTCGATCGGGGCCAGCATCCGTCGCACGAACGGGCGGCCGGACAAGCTCAAGACCCCGCACGGATACACCAGCGACAGAGCCCAAAACACCAGGCGATATCTTCTCAACGAGCTCTGGCCGATCGCCATGGGGAGCGCATTGGTCGCGGCATCAGCGACGGCCACCGTCCGCTTTCCGGAAGCCATCGGCCTCGACGAAGACACATGCTACTGGGTGGCCCTGCTCGCACGCTTCAATGTGGCGATCGTCTCCACTCCGGTGCTGCTCTATCATCACGACGAAACAAGAATGGCGCAGCGTTTCGTCCTTGCGCCGCGCAGGACGTTTCTTGCCATAGCGCTCGAACTGGACCAGCTGGCTAGATCGGGCGTCGAGCGGGGAGCCCTTCAATGGCGAAAGGCCTGGATCGCGCAGCGGATTTCACGGCAACTCGTCAGGCACAAAAGATACGCCGACGCGGCGGGCATGATGCGGGCCGTTCGTGCCCATAAAGCATCCGGCCGGAGCTGGAAGGCTTTGCAGTACAGCGCCCGTATCCACGTCGGAGCAATGATTGAAAAGCACACTCCAGATACGAGGTTTGCCACCCCAAATCACGGCAAAGAGCGGCGCACGCTGGTGCTGTCCTACGATCCGGCCTTCCCTCCTGCCTCGGGCGCCGATCTCAGGAACCATCGCAACGCCGTGGCCGCAGCAGAATTCGGGCCAGTCTGCCTTGTCTCGATCCGGCCGCAGGCCGATCCGTCGAAACCGGCCGATCACCGCATTCAAACGGCTGCTTTGACGATCGAGGGGGAGGCCCGCACGGCTTCAATCGGTTGGTGGAGGATCCGTGCCGAGAATCGAATTCCTCGCGCCTCACTGACGCGTCTCAAAGCTATGGTTCGCGAATTTTCGCCGGACAGCATCGTGGTCGAGGGCATCGGGCTATTCAAACTGCTACGGCCCTTGCGGTCATTGGCCGGGCAGCTCATTCTCGACATGCATAATGTCGAGTCGAACCTGGCGGGACAGTTGCGTCACGCTGGCGAGAAAAGGGCGACGCCTGCCATCGCCGGCGCCTTTGGCGTCAGGCGCCTCGAAAGAAAGGCGCTCGCCATCGTAGACAGGGCCTGGGTCTGCTCGAGGCAGGACCACGAAAGACTGGCGGCACTTTCGTCGCACAAGGTGCCGATCGACATCGTGCCGAACGGCATCCCTCGTTTCGAGGACAGTCCCGTGAACCTGCCGGCGGAGGCCGCGACCGATGACGAATTTCCGATCATCCTGTTCGTCGGCCATCTCGGATACCAACCGAACATCGATGCCGCCGAACGGCTGGCCGCCACCATCCTGCCGCGCATCCGGCAAAGACTGCCGAGCGCAAGACTGGTCCTCGCCGGCCGATATCCCAAGCCGGCCGTGAAAGCTCTGGCCGGACTGCAAGGCGTGGACCTCGTCGAAAATCCGGACGACATGAGGCCACTGCTGTCGCGCGCGCATCTCAGCATCATCCCGCTCTCGGCAGGCGGCGGCACGCGCATCAAGGTTCTCGAAGCGATGGCCTGGGGCATCCCGGTGATTGCGACGCCGCTGGCAGTCGAGGGCCTGGACCTGGTCGATAATGAAGAGGTGCTTCTATCGGATTCGGATGAAAGACTCGCCGACATGGCCATCGAGCTTTGCCTGGATCGCACGCGTAAGGCGAGCCAGCGCGTTCGCGCGCATGAAGCCGCATGGTCCAGGTTCGGCCCTGAGGCAATCTGCAACGCCGTCCGCGGCGGCTTTGGGCTGGACGATGCCGGCGCATGACACCCACGGTTTTTCCAATCACCGACCGATGAGCCCTCGATGATTCCGCCCATCCTGCACCAGACGTGGAAGACCGACAGCGTCCCTGCCCGCTTTCAGGGGTATGTCGAAAGCTGGAAACGGCACCATCCCGACTGGACAACGATGTTCTGGAGCGACCGGAGGCTGCTCGAGTTTGTCGCCGAGCATCATGCGGATTTCCTGCCGATCTTTTGCAGCTATTCACATGGTGTGCTGCGCGCCGATGCGGCACGCTATCTGCTCCTGTACCATTTTGGCGGGGTTTACGCCGACATCGACTGCGAATGCGTCGCCGCTTTCGATCCGATCATGAGCGAGGACCGGATCGTGCTATGCAAGGAACCGGATAGGCACGCGCTCGCCCAGGCAAAGTTTCGCGGCCTGCCCTATTTGCTGTTCAACGGCACAATGGCGAGCCCGCCCCGGCATCCCTTCTGGCTGCAGGTCTTGTCGCTGTTGCCGGGGCTGGTCCATGCTAAGGAAGCGCTCGACGCGACCGGCCCCTGTGTGCTGACCTCCGCGCAGCTCGGCTATGGCGACCAGGCGGCCTTCGCCATACACGCCTCGCCCTTGTTCACCCCAGTGGACTCGGTCGGGCGCACGGACATTCCAGCCGGCAGCGGAGCGCTGACGCTGTCGATCCATCACTGGGCGGGCACATGGTGGACGGCGCGGCCGGCAACGCGGTGGCGCGACAAGGTCCGCAGTCACGCCTACCGCTTGTGGCACCATCTGACACGCGGCGCGCATCTGGACGAGGCCGTGGCGAAGGGGAGCGTCAGCCAGGCGACGCTTTCGGCACCGCCGCCGTCAGGCTCGAATGTCGCCATTCTGGTGCCGCTGCGCGATGCCGCCGACCATATCCAGCCGTTCCTCGATGCGTTGCAGGCGCTCGACTATCCCAAGGACAGGATAAAGCTGGTCTTCTGCGAGGGCGACAGTTTGGACGGAAGCTGGGAAAGATTGCAGCCGGCAGTGGCGCCGCTTGCCGGCAGCTATCGTGGCGTCGTCCTGCTGCAAAAGCGTCTGGGCACGCGCTTTGACCGAGCGAAGCGAACGAAACCACGACAGCAGCGCGAGAGACGGGGCGCCATCGCCAAGGTGCGCAACCACCTGATCGATCATGGCCTGGATGCCGACGACGACTGGGCGCTGTGGATCGACATCGATGTATGGCGATTTCCAAGCGATGTCGTGAACCGGCTGATCGGGAGCGGGCATCGGATCGCGGTTCCCAACTGTGTAAAGATTGCCGGCGGCGACAGCTTCGACCTCAACAGTTTCGTCACCACACGGCCCGAAAGGGACTATCGCTACTATCGTGAAATGCGCGGCGGCCTTTACCAGCCGCCTGCCTATTCCGTCGGCCGCCTTCACCTCAGCGATGTTCGGCATCTCGAAAGCATCGGTCTCGATGGGGTCGGCGGAACCATGCTTCTTGTCGACGCCGCATTGCATCGTGGCGGTCTTCGATTCCCGGAAATTCCCTACCGCGATCTCATAGAAACCGAAGGCTTTGGCGCCCTCGCCAACGATCTGGGCATCAGGCCCGTCGGTCTTCCAAAGCTTGAGATACTCCATGTTCCGTGGTGATCAGGACTGATCGACGCTATTCGAGCTCCTCCCGGATCGGTTCCAGATAGGTTTGCGGCCGCAACCGTTGCCAAAGGTGGTCGCGATCGAGTCAGGTCAGGCTGGGCACATACCCTGAGATATAATCAGCTTGCCCCGCCTGCCTGGTTCGTTTGAGCGATATATCGTGCTTGCAACCGGCTTACTTAACCGGCGAACGTATAGGCGGTCTTCACCGTAGTGTAGAATTCCGCCGCGTAGCGGCCTTGTTCGCGCGGGCCGTAGCTCGATCCCTTGCGTCCGCCGAAAGGCACATGGAAGTCGACGCCCGCTGTCGGCAGATTGACCATTACCATGCCGGCCTCCGAATTGCGCTTGAAATGCGTGGCGTGCTTGAGGCTCGATGTGCAGATGCCCGACGTCAGCCCGAACGGCGTGTCGTTGGCCACCGCCAGCGCCTCGTCATAGTCCTTGACGCGGATGACGTTGGCGACCGGTCCGAAAATCTCCTCGCGTGAGATGCGCATGGCGTTGGTGGTTTCAGTAAACAGTGCCGGTTGCAGGTAGAAGCCGCGGGTTTCGCGATCGAGCCGCTCGCCGCCGAAGGCCAGATCGGCGCCTTCCTGGCGACCGATGGCGATATAGTCCTCGTCCTGTTTCAACTGGCTCTGGTCGACCACCGGTCCGATCTGGGTCTTCGCATCGAGAGCGTCGCCGACGACCAGCTTGCCCAGACGATCCTTCATCGCGTCGACGAAGCGGTCATGGATGCCATCCGTCACGACCAGGCGGGACGATGCAGTGCAGCGCTGGCCGGTCGAGAAGTATGCACCGTTGACCGCGCAGTCGACGGCGACGGCAATATCTGCATCGTCGAGCACGACAAGCGGGTTCTTGCCGCCCATTTCGAGCTGGAACTTGCGCATGTGCTCGACGCTGGCGGCGGCGACGCGCTTGCCGGTGCCGACCGACCCGGTGAAGGTGATGGCGTTGAGGTCAGGGCTGTCGAGCATGGCCTGGCCGACCACCGAACCCTTGCCCATGACGAGATTGAGCACGCCCTTCGGCAGGCCGGCGCGATGCAGGATGTCGACAATGGTCCAGGCGCTCTCCGGAACCAGCTCGGCCGGCTTGAAGACGATGGTGTTGCCATAGGCCAGGGCCGGGGCGATCTTCCAGGCCGGGATAGCGATCGGGAAGTTCCACGGCGTGATGATGCCGACGACGCCGACGGCTTCCCGCGTGATCTCGACACCAACGCCGGGCCGCACGCTTGGAACCAGCTCGCCCGACAGGCGCAGCGTCTCACCAGCAAAGAAATCGAAGATCTGGGCGGCCCGCACGGTCTCGCCAATGCCCTCGACCAGCGTCTTGCCTTCTTCGCGCGCCAACGCCCGGCCGATTTCATCTTTGCGCGCGGTGATCTCGTCCGACGCCTTCCTCAGCACCGCATGGCGTGCCAGCAGGCCCGATCGGGACCATGCCGGAAATGCTGCTTTCGCCGCCGCGATGGCCTGCAGGGCCTGCTCGGCGTCCCCCGATGCATATTCGCCGACCACGTCGTCGAGATTGGACGGGTTGATGTTGCGGGAGCCGGCATCGCCCACCCACTCGCCATCGATGAGGTTCTTTCGAATCGGGATCATGTCGCTGTCTTCCTTGTCGTCTTTCGATTGCCGTCTATCTGGACCACCGGCCGCCACACCGCAAGGCCGCCGCGGCAAAGTTCTCCTCCTCGACAGGCATGTGCTAAGCAGGTTTCGGAAAAGTGTCCCAGGGTT
>NZ_SUEO01000284.1 GCF_004962925.1 Mesorhizobium sp. | reverse complement strand
CGGCAAACACCGCGCGTCCGACCGCTTCGCCAAGTTCCTTTCGATTGGGCGTGATCGCCGTCGCCCCGGCATAGCACGCATAGTCGCGGCCCTTGGGATCGACCAACACCGGCTTTCCTGCTTCACGGCAGACCGAGATCAGCTCGCCGGCGACGCCGTCGAGCAACATGCCCTTGCCGTAGTCGGACAGGATGACGATGTCGGCTTGCGCGAGCGCGGTGCGGAAATGCCGGACCAGCGTCGCCCGCTCCGTGTCGCCTAGCGGCTTGATTTCCTCTTCGTCGAAGCGCAGCACCTGCTGGTTGAGCGCGCTGAACCGGCTTTTCGACGACGTCATGCGGTTCGCGTCCTGCGCCAGGCCGCCGGTGTCGACACCAAGCTCGGCGAGCATTCGCATGAGATTGTCCCCGGCATGATCGTTGCCGATCACCGAGACCGGTATCGCCGCAGCGCCGAGCGAGACGATGTTGGAGACGACATTGCCGGCGCCGCCCATCGCCGACGTTTCGCCGCGCCCGCGCAGCACCGGAATGGGCGCTTCAGGCGAAATCCGCTCGATGACGCCGTTGACGAAACGGTCGAGGATGAAGTCGCCGACCACCAGCACGGTGACGCTGCTGAACCGCGAGATGGCGCGGTGAAGGGGTTCGGGAGAAGGCAGGTATTGCTCGCTCATGTCATCCGCGACGTGCAATGAGAGCCGGTCCCGATGCTGTGAAAGCGCTGGACTGGCAAGGCTGGTCGTTCATGGCGAAGCCGATATACCGCAATTCGGCCCAACGCAACGCCGGGCGCCGAGCGGATCACAGCAACGGCGGTTGACGGATCAGCTTTTCTGCAAAGCCACATGAACGCCCAATCCGACGAGCACCGCACCGCCCGCACGCCGCATGAGGCGCTGCGCGTGGCTGGAGCGCCGCAGCCTGGTGATCAGCGCGCCTGCCAGCACCACGCACATGACATCCGCCGAGGAGAACATCAGATTGACGATCGTCCCGAGGACGAGGAATTGGAGCCAGACGGGAAATGTCGCCGACGCGTCGATGAATTGCGGCAGGAACGCCATGAAGAAGATCGCCGTCTTGGGATTGAGCACCTCGACGGTGATGCTCTCGAAAAAGGCGCGGCGGGCCGATTTCGGCACAATGCCTGAAATGACGGGGCCCGGGATGACGGCATCGTCTTGCGCCTTGGCGCGGAACAGCGAGACACCCAGCCAGATCAGATAGAGCGCGCCGGCCAGCTTGACCGCCACGTACAGCGTCGGCACGGCGTGGAAAAGCACGGACAGTCCAGCAGCGGCGGCGATGACATGCACATAGCCGCCAAGATGAATACCCAGAGCCGCCGTCAAGCCGGACCAGCGGCCGCGCGCCATGGTTTGCGCAGCAGCGTAAAGCATCGCCGGACCGGGAATGTAGGCGAAGATCGCCGTGGTAGCGAAGAAGGCGATAAGCAGTTCGGTCGACGGCATTGCCTTGCTCCTGTCGCGCCTCGCCGGTAGGTCGCCGACTGAAGCGATTGCTTTGCGGCGGCACTGTGACGCTCACCCAGCCGCCGGATTGCGACCTGCTTTATCGACAGCCTCGCCAGCCTCCCCTATAAGGGCCGGAATCGGCACAAGATACCAGAGGCTTTCATGATCATCGTCACGGGCGGCGCCGGCATGATCGGCTCCAACATCGTCGCCGCCCTCAACGCCGAAGGGATTAGCGACATCCTCGTCGTCGACGACCTGACCGATGGCCACAAGATCGCCAATCTCGCCGACCTCCAGATCGCCGATTATCTCGACAAGGACGATTTCCTGCCGCGGATGGAGGCCGGGGACCTCGGCCGTATCGAGGCCGTCTTCCACCAGGGCGCCTGCTCGACCACCACCGAGTGGAACGGCAGGTTCATGATGGAGGTGAACTACGCTTATTCGAAGCGGCTGCTGCATGCCTGCCTCGCGCTACGGGTGCCCTTTCTCTACGCCTCCTCCGCGTCGGTCTACGGCGGCGGCGCCGAGTTTCGCGAGGAACCGGAATGCGAACGCCCGCTCAATGTCTATGCCTATTCAAAGAAGCTCTTCGACGACTATGTCCGCCGCACCGTCTTCGATACCGACCATTCGCCGGTGGCGGGCCTGCGCTATTTCAACGTCTACGGACCACGCGAGGCGCATAAGGGCGCCATGGCCTCGGTCGCCTTCCACTTGTTCAATCAGGTCGAGCAAGGCCAGAACCCGAAGCTGTTCGGCGCCTATGACGGTTTCGGACCCGGCGAGCAGAGCCGCGACTTCATCCATGTCGGCGATGTCGCCGATGTCAATCTGTGGCTGTGGAAACGCGGCTCAAGCGGCATCTTCAACTGCGGCACCGGCCGTGCCCAGCCGTTCCGCACCATTGCCGAAACGGTGATCGGCGCACTGGGCCAAGGCGAGATCGAGTTCATCGACTTCCCCGACCACCTCAAGGGCAGCTACCAGAGTTTTACGCAAGCTGATATGTCCCGGTTGCGCGCCGCCGGTTACAATGGTCAGTTTCGCACAGTGGAAACCGGCGTCAGAGACTATGTCGAATGGCTGAAAGCCCAACGATCCTCGTGATCGGCCCACGCTGGGTGGGCGACATGGTGATGGCGCAGTGCCTGTTCTCGGCGCTGAGGGAACTTCACCCGAACGCCGCGATCGACGTGCTGGCGCCTGCATGGGCGGCGCCACTGGTCAAGCGCATGCCCGAAATACGCCAGCAGATCGATCTGCCGCTGAAATCCGGCGCGCTGGAATTCCGCACCCGATGGCGCTTCGGCCGCCTGCTGCGCGGCGACTACGACATCGCCTATATCATGCCTGGAAGCTGGAAGTCGGCGCTGGTCCCGTTCTTTGCCCGCATTCCGCGCCGCGTCGGCCATCTCAAGGAGATGCGCTACGGGCTGCTGACCGATATCGTCCCCTTACCCGACCATGTGAAACGGCGCACGGCGCAGGCCTATTTCGGCCTCGCGCAAGGGGGCACGTTCCGCGCTCCCAAGCTCGCTGTCGACACAGAAAACCAGGCGGAATTGCTGGGCCGCTTCGGGCTGGAGGCGAAAAAATTCGTCGCGCTGATGCCCGGCGCTGAGTTCGGCCCGGCCAAACGCTGGCCGAGTGAACGCTATGCCGGCCTTGCCCGCGACATGATGGCGAAAGGTTTTGCGGTCGCGCTGTTCGGATCGAAGAACGACGCCGACGTGACGTCGGAAATCGCTACGCTTGCACCTGATGTTGTCGACCTCGCCGGCCAGACGCGGCTGGAGGACGCCATCGACCTGATCGCCGCGGCCAGGCTTGCGGTGTCGAACGACAGCGGGCTGATGCATGTCGCCGCCGCGGTCGGCACGCCGATCGTTGCCGTCTACGGCTCGACCTCGCCGCAGAACACGCCGCCGCTGGCCGAGCAGCGCGAACTGGTCTGGCTCGGCCTGTCCTGTTCGCCCTGCCATCGGAAAATCTGCCCGCTCGGCCATCTCAATTGCCTGAAGACGCTCGAGGTGGCGCAGGTCGCGGCGGCAGCGGAACGGCTGCTGGAAATGCCGGCCGCCGCATGAGGGTGCTCATCGTCAAGACATCCTCGATGGGTGACGTCATCCACACGTTTCCGGCCGTCGAGGATGCTCGCCGCAACCGGCCGGACATATCGTTCGACTGGTGCGTGGAAGAAGCCTTTGCCAGCATCGTGGCGCTGCATCCGGCGATCGCAACCATCCACACCGTGGCGATCCGGCGCTGGCGCACAAGCCCACTCGGCCGCAGCACATGGCGAGAGGCGGCAAGATTGCGTCGCGCCTTGCGCGATTGCCGCTACGATCTCGTCATCGATGCGCAAGGACTGCTGAAATCGGCCCTGGTGGCGAAACTGGCCGCGGCCCCGATCGCCGGCTTCGACCGCTCGAGCGCCCGCGAGCCTTCGGCGACCTTGTTCTACGACCGCCGCTATGCCGTGCCGCGCGATCTGCATGCCATTGAACGCACAAGGCGGCTGTTCGGGCTGGCGCTCGGCTATGAACCAACCTTTTCCAGGCTCGAGTCCGGCATCGTGCCGCCGGCCAGCGGTTCGACCTTTGTCGGCGAAAAACCCGCCTTCCTGCTGCACGGTACCAGCCGCGAGGACAAGAAATGGCCGGTAGGCGACTGGATCGAGACTGCCGGGCTTCTCGTGTCGAGAGGAATGACGCCGGTCACCACCTGGTCTAACGACAAGGAAAAGGCGGTTGCCGAAGCGATCGTCGAGGCCGTTCCGCAGACCGTTCTGATGCCGAAATCACCGCTTGCCGAGATCGCCGCGATCATCGGCCGGTCGGTGCTGGTCATCGGCGCCGACACCGGCCTCACCCACCTCGCCAGTGCCTTCGGCCTGCCGACGGTCGCCGTATTTCTGGCAACAGAACCCGGCCTGACCGGCCCGCGCGGGCCGTTCTCGTCAACGCTGCTGGCCGCGCCCGGCAGTCGCATCGTGCCAGCGGAAGTGGTGGCAGAGGCCGAGAGGCTGCTGGCACTCAAATCGCAGGCCGCGACATAGGACCTTTTCAGAATTCGCTCTGACGAGTCGAATAGCGTGGTTTTCGAGAACCGGAGCGGAGCGTACTTAAAGTACGTGAGCTTCGCGCATGACCCCGAAAATCGGAATCGATTTTCGGAAAGGATCATGCGCAAATCAAAAGTCCTACAGCGTCCTTTGCGCGTCCAAAAGACGCGCGGCGCTGTAGGAAGCGCAGAAAACCGCGCTAGTCGGCCGCCAGAGTAGAATTATCAAAAGGTCCTAAATGAACTGCACCTGGACGATCTCGTAGCCCCGCGCACCGCCTGGCGCATTGACCTCGATCGCATCGCCGACTTCCTTGCCGATCAGCGCCCGCGCGATCGGCGAGGAGATCGAGATACGGCCGGACTTCACGTCCGCTTCCTGGTCGCCGACGATCTGGTAGGTCTTCTTCTCTTCCGTATCCTCGTCGACCAGCACCACGGTGGCGCCGAACTTGACCTTTTCGCCGCTGAGCTTGGTGACGTCGATCACTTCGGCACGCGCGATGAAGTCCTCAAGCTCGTTGACGCGGCCCTCATTGAGGCTCTGCGCCTCTTTCGCCGCGTGGTATTCGGCGTTTTCGGAAAGATCGCCATGTGAGCGCGCTTCGGAGATCGCTTCGATGATGCGCGGCCGCTCTTCCTGCTGGCGCCAGCGCAGTTCTTCCTTCAACGACGCGAACCCCTCGCCTGTCATCGGGACCTTGTTCATAATGCCTGACCTTTCCTGCCGCCGCCCCCGCATTCCGGGAACGACCTTATCGATGGGTACAAAAAGAAAACGGTCCGGCAGCCTCGGGCCAACGGAACCGTCTCACCGCAATTTCCCCCAATATAGCAATCTTCGCGGGTTTTTCACGCCAAAAAAATCGGTTTTGAAAAATTCACACGCCATCTGTGGAAATGCCGTGACGGCAGCACGGTTCGCAGGGCAAGCGTAACAAAAAAACCGGCTGCGATTGCTCGCAGCCGGTTTGAGGAGCGTTGGAGGGTCGAATCAGCTCTTCATGAAATGGTCTATCTGCTCAGACAGCATGCCGTATTCACGAGATCCCTTGCCGGTGCGCTTCTCGATCTCGCGGAGCTGTTCCTGGGCACCGGCGAGATCGCCGATCTGCAGATGCGCCTCGCCGAGATATTCACGTACCAGCGTGTAATCAGGATCGATGCGCAGCGCTTCCTCGTAATAGCCGAGGCCGACGGTGACCCGCCCGGAATGGCGATGCGAGTAGCCGAGATAGTTGAGGATGCGTGGGTCTTTCTTGTCCGCAGCCAGGCTGAGCACCGCGATCGCCTCGTCATAACGCCCGGCCATCGCCAGCGCGTGGCCGGCTTCATAGATGTTGTCGTCGTCCAGCATGCCTTGCTTCGGTGCCACGCATTTCTTCAGCCTCGTGTCGTAGACATAGCCTTTCTTGCATTTCGTGACGGTCTCGTTGCCGCCTCCACCTCCGCCGCCGCCTTCGCCCGCCGAAAACACCGGAACCGCAAACAGCGGCAGGGCGGCAACCGCCAGAACCTGGATCAGCAATCGTCTTCGCATCGAAGCCTCCTTGAAGCATGACAATGCAGGACTAACGCCGGGCAAAAGCCGTTTCATCCCAGAAAAAGTCGTGGCCCGCTGAAACCTTTTGGAAACGGTCCGTGCCGGCCGCAAAAAATTGAAGAGCCGAACATGAGGTGACGAGCGCTGCAAATTCGCTATCATCCAACATACGGCAAACGGCAAACGGAGTATACGGAGAGAATGCCAGTGCGGCGGCCTCTTGAAAAGGAATGGGAGCTTTCGATCGGTCCCGACACCGTGCGCCTATTCATCCTCAAGGCGAAGGCGCTGAGCGCCGCCGTCAACGAAGACTATGCCGATGGCGCCGAGCACGAGGTAGAGCTCGACGGCCAGGCGCACGACAACCATCACCATGACGGTCTCGTCGAGGAAAGCTCCGAAAACCTCACCGAAGAAGAACTGCGCGAACTGATCAACGACCTCAACGTCGACGAGGCGGCCGAACTGATCGCGCTGGCCTGGGTTGGCCGTGGCGACTATGACGCCTCGGAATGGACCGACGCGCTGGCGGCCGCGCGCGAGCGCGCCAACAAACGCACGGCGAAATATCTGCTCGGCATGCCGCTGCTGGCTGACTGGCTGGAGGAAGGGCTGGAAGCGATCGGTGCGTAACGCCGCGGTTACCGTTCGTGATCGGCCAAACCCTCATTCAGGGCAACTTCCG
>NZ_SUEO01000283.1 GCF_004962925.1 Mesorhizobium sp. | reverse complement strand
CCCGGCCCTTCGGGCCACCCTCCCCTCAAGGGGGAGGGACAGCGGCGTTAAATTCCCATCATGGCGCGCAGCACCTTTTTATCGGTCGCGCCACCGGCGAAATCGTCGAATGCCTTCTCCGTCACCCTGATGATGTGATGCTGGATGAAGGGAGCGCCTTCGGCCGCACCGTCCTCCGGATGCTTCAGGCAGCACTCCCATTCCAGCACCGCCCATGAATCGTAGTCATATTGGGCAAGCTTGGAGAAGATGCCGCCGAAATCCACCTGCCCGTCGCCAAGCGAGCGGAAGCGCCCGGCCCGGTTCGTCCAGCTCTGATAGCCGGAATAGACGCCTTGCCGGCCGGTCGGATTGAACTCGGCATCCTTGACGTGGAACGCCTTGATCCGCTCATGATATATGTCGATGAATTCGAGATAGTCGAGCTGCTGCAGCAGGAAATGCGACGGGTCGTAATTGATGTTGCAGCGCTTGTGGCCGCCCACCGCGTCGAGGAACATCTCGAACGTCGCGCCGTCGAACACGTCCTCGCCCGGATGGATCTCGTAACCAAGGTCGACGCCATTGTCCTCATAGATGTCGAGGATCGGCTTCCAGCGTTTTCCCAGTTCGGAAAACGCTTCCTCGATCAATCCCGCCGGCCGTTGCGGCCACGGATAAAGGTACGGGAAGGCCAACGCTCCGCAAAACGACACCGACGCCTTGAGCCCAAGGTTCTTCGAAGCCTTGGCGCCGAACTTCATCTGTTCGACCGCCCATTGCTGCCTGGCCTTCGGATTGTTGTGAACCGCAGGCGGTGCGAAGCCGTCGAACTGCGCGTCATAGGCCGGATGCACTGCCACCAGCTGCCCCTGCAGATGCGTCGACAGCTCGGTGATCTCGACGCCGGCCTCGGTGCAGATGCCCTTCACCTCGTCGCAATAAGCCTGAGAAGACGCCGCCTTCTCGAGGTCGAACAGCCGGCTGTCCCAGGTCGGGATCTGCACGCCCTTGTAGCCCAGCCCGGCCGCCCACCTGGTGATCGACGGCAGCGAATTGAACGGCGCGGCATCGCCCGCGAACTGCGCCAGAAACAGCCCAGGCCCCTTCATTGTCGACGGCATCGGCATCCTCCCAATTTTTCCACGACCAAGCATAGCGCCGATTGAAAGCAGGGCCAGCCTCTTTGGTCTTTTCGCACAGCGCGTTACGCAGCGCTGCTCTGGTATTACCAAATGGCGAAATCTCGTCAAGCCGCCTTGCTTGCCATCCGAAGCCTGCAACCATGCCGAGTTGCGCGACATATTGCAATGTAATCAATGAGGTAAACCAGCCATCAGAGTGGAAATCCTGCGCTTCTTGCCGTTCAGATCAAATTGCTGTAGACCTCTTTGCAGGCCCAATTGGTCGAACCAGTTTACGAAAAATGCTGGAGCGCCTTGGGGAGGAATCATGCGGCGCGCTCGATCGGGTTGCGCCGCCGGCCAACTGTTACAGGCGAATTCTGGGAAGGACAGACCATGCATCTCTCGACGCACAACTGGATGCGGGCGGAGCCATTGGAGACGACGCTCAAACGCATCAAAAAATTCGGCTATGAGTCGATCGAAATTTCCGGCGAACCCGAGCAGTACAAGACCGTTGAGACGCGTGCGCTCCTGAAGGAGCACGGCATCCGCTGCTGGGGGGCGGTGACGTTGATGCTGGGCGAGCGCAATCTCGCCGCCAAGGACCAAGGTCAGCGCGAGCGTTCGGTGCAGTACGTCAAGGACGTGCTGACCATGGTGAGCGAACTCGACGGCGAGATCATCACGCTCGTTCCCGCCACCGTCGGCAAGGTGGTGCCGGACGGCACCGAAGAAGAAGAATGGAAATGGGTGGTCGACGCCACCAGGGAATGCTTCACCCATGCCAAGAAGGTCGGCGTCAAGATAGCGGTCGAGCCGCTCAACCGCTTCGAGACCTATCTGTTCAACCGTGGCGCCCAGGCGCTGGCGCTGGCCGATGCGGTCAGCCCCGAATGCGGTGTCTGCCTCGACGCCTACCACATCCACATGGAAGAATTTAACGTCTATGACGCCATCCGGCAGGTCGGCAAGCGACTGTTCGACTTCCACGTCGCCGACAACAACCGCTTCGCCGCGGGGCTCGGACAGATCGACTGGCCGAAGATCGTCGGCACGCTGAAGGAAGTCGGTTACGACGGCGCACTGACCAACGAATTCGTCGCCCCTGTCGACCGCACGCCGGCCGCTCCCTATCCCGACATGGTCGAGCGCAATCCGGTCGACATCTCGCCGGAGCAGCTCAAATTCATTCAGGACCATGGTTCCAGCGTGCTCACGGAGAAATTCTACACCGATCAGATGCGCATCAACGCTGAAACGCTGCTGCCGCTGATCAAGTAATCGATCCGTTTGGGAATGAGCCTTCCGCCCTGACCGGCGGCAGGGCCGGGGATGAACATGCGCATCAAAACGGTCCAAGCCTGGTGGGTCCGCATACCGATCGAAGCCGCGAAGCAGCACCGCAGCGACTTCGGTCAGGTGACGACGTTCGACGCCGCCATCCTGCGCATCGAGACCGACGATGGGCTGGTCGGCTGGGGCGAAGGCAAGAATGCCGCCGGCAGCACCGGCAGCTATGGTGCCCTCGTCCACATGCTGAACCACGAAGTCGGCCCGCAGCTGATCGGCTGCGATCCGGCCGACATCGGGGTGATCTGGGAGATGCTCTACAATGGCGTGCGCTACGACAGCGCCGCGCAAAATGGCCACGCCATGCCGCAACTGGCGCGGCGCGGCATCAGCGTCGCCGCGATCAGTGCCGTCGACATCGCTTTGTGGGACATTCTGGGCAAGTCGCTGGGGGTTCCGGTCTGGCGGCTGCTCGGCGGTCGCAAGCTCGACCGCATGCCGGCTTATGCTTCCGGCGGCTGGGCCTCGACCGAGGCGATCGGCGACCAGTTGAAATCCTATATCGCCAAGGGCGGCTTCAAGGCGCTGAAGATGCGGATCGGCGCGATGGACGGCACCCCGCACAATTCCGCCGCTCGCGTCCGCGCCGCAAGACAGGCGCTCGGCCCCGAAGTCGACCTGATGGTCGATGCGCATGGCACCTATACTGTGGCGGAAGCCAAGCGCTTCATCCATCTCGCCGGCGATCTCGATCTGGCCTGGTTCGAGGAGCCGATCATCGCCGATGACAAGCCTGGGATGGCCGAAGTGCGGGCGTCCGGCTCGATCCCAATCGCCACCGGCGAAAGCGAAGCGACGCGCTATGCTTTCCGCGACCTCGCCACACTCAAGGCGGCCGACATCTTTCAGCCGGACCCGGCCTTCTGCGGCGGCATCAGCGAGGCGATGAAGATCGGCACCATCGCCAGCGCCTTCAATCTGCGCTTCGCGCCGCATCTGTGGGCCGGCGCCCCTTGCTTCTTCGCCGGGCTGCATGTCTGCGCTGCTTCGCCGGCTAGCTTTACCGTCGAATATTCGCTGGGCGCCAACCCGATGATCCACGATCTTATCGAAGAGACTGTCGAAGCAAAGGACGGTATGATAGCGATCCCCGAGAAGCCCGGACTGGGATTCACCCTTTCGGAACGGTTCCTGGAGGCGCACGCGCTACGCGGCTGATCATGAAAGAAAAGAACCTCCTCGCGGAACTCGCCGCCTATCTGTTCTCCCATTCCGACAAGGCGACGGGTCGAACGCCGTCTGAGCGTGAACTGGCGGAGCATTTCGCCGTCAGCCGTGGCCAGATCCGCGAGGCGCTGGCCATCCTCGAAGCCATGCGTATCGTCGAGCGCCGGGCCAAATCCGGCATCTATATCGACACCAAGCAGCCCAGCGTCGAAGCGATGGCACTGTTTGCGCGAGCCGGCCTGCCGCTCGACCCGATTATGATCTACGAGACGGTCGAGTTGCGCAAGATCCACGAAATCAAGGCCGCTGAGCTTGCCTGTTCGCGTGCCACCGAGGAAAATTTCGAGCGGCTGCGCGAAATCCTGAAGGCTTCGGAGGATCGCATTGCTGCGGGCGAAGGCCTCGCCAAGGAGGACCGCGAGTTTCACCTTGAGATCGTGCGGGCAACCAAGAACAGCGTTTTTCACAACATATGCAGCGTCTATTACATGATGGGCGAGCAACGCTTGCCGATCTATTTCAACGATCCCGAACGTGGCGTTCGCTCGCATGCCGAGCACATTCAAATCTACGAGGCGCTGCTGCGCCGCGACGGCAACCTCGCCCAGGCGCTGATGAGCGCCCATCTGCAAGGCGCGGAGAGCTATTGGAAAGGCCTGATCGAAGGCCGCGAAGAAGCTCAAATTCCAGCGCTCGAACAGGTCTGATATGCCTAAAATCCTGTCGACGCACACGCTGCACCCGCGCGCCTCCGCCATGTTGACTGGTGCCGGCGAACTCGTCGTCGCCTCCGCCCTCAATGCGCACACGCTGACGACTGAGGCGAGGGACGCCGATATCATCATCGTTCGCGCTCCGCTGCCATCAGCGCTTTTCGAGGGCGCGACGAAGCTCCGGGCCGCAATCCGCCACGGTGCCGGGCTCGACATGGTCCCCATGGAAGCGGCCACCGCAGCCGGCGTGCTGGTCGCAAACGTGCCGGCGGTCAATGCACGGTCGGTCGCCGAATATGTGATGTTCGCGGCCCTGGCGCTGGTTCGGAGGTTCCGCCTAGTGGACCGTGACTTACGGGCAAAGGGCTGGCTGGCCGGCCGCGACCACACCATTCTCGCCAGCGAGCTCGCCGGCAAGACGATCGGCATTGTCGGCTTCGGCGCCATCGGGCAGGCAGTCGGCCATATCGCGGCGCATGGTTTCGACCTGAACGTGGTGGCGACGACGCGTAGCATGAGGCCGGCGCTGGACAGGGTCGGCTTTCTGTCGATCGACGCGCTGGTCGAGCAGAGCGACATCATCGTTCTGTGCTGCCCGCTGACACCGGAGACGCGCGGCCTGATCAATCGCGAGCGCATTGCCCGCATGAAGCCGCATGCGCTGCTGATCAACATTTCGCGCGGGCCGGTGATCGACGACGACGCGCTGATCGAAGCACTGAAAAAGGGCCGTATCGGCGGTGCCGCGCTCGACGTCTTTGCGACGCAGCCGCTGCCTTCAGATCATCCCTATTTCGGCTTCGACAATGTCATCGTCACCCCGCACATGGCAGGGATCACCGAGCAGTCGATGATGCGCATGGGCGTCGGGTCGGCTGATGAAACCTTGCTGGTGCTGGCCAACAAATTGCCGGTCAATCTGCGCAATCCCGAAGCGGTCGAACACTACCGGCGGCGGTTTCCGGCCGACGCGTAGCGCCATCGCCGTTTCGCCCCATTTCTCCACGACGCTGGCCCCATGCTCGTTGTTCGCCGCACGCCGTTGCTTATTGCCATGTTTTCGATCTGCGTTTTGCCCTCGGTCGCTGCCACCGAGGGCAGCTATGTCTATTGCGACAACGGCTTGCGGTGCGTGATGGCGCCCTGTCCGTCGAACAGCGCACGCGATCTTGCCACGGGCAAGATCGTCAAGGGCGTGTCGATCGACCTCGATCGCTTGTCGCAGAAGGACAAGGCGCTCGATCTCTCGGACAAACTCTATGCCGGCAAGGTCGTGGTTGTCGGCTCCATCGAGAACCGGACCCAGACCCTCAACGGCAAGCAATACACTCTGCCATGGCTGGTCGCGATCGGTATCGAACGCGCGTCCCGGGACAGCGAACGCAGCCACTGTTCGTCGCATTGACGTTCACATCTTCAGCGGCCGAGCAGTGCCTCGACTTCCGCCGCAATGCGCAGGAGACGGTGGTCATGGCCGTCGCGCGCCACCAGCATCAGCCCGGCCGGGCGCGCCATTCCCGGCATCGGCAGCGAGATTGCACAGAGGTCGAACTGGTTGGCGACCTGCGTGTTGCGCAGCAGAAGGCCTTCCGTATGCTCACATAGACCTTCGTTGCTGGTCATCGACAGGATGGTCGGTGCCGTGACCGGCGTGGTCGGCAGGGCCAGCACATCGACAGACGCCAGCCGCTCGTCCATGGCGGCGACAAGCGCCGTGCGGCGGCGGATTGCCCTTATATAGGCCGTGGCCGGAACGGCGGCAGCGCGCGACAGCGGCTCGCTCACCCGCGGATCGACCGGCGTCGTCGCACCTGTCGCCAGCCAATCTGCATGGACCTCGGCCCCCTCCATTGCCGCGATCGAGGCCCGCTTGGTTACTGCGCGCAAATCAGCAAGGAGGTCATCGATGGAGAGATCGGCGAGGTGTGCACCCGCAAGTTCTACCTTGCCAATACATCGGTCGAACGCCGCCGAGACCTCTTCTTCCGTCTCTTCGAAGAGCACGCCGCGTGGAACGCCGATGCGCAATCCGGCAAGCGGAAGCGGAACCAGCGCCACAGGCTCCTCACCCGCCATCACGGCGTCGGCTGCGGCGCATTCGGCAACGGTGCGGGCGAGCGGGCCGATGGAGTCGAGCGTGTTGGACAGCGGGAAAACGCCATCACGCGGCACGCGCCGCGCCGTCGGCTTGAAGCCGACGACACCGTTCAGCGATGCTGGAATGCGCACCGAACCGCCGGTGTCCGAACCGATCGAGATCTCGCTCGTACCTTCGCCGACCGAAACACCGGCGCCGGAGGATGAGCCACCCGCAATCCGGCTGGCGTCGGTCGCATTGCCGGGCGTGCCGTAATGCGGGTTGACGCCGATCGCGGTGAAGGCGAATTCGGTCATATTGGTCTTGCCGAAGATAACGGCACCTGCCTGCCGCAACCGCCTCACGATGACGGCATCCCGCAGCGGCGGCGCCGCGGTGCTGAGCAACAG
>NZ_SUEO01000282.1 GCF_004962925.1 Mesorhizobium sp. | reverse complement strand
CTGCGCTTCCGGTGCTCACGTACGAAAAGTACGCTCCGCTCCGGTTCTCGGAAGCCACCATTTTCGACTCGGCCTGACCTGAATCTCAACACCCTAGTCGGTGCCAGAAACCGGGCGCGAAAAAATGGCCGAAAAAATCATCCTTGCCTCAGGCAGTCCGTTCCGCAAGGCGATGCTCGTCAATGCCGGCGTCGCCATCGAGGCGGTTCCGGCGGAAGTCGATGAGCGCGCGCTTGAGGCGCCCCTAAAAGGCAGCGGCGTTTCGCCCGAGGACGTCGCCCTGGTGCTTGCCGAGGCCAAGGCCACTGACGTCAGCGAGCGAAGACCCGGCGCCCTGGTGCTCGGCTGCGACCAGACGCTGTCGCTCGGCGACGAAGTGTTCAACAAGCCGGCCGATATGGAAGCTGCGCGCCGCCATCTCTTGGCGCTGTCGGGCAAGACCCATCAGCTCAACAGCGCCGTCGTGCTGGCCCGCGACGGCGCTGTCCTGTGGCGGCATGTCGGCATCGCCAGCCTGACCATGCGAAAACTCGATCCGGCCTTCATCGGCCGCCATCTGGCGCGTGTCGGCGCCAAGGCGCTGTCCAGCGTCGGCGCCTACCAGATCGAAGGCGAGGGCATCCAGCTGTTCGAGAGAATTGAGGGCGACTATTTCACCATTGTCGGCCTGCCGCTTCTGCCCGTTCTGGCCAAGCTGCGTGAGCTCGGGGCCATCGATGGCTGAGGCCGCAAAAAAGGCCTTCGTCACCGGCCACCCGGTGGCGCATTCGCGGTCGCCGAAGATCCACTCCTTTTGGCTGGCGACATACGGCATCGACGGCAGCTACCGGGCTATCGACGTCGCGCCGGACGATTTTGCCGAATTCGTCAAAACGCTCGAGACGAATGGCTACCGCGGCGGCAACGTCACCATCCCGCACAAGGAGGCCGCCTTCGCGCTGGCGACGCGTCGCGACGATGCGGCCGAACAGATCGGCGCGGTCAACACGCTGTGGTTCGAGGGCGGAGATCTGTGGGGCGGCAACACCGACGCCCATGGCTTTGCCGCCAATCTCGACGAGCGTGCGCCCAGCTGGGCAAATAATGGCCCGGCCGTGGTGCTCGGCGCCGGCGGCGCCTCCCGCGCGGTCATCCAGGCGCTGATTGAGCGCGGCATTAGTGACATCCGCATTGTCAACCGGACGCTTGCGAGGGCGCAGGAGCTTCGCGATCGTTTCGGTGCCGGGGTCTCGGCCCATGGCATGGCTGCGACCGGCGAGTTGCTTGCCGATGCCGGCCTGCTGGTCAACACGTCAGCGCTCGGCATGCATGGCAATGAAGGCCTGTCCGCCGATCCGGCCAGGCTGCCGAACCATGCCATCGTCACCGACATTGTCTATGTGCCGCTGGAAACGCCGTTGCTGGCCGCAGCCAAGGCCAGGGGCCTAAAAACCGTCGACGGGCTCGGCATGCTGCTGCACCAGGCGGTGCCCGGCTTCGAGCACTGGTTCGGGATCAGGCCGGAGGTCACTGCCGAACTGCGGCAGATGATCGTCGCCGATCTCGGTGCCAAGGAATGACCAAGGAATGAAAAGCATGATCGTGCTCGGCCTCACCGGATCGATCGGCATGGGCAAGTCGACTACGGCCCAGATGTTTGCCGAGGCCGGCGTGCCGGTCCACGATTCGGACGAAGCGGTGCATCGCCTCTACGCCGGCAAGGCCGCTCCGCTGGTGGAGGCGGCTTTTCCCGGAACCACAGAATCCGGCTCGGTCGATCGCACAAAGCTCGCCGAGCGGGTGCTTGGCGATGCAGCCGCGCTGAAACGCTTGGAAGCGATCATCCACCCACTTGTCCGCGCCGACGCCGACGCCTTCCTGGCCAGGAATCGTGTCGCCGGCGCGCCGCTTGTCGTTCTCGATATCCCGCTGCTGTTCGAAACCGGCGGCCGCGGCCGCGTCGACAAGGTTGTGGTCGTCACCGCCTCGGCCGAAATCCAGCGCGCCCGGGTGCTGGCGCGGCCGGGGATGAGCGAAGAGAAGCTGGCGTCAATCCTGGCCAGGCAGGTTCCCGACGCCGAAAAGCGCAGCCAAGCCGATTTCATCATCGACACCGGACAGGGTTTTGATGCGGCGCGCGCGGCGGTCGATGCGATTGTCGCCGAACTGGTCGGGGATAACGCCGGCAAGCCTGCTTAACGGCGCTTGCATCCGGCGTAATATGTTGCCAATTTGTTCCCATCATGATTCGGCTGGAATGACGCCGGAGCCAACGGACTGTTTAGATGCGCGAGATCATCTTCGATACGGAAACCACCGGTCTCGATTTCCGCGACGACCGCGTCATCGAGCTTGGCTGCATCGAGCTGGTCAATCGGTTCCCGACCGGCCGCACCTTCCACCATTACATCAACCCGCAAGGGCGGCCGATTCATGCGGAGGCGCAGGCCGTCCATGGCATCAGTGCCGCCGACCTCATGGGCAAGCCGACCTTCAGCGACATCGCCGAGGAGTTCCTTGCCTTCATCGATGGCGCCAAGCTGGTCGCCCACAATGCCACTTTCGACATCGCGTTCCTCAATGTCGAATTCGGCCGGCTTGGCCACCCGGTTGTTGACCCCGGGCTTGTCGTCGACACGCTGGCGCTGGCGCGCCGCAAGCATCCGATGGGACCGAATTCGCTGGACGCGCTCTGCCGGCGCTATGGCATCGACAATGCCCGTCGCACCAAGCACGGCGCGCTGCTCGATTCGGAATTGCTGGCCGAGGTCTATATCGAGCTCATTGGCGGCAAGCAGGCGGCGCTGATCCTCGACAGTGCCACGGCGCCCGCCGGCGGCAGGAGAAATGTCGACGACATCGACATCAGCATCGGCGTGCGGCCGATAGCGCTGCCATCCCGTCTGACCGACGCCGAGCGCACCGCGCACGCGAGCATGGTCGGCACATTAGGCGAAAAGGCGCTCTGGCTGCGCGTCGCCCCGGAAGCGAGTTCTGCGGCATAGTGAGTTTGACGGAGGCGCTCCGTCGCGCCCCCCTCTGTC
Source organism: Mesorhizobium sp. (assembly GCF_004962925.1). Taxonomy (GTDB): domain Bacteria; phylum Pseudomonadota; class Alphaproteobacteria; order Rhizobiales; family Rhizobiaceae; genus Mesorhizobium. Next base: position 3,910 of record NZ_SUEO01000282.1, on the reverse strand, counting down.
CTGCCGGACATCTCCCCCACGGGTGGGGAGATTGGCAGCTTCGGCGCTCCGCTCATTCCTGCAACGTTGGCGATTGGCGAAAGCCGGTGTGATGTCCGATCTCTCCCCTTGTGGGGGAGATGTCCGGTAGGACTGAGGGGTGTGCTGTCCCGCCGGCATCTCCAATAAAAAAGCCCGGCTTACGCCGAGCTTTTCAAACGCTACCGAGCAAGCGGCGATTCTCCCATCGCCTCGATTCCCGCACGTCATTTCTTCGGCTGCGAACAATCAATCTCGACGCGTATGCGACACGTAAGCGCCCTTCCGTCAGCCTCACCGATATTGAAGAGCGGCGAGCTTGGACCGGAGATCTCCTGTCAAAGCATAAAGGCGCGGCTGTTACCCCCCTCGCGGAGCGAGGCCAGCGAAGGGCGATTATACCATGCGTGCCATTTATCTAATGCTTGGGTCGGCGACGATGATTGTATTGCTTGCGTACTTGGGCATCCACGAAGCCTTTGCCCAGGATCCACGGACCTGCCTTCAGGGATACGTTTGGCGAGAGGCGCGTCCAGGAGACGTGGTCTGCGTTATCCCGCAATCCCGAACCCTCGCCGCCGATGAAAACGCGAAAGGTCACCAGCGACGCGAACCGGGCCCTCGCGACGGTGTCTACTATTGCCTGCAGGGCTATGTCTGGCGCGAAGCCTTTGATGGAGACTTGGTCTGTGTCATCCCGGCCGCGCGCCAGCGCGCGCGGGACGAGAACGCGCTCGCAAGCTCCAGGACGATCGTCGGAGGGCCGGAGTTCAATAGTGAGGGTCAGCATACCCTGCTCGTCGGGGTCACAGCCAGCCGCGGCGCTTGGCAAGAAAAGACGTATGGTTCCACATGTGGCCGGCTGGACCCAATGCCCGGTGCCATGGGGGGTATGGTTGGTTGGGGTCAGGCGGAAATCGGATGGCTCGGCGACAACTGTTTCTCCTTCGTTCTTGAACGCGCCGTTCAGTTCGACCGCACGCTTATGGACATGATTCCGGGCAAGATCGTTGATCGGGTCGTGCTGAGCTATGACGAGGTCGAGGCTCCATTCTGCCCACTTGTCGTGGGGTACGCCTATCGATGCTGGCAGAACGGAGAGGGAAACTACCAGCAAAAGACGGACGGTTGCGCGGTCGTGCGCGCTCCCTCCTTCGATTGGGTCCGCAATGGCGGAGCGGTGCAGGGCAGGCTCCCCACCTTCGAGGAATGGAAACAGCCAGTATCACGCATCAACGCCCGTCAGTGGGACGTGACCGCTCCGGTCGCCTGGCAACTCAACGCCCCCAGCCCGCCGCTTGGTGGTGTGGCAGCGTTCGGCCTCCTGCTGACAGGCGGTCCGTCGATCGACGGCCTGACGGCTCAGGACGATACTGTCTGCGTTTCGGAGCTTCAGAACATCACGTTTGAGATCACCTACACCATACCGCCTTCTGGCGTGTTTCATCCGCCCCATTGAGACTCTGGGGCGGGATGCATTCCAATTGAATTGGCCATCTCGCTCTATCCATTTGTTTTAGACGCAATTGTGCGACGCCAAGTGATTCCACTTGGCTGCAAAATGCTCTGGCTAAAGCCCCAAAAACACAAAGCCCGGCGCGAGGCCGGGCTTCTTAAACGCTACCGAGATAGCCTTCTTAGCTCACCTGGACCTTGCCGGCGGCCTGGTCCTCGGCCAGCTTTTGCTGGAACATCTGCGCGAAATCGATCGGGTCGAGCATCAGGGGCGGGAAGCCGCCATTGCGCGTCGCCTCGGCGATGATCTGCCTGGCGAACGGGAACAGCAGCCGCGGGCATTCGATGAACAGCAGCGGCAGCATGTGCTCCTGCGGGAAGCCGCTGATGGCGAACACGCCGCCATAGACCAGCTCGACGTTGAACAGCACTTCCTGATCGAAAGACGCCTTGGCGTTCAGCGTCAAATTGACGTCGAACTGCTTGTCCGAAAGCGGATTGGCGTTGACATTGACGTTGATGGCGATGCCGGGGGCCTTGTCGCGGCCGCGCAGCGAGTTCGGCGCGCCGGGGCTTTCGAAGGAAAGGTCCTTCACATATTGGGCGAGCACGTTGAGCGAAGGCTGCGCCGTGTTGCCGTTGCCATTGGCCGCGCCGGTCGGCGCGTCGTCTTTGCTGGCCATAAGCTGTTGTCCTTTTACCTGGGCAGCGTTGCTGACCGGATTGAAATCGGGCGTTCGCTACCATGGTCGGCATGACAAGACAAGGTTTGCCGACCTAGTTGTCCCGGAGGCGTTTGCCGACCCAGTCGTCCTCAAGGCGACCTAGTCGTCCTCAAGGCGACCTAGTCGTCCTTGAGGCGGCGCCAGGGAGAACTGTGATCCGGTCCACGCCCGTGATCGTCGCCGCGCGAATAGTCGCCGTCGTCGAGATCGATGGTCTTGTTGCGTTGCCGGGCACGGAATCCGCCGGTGCCGAAATTGGTCGCCAGCACGATGCGGCCTTTCAGCAGGCGCCAGGCAAAGTCGCGGACCGGCGGCAGGAACAGCAGAATGCCGAAAATGTCTGTTATGAAGCCGGGAATGATGAGCAGGATCGCCGCCAGCACGATCATGGCGCCGTGCGCGAGCTGGCGGCTTGGATCACGTCCGGCGTCCATTTCGGCACGGACCCGGCTCATGACGCCAAAACCCTGATATCGCAACAACAATGCGCCGGCGATGCTCGAAGCCAGCACTAGGCCGACCGTCGCCAATGCGCCGACCTGGCGGCCGACAACGACGAAACCGGCGATCTCCAGCAGCGGAAGCGCGAGAAGGAACAGGGGAAGCAGCGAAATACGCAAATCTTGACCGATCGTTTCCATGTTTTGCCGGCCGGCGAGCAATCGCCGCTGGCACTGGAGCTTGTAGATAGGTATGCCTGCCTTTAATTTGAATGATGGCACCTTGCGTTCTATATGCTTTGAATGTTGAACGCTATGCGACCGCAGCCATTGCTAGGCCGGGCGGTCCGGCCGGAGTAGGGATTGATTGGCGGAAGATATGGGATTCTTCGACTTCGGCACGATTTTCTTTCTGGTTGCGGCGGTTGTGATCTTTTTCCAGCTGCGCAACGTGCTCGGCCGCCGCACCGGCAGCGAGCGCCCGCCCTTCGATCCCTATACGGCGAGCCGCACGCGCGAGGACGCCGCCCAGAAACCTGAGAATGTGGTCTCGCTGCCGCGCAAGCGAGCGCCGGGAGAGCCGACCATCGACGCCTATGCGGCGATCGACGCCTTCGCCAAGCCTGACACCGATCTCAACAGGGGCCTGCGCACGATCAAGGACAATGATCCGGCATTCGACCCCAAGACCTTCGTCGACGGCGCCAAGATGGCTTATGAGATGATCGTCATGGCCTATGCCGATGGCGACCGCAAGACGCTGAAGAACCTGTTGTCGCGCGAGGTCTATGACGGCTTTGTCGCGGCCATCGGCGATCGCGAGGCGAAATCGGAGAAGATCCAGTCCTCCTTCGTCGGCATCGACAAGGCCGACATCGTTTCCGCCGAGATGAAGGGCGGCGAGGCGCATATTACGCTGCGCATCGTCAGCGAGCTGATTTCGGCGACGCGCGACAAGGCCGGCGCCGTCATCGACGGCGATCCCGAAACCGTCGCCGAGGTCAAGGACGTCTGGACCTTCGCCCGCGACACCCGCTCGCGCGACCCGAACTGGAAGCTGGTCGCCACTGAAGAAGAAGACTGAGCCCGGACCACGGCGAGGCTCCGGTGTCGCTTTCTCAGGCGTTCAGCGAAAAATCCTTTGACGATCTGCCCGGTTGGGACGAGGACGACCATCTGGCTGCGTTCGCAGCTTTCCGGCGTTCGGCTTTTCATGTCCTGACAAAACCCTATCGCTCCGGCGGGCTCGGCGTCGACTTCAACGCCTTCACC
>NZ_SUEO01000281.1:6166-6956 GCF_004962925.1 Mesorhizobium sp. | reverse complement strand
CAGGAGCGACATTCCTACTTTGCCAGATCCGGACATTTTAACTTAGCTGCTACATTCGAAAGTCGCATAAGATTGCAGTCTGGAACTGGCCTCTCGCGAGGGCCATCGACCGATCGCATCAGGTCGTATCTAATGGCCATAAGAAAAACCGGCAGTTTGCCCAACGAGCGCTACTGTTATGAGGGCAGGAACGAAGAAGCAGTCCTCACGGGCCGATGCATGCCTTGCTTCGATCGCGCCCAGCATGGTGCGGACATAGGCGAAAGAGTTTGACAGCGGAGATCAGCGCAAGATGTCCGACAGGCTCTCGGGCTTCTTCTCGCCAAGCGACAGATCAAGGCCCGACAGCAGGTCGATGAGATGACTTCGCATCAGGTCGGACGCGTTTTTTGCGTCGTGCTTTTCGATGGCATCGACGAGGGCGCGATGGGCGTGGCTTTCGCAGGTGGTGTCGCGGCGGCGCCAGTAGAGCGCGATGATCAGCGACGACCGCGACAACAGATCTTTGACGAAGCCGGTCAGGATCGAATGGCCGGCGATTTCGGCGATGCCGACATGGAATTTTGCCGACAGCATGATGGCGTCGCTGTCGCGGCCGGCATGCAGGGCCTCGTGCTCTTTTTCGAGATGAAGCCGCAGTTGCGCGATCTCGGCCGGCTTTGCCACTTCGGCGGCAAGCGCCGCGACCTTGGGCTCGATCAGCGCCCGCGCTTCGAACACCTCGCGCGCTTCCTGCTTGGTCGGCTGGGCGACGAACGCGCCGCGGTTCGGCTCGAGCCGAGCCAAGCGG
>NZ_SUEO01000281.1:0-6156 GCF_004962925.1 Mesorhizobium sp. | reverse complement strand
TGCAGCGCCGCGCGTATCACCGCGCGTTTCACCGAATAGATCGAGGCGAGCTCGTCCTCGGGCAGCTTTGTGCCCGGTGCGAGGCGGTGGCTGACGATGGCGTCGCGCAGGCCGGCATAGACCGGAAACCAGCGCATCGTCGGCTTGTCGCCATCCCGAGTCTTTGGTCCAAGCAGGTCCATCGTCTCATTGTCCCGGCGGTCGGATCGCATAGCGGCGCGAACACCGCATTTCCGGCCGGACATCGAACATCCTGTGTGGGAATGTCAACAATTTTGCACGCATCAGGATACACGGCCGGAGGGCGAAAAGTGCGCAAAGATTCCGGCGAAGGATTTTTCGAGTGGAACCTGGTAGCCGCCGCGCTTCGAGGTCGACAGGCCAAGGCTGACGAGGCTCTCGCAGAGTTGTACCGCGCAGGCGACGCCGTCGAGCACAGGAAGGCCATGTTCGCGGCTGAGCGCGGCGGCGAGGTCGGCCATGCCGGCGCATCCCAGCACAATCGCTTCGGCCCGGTCGTCGCGGATGGCGCGCTCGATCTCCTCCGAAATTCGATCGCGGGCGTTAGAGCCGGGCACTTCGAGCTCCAGAACGGGAACGTCGCTTGCCCGCACCCTGGCGCAGCGGCTGGCGAGGCCGTAGCGCACCAGATTGTGCTCGATCGCCGGCACCGAACGCGACAGCGTCGTCACCACGCTGAACTTGCCGGCAATTAGGCTCGCCATGTGAAACGCCGCTTCGCCGATGCCGACCACCGGCATCTCGCCGACGCAGCGTACTGCGTCGAGGCCGGTGTCGTCGAAGCAGGCGATGACGCAGGCGCTCGCCGCCGGATGTCTCTGGATCTCGCCGATCATTCCCGGGATGGCGAAGACCTCGTCGAAATAGCCTTCGACGCTCGGCGGCCCGTCCTTCGGATTGACGGCGATGATCCTGGTGCCGGCCGAAGCCGCGCCGCGCGCCGCCTCGCCGATCTTTTCGGTCATGGACGCGGTGGTGTTGGGATTGACGACGAGTATGTCCATTTGCGCTTTCATATTTCGCCGCCGAGATAGAGTTTCTTGACCCGGTCGTCGCCAAGCAGCTCAGCCGAATGTCCCGCCAGCGCGATCTTTCCGGTCGTCAGTGCGTAGGCGCGCTGCGAGATGCGCAGCGCCATGCGCGAATTCTGCTCGACTAAGAGAACGCTGACCTTTTCGTCGCGATTGATCGCCACGATGGAGCGGGCGATGTCCTGGACGAGCTTCGGCGCGACGCCGAGCGAGGGTTCATCGAGCAGCAGAAGCTTCGGTTTGGCCATCAGCGCCCGCCCGATCACCAGCATCTGCTGTTCGCCGCCGCTCATCGTGCCCGCCGTCTGGGAATAGCGTTCCTTCAGGCGCGGAAAGCGCCCGAGCACCATGTCCAGCGTCCTGGCGATTTCGGCCTTGTCGGTGCGGGTGAAGGCGCCCATCATCAGATTGTCGCGCACCGTCATGTAGGAAAAGACGCGCCGACCCTCCGGCACCATGGCGATGCCCATCCTGACCAGCTCGTCCGGGCGCGTTCCGTCGATGCGGTGGCCCCGAAAATGAATCTCGCCGCTGCGGACTTTCTTCAGGCCGGTGATGGCGCGCAGGATCGAGGATTTGCCCGCGCCGTTCGCGCCGATCAGCGCGACGGTCTCGCCCTCGTTGACGTTGAGCGACACGCCCTTCAGTGCATAGACATGGTCGTAGTAGAGTTCGACGTCGGAGACTTTCAGCAGTTCGCTCATGGCTAAAATCCGATCGTCTCATCTTCGGCGCCGAGATAGGCCTCGATGACCTTTTCGTTCTCCTGGATTTCCTTCGGCGTTCCCTCGGCGATTTTCACACCGAAGTTCAGGACGACGATGCGGTCGGAAATGTTCATGACGGCGGGCATATCGTGCTCGACCAGCAGGACAGTCACGCCGCGCTTGCGCACGCCGCGCACCATCTCCACCGCGCGCACGGTTTCGTCATGGTTCATGCCGGCGAAGGGCTCGTCGAGCAGAACAACGGTCGGGTTCGTGGCGAGCCCGATGGCAATCCCGAGCGCGCGCAGATGGCCGTGCGGCAGCGTGCTGGCGATCTCATGCCGTTGCACGCCGAGATCGAGGAAGTCGATGATCTCGTCGGCCGAGCGGCCGAATTCATCCTCGTCGCGCCGTGCGGTGTTCGTGCCGAGATAGAAGCCGGCAAGGCTGGCATTGGAACGCAGGTGATGCGCGATGATGACATTGTCGCGCACCGTCATGCCCTTGAAGATCGTCGTCTCCTGGAACGTGCGCACTACGCCCTTCCGGGCGACGATATGCGGCGCCAGGCCTGAAATCCGCTCTCCCCGGAATAGCACTTCGCCCGAGGTCGGATTGAGGAAAGAGGAAATCAACTTGAACAGCGTCGACTTGCCGGCGCCGTTGGGGCCGATGACGGAGAGGATTTCGCGTTCGCGGACCGCGAAGGAAACATTGTTGACCGCGACCAGCCCGCCGAAGCGTTTGGTCACGGCCTTGATCTGGAGAAGCTCAGTCATGGTCCTAGCCCTGCTTCTTGCCGAACAGCCTGAGGCTGAGCAGGCCGTTGGGAAGGAACAGCATCAGCGCGATCAGCACCGAAGAGAAGATCAGCAACTGGAACTCGCCGGTCTCGAACAGGAAATCCCAGCCAAAATAGAGCACGAAGGTGCCGATCATCGGCCCGAAGACGTGGCCGAGCCCGCCGAGGAAGCAGTTCAGCATGAAGTTCACCGAGTCGGTGACGGTGAAGCTCGACGGATAGATCGACTGCGAGATGGCGACGAACATCGCACCGCCGAGACCGCCGAGGAATGAGGAGATGGCGTAGGCGATAACGCGCAGATAGGCGATGTTGACGCCGATCGAGGAGGCCAGTTCCTCGTTCTGCTGCAACGACTGGCAGAGTTTGCCGATGCGCGAATGGACTAGGCGGTAGAGCGCCGCAAAGCAAAGCACCATCAGCACAACCGACACCAGATAGAAGGCGGGACGCGGATTGGCGAGCGTCGCGAAATCTGGAAGGATGGTCAGCCCGAAGATCGAGATGCCGCCGGGGAGCGGAATGCTGACCATGCCCTTGGCTCCGTTGGTGATCGGCAGCGCCAGCGCGAGCAGCCGCGCCACTTCGGTCAAAACCAGCGTGACCATGGCGAAATAGACGCCGCGAAGCCTGAGGATGGGCAGTCCGATCAGCACGCTTGCAGCGGCGCAGAATAGCCCAGCCAGCGGCAGTGTCAGCCAGAACGACACACCGTACTGGACGACAAGAATGGCCGAAACGTAGCCACCCATAAGCGCGAAGGCGCCCTGGCCGATATTGATGCGGCCGATGTAGAAAGTCACCCACACTCCGGCGCTGGCGATGCTGAGCAGCGCGACCGAGGTCAGCGTGTAGTAGAGGTCGAGCCGACCGGTCGCCTCGATCAGCCAGGGCACGCCGACGAGTACGACCAGCATGAAGACAGCGACGGCGAGGATGTTGCGTGTACGCTTCATGTCCATCACCCCCACGGCTTGCCCATGAGCCCGTTCGGGCGGATGCTCAGGAACACCATCAGCGCGGCGAAGATGACGAGATAAGTGACGTCGCCATATTGGCGTAGGACCGTCAGGCCGACCGATTCCATCATGCCGAGGATGAAGCCGCCGGCGATCGCTCCGCTGACCACGCCGGCCCCGCCGATCATCACCATCAGGAACGCCTTGATCGAGATCGGCCCGCCGATGCCCGAATTGACGCCGGTGATGGCGACCAGCAGCCCGCCGACTATGCCGGCAAGCATGGCACCGAGCGCAAAGCCGATCATCGAATAGCGGTCGACCTCGACGCCCATCAGCTGCGCCGCGACCCGGTCCTGCGCCAGCGCCCGCATGGCGCGTCCCGGCTTGCTGTACTGCATGAAAAGCACGAAGGAGGCGATGAACAGTATGGCGAGTGCGCCGACCAGCAGCCGGTCGTAAGGCATTATGAGGCTGTCGGAGACGAAGACGCCGTTGACGATCTTCGGCACGCCGCGCTGCTTTTCACCGAACAGGAGGAGGATCACGGCGTCGAGGAAGAATGCGACCGCTGCCGCGAGAAGCATCGTACTTTCCTCCCGCACGCTTCGCTTAATCACCGTTCTGAAAAGGAATTTCTCGACCAGCGCTCCAATGACCAGCAGCGTGATCCCGGACGCGACGAGCGCGACGACGAAAGGCATGCCGAGCTGGCCATAGACCGTGTAGGTGACGAATCCGCCGAGAACGTACATCTGCCCATGGGCAAAGTTAAGCACGTTCATCAGCGCGAAGATCAGGGTCAGGCCGAGCGCGATCAAGGCGTATTGCGCGCCAAGATAGAGCCCGTTGGCGATGACTTGTTCCATCAGAATGTTTCCGGCCGTTCAGAGGCTGAAGACGAATGCTCGAGCCTCTGCGGCAATCCGCTTCGGTGCAGTTGCGTCAATCGACTTCAGCGACGAAGAGCGTCTCGAACTTGCCGTCGCGGTATTCCGTGACCACCATCGGGACCGAAAGCTGGCGCTTCTGGCCGAACGACGTCATTCCGACATAGGTCAGCTTGGCATCGTCCTTCAGGTAGGGATTGGGCGCCGAGAAAGTGTCGATCGTCTTCTTGAACTCCTCGACATTGTCGATCGCGGCCGGGTTCGCCTTCAGTGTCTCGATGATGTATTCGAGCGCGTAGACCTTGGTGTTGGACTCGTCATTGTATTCGCCGAACATTTTCGTATAGCGGTCGACGAACTCCTTCATCGTGTCGGACGCGATTTCGGGCGTCGATGCGCCGCCGACTGAGATGAAGCCGTTAGCCAACTCGCCCGCGCCCTCTTCCAGCACCTTGGCGTCCTGCGCCGTTTCGGTGGAGATCAGACCTTCGTAGCCGAGCTCGCGCGCGGCGCGGATCAGCAGCGGCGCATTGCCGGGCGCGACCCCCGAAAGCACCAGCAGGTCCGGTTTTTGCAAAACGATCGGCGTCAGTACCGGCGTGAAATCGCGGGTATCGTTTTGGTAGACATCCGTGGCAGCCACAACCTCGAGCCCGAGCGCCTTTGCCGCGGCAACACCGCCATCCCGCTGGCTCAGCGGATCGGATTCGTTGGCGGCGACAAAGGCAACTTTTTTCACGCCCCTGTTTTCCATGAGATATTTGTAGATCGCCGGAGCCGACTGATAGTTGGCGATCATGCCGAGCACGGCGTTGGACGCCGGCGGGGTGTAGAGTTCCTTCGGGAATGCGTAGGGAAAATAGATGATGCCCTTGGATTCTGCCACGGGACGCACCGCCGCCGCGCCGTCGTCGACATTCGGACCGACGACATAGTGGATGCCCTCCTGGGCCATCTTCTCCATGCCGGCGATCGCCCGCTTCGGGTCCTTCTGGTCGTCGAAGGTGACGATTTTGATGTCATAGGTCTCGTCACCAATCTTCACACCGCCGGTTTCGTTGATCCAGGCGGCGCGCGTCTGCATCGAGCGGACGTTGGATGTGCCCCACGCAGCGGCCGCGCCACTCGTCACGCCGACAAAGCCGATCTTGAGTTCCTTGTTGGCGGCGTGCACCGCGATTGTGCCGCCGGCCATGATTGCCAGCGCGGAGACGGCGCCGCGCGCCGCGGATGTGATTATTGAACGTCTGTTGATCATTGTTCTTTCCCCTTTGGAGGCCGCGCATTGTTGCGACAGAACTCGACCGATACGCGGACTTTGTGAGTGAAGGCTCAAATCAATCACCTGTCAACAAAACTTTCTCAGATTGTTGACAATCTTGTGAGCGGCCGTAGATGAAGAACGTAGGACCGATCGCGGTTCGGTGCTTTGCTCGAGGGGTTCGTGGTGTCGGAATTCCTGAAGCTCGCATCGTGGTCAGAGCGACGGGTGTCTTTCTCACACTACCGGACCGAGGATTAGGACGAGGTCGGCGTCGTGATCGAGGGTCGACGCGGTCGGGTCGTCGGTATCGAGGTGAAGGCCTCCGCAACGGTTCCGCAGGACTTTCGGGGATTGCGCCAGTTGCAGGAAGGAGTCCGCGATCGTTTTGTGCGCGGGCTGGTGCTGCACGACCATCACCGTGTGACGACGTTCGGCGAAAAATTGCAAGCTGCACCGCTGTCGGTTCTGTCGTCGATGTAAAG
>NZ_SUEO01000280.1 GCF_004962925.1 Mesorhizobium sp. | reverse complement strand
TTTGTTGCGAAGGTTGCGGGACGGCGCCCCTCTCTGTCCTGCCGGACATCTCCCCCACAAGGAGGGAGATTGGCAGCTCCACCGGCAGCGTCTTTTGTTCCAGCGTTGGAGCTGGCGAACGCGATGGCGACATCCGATCAAGTGGGCCGGCAAGGGGGCGACGTAGAGCATCGGTTTCAATACTCCCTTCGCCAGCCACCGCGCCCCGCGCAGTCTCAGGGCGGGGTGGTGTGCGCGCAGGTTTCGGCCAGGCGTCCGGCAACGTCTTCGCCGGCGGCGGATATTTGGCCGCCGGGTTTCGCCGCTGCAGCTCGGCAGCAGAAGCGCGTCGTAATTGGTGTCGAAGAAGAAGGGAATCGAAGCCGTGGTCAAACTCGCCCAGCGGTGTGCCCGCCGCAGCCCTTTTGATTGAGCTTGCGAAGGGGCGCGCCAGCACATGGCAGCAAGTTCTTAGAGAGGTGCCGGTTCTCTTGGAACCGGCAAGTCCCTCTAACTATCTGTTTTACCGCGGCAGCCAAATGATTCCATTTGGCTGCAAAATGCTCTAGACACGCACGCGGCGCGTCACCTGGCCATTGCTTTCCCAGTATGTGTGTTTCTTGGCAATCAAGGGATCGTCCATTGCCGGTTGAATTTGTCCCGTGGTGCTGACCGCGCGCGAGGTCACCGTGTGTTCTCCAGGGGCGGGATTTGCCCAATCCAGGGACCAAATCTTCCAGGCGTGCTCGGCCTCCTCACTGTGGTCGATGGTCGCTGGTGCCCAAGGCCCTTGATCGATTTGCACTTCGACCCGGTCGATCGGCGCCCCCCAGGCCGCCCCAATGATGGAGTAGTCTGAGTCTTTCCGGGTAACCTTCGCAGGCGCGGACTTTATCAGCGCTCGCCCCACCGAAGTCTCGGCCCATACGGTCTCGCCATTGTGGTCTTCCTCCCGGATGGTGACATAGTCACGGGCCATCAGAAGGCTCATGAACCGCGTATCGCGAACCTCAATGCGCTTCAGCCACTTGACGTTGGCGATCCCGTACCAGCCCGGAGCAATCAGCCGCAGCGGAAAGCCATTGGCCGCCGGCAAGGCGGCTCCGTTCATTTCATAGCAGAGGAGATTGTCGGGGTTCATCGCGTCGGCGAGCGACATGCTACGCGCGAAGTTCTGCTGCATCTTGACGTCGCGTATTGCGACCTCGCCTTGGTCAGTACCGAAAAAGACGACCTCGATGCCCTTCTCCATAACGCCGGCTTCCTCGAGGATCGGGGCGAGCGGCGTCCCTGCCCAGCGAGCATTGCCGATGCCGCCGGTGAAAAAGGGAAACCCGTGATTGCCCGAGCATTCCACTGTGAAAACGACCTCCTGCCGCGGCCGCGCCTTGACGTCGGCGAGTGTCAATTTCAAAGGCTTCTTGACCAGGCCGCCGATCTCCATCGACCACGTCTTCTCGTCGATCGTTGGTCGGTTGAAATGCGAGATGCTGAAGAACTTGTCGTTTGGAGTTATCCAGCTATCCAAATCCTCCCAGACAAGCTGCTTCTGGATACCTACCGGATCGGGATTTTCGGTCGGCTGATCCAGCCACGGAATAACTTCCTCGCTGTCCCGTGTTGGAAAAGCGTAAGCCCGACGCGAGGTATAGAGAGCAGCAATTGCGGCAAGCGCCGCGCTTCCTTGAACAAGAAGTTCTCTGCGCTGAAAATCAGGCATGTTGTTTACCTCCCAGTTGATCCGGAACGGGCTGCAACGTGCCTTAGGCCGTAGCCTGATCACGGATAGGCGACACAATGTGAGGTCTGCCCACCCGGAAGTATCCGGACAGGTCAGGCAATCACCGACGCAAGTCAAGCATGTGAAGCATTGGACGAAACACTAGCTCGCGTTTCGCACGTTAAGAGTGCGCCTTTGAGAAGGAAGTGTCCACAACCTGGACGGGACATGATGATGATTGCAGCATTCGAGACCGATTTCCTGCCAAAATCGTTGCTGCTCGGATCGCTACCGAACGCCCGCTTCTGGGTCACTTCCGGACCTTCGCGGGTGCGGTCGGAAAGGCCCGTTCCGACCCAATTGCTGCCGTTCCGATGTCAGCCTCGCCATCTCCAGGGCGGATGTTCACCCCCAATTCGGCGAGAAGCCGCGTTGGCCTGCCGCCTCTTGTCGCGATCACTCTTGGCGCGACAGGATGGCGGCGCGGCCGGCGCAGGTGTATGATGATGGTCTAATATTTTGGGGTCAGGGAGGACAATATGACATCTTGGGAGATTAGGGGACGCGAACTCGTCAATTGCACCTGCGAATATGGCTGCAACTGTCAATTCAATGCGCTGCCCGACAAAGGCCATCGCCATGCGGTGGCGGGCATCCAGATCGATGAAGGTCATCATGGCGAGACCAGCCTCGATGGCCTTCGGATCGCCGCGATCTTCAAATGGCCCGGCGCGATCCACGAAGGCAATGGCGAAGCCATCGCCTTCGTCGACGAGAATGCAACCGAGCGGCAGCGTAACGCGCTGCTGCGCATCATGACCGGCCAGGACACCGACCCGTTCGCGACGATGTTCGCCGTCTACGCCTCAACCGTGACAAAAATGAATGATCCGGTTTTCACGAAGATCGATCTCGACCTCGATATCGACGGCCGCAGGGGCCGCATCTTCGTCAAGGACTACATCGAAACCGCCGGCGAACCGATCCGCAACAAGGTGACGGGCGCGGACTCGCGCGCTCAGATCGTGTTGCCGAACGGCTTCGAATATGCGGTCGCCGAGATCGGCAGTGCCTCGAGCACAACCAGCGGGCCGGTTCAAGTGAACACGAAGGACAGTTACGGCCAGTTCGCGCGCCTGCATCTCAACAATCACGGGGTGGTGCGAGCCTGACGCGCCGCATGGACGGCGCGTCGCTACTGGAACGCCTGCTTAGGCGCGACCGCGTCGTCACGATCGCGGGCGTGGTGGTGCTGTGCCTGCTGGCCTGGCTTTATATCGTCGCCGGGGCAGGGCTCGGCATGAATGCGTGGGAGATGTCGAGGCTCGCGCTATTCCCCCACCAGCAAACCGCCGACGTGGCCTCTGATATGTCTGGCATGGGCATGAGCGGGATGGACATGAGCGCCACGGAACCGCGGGTCTGGGGGGCCGCGGTCTGGGCGCTGATGATCGCGATGTGGTGGGTCATGATGGTCGCCATGATGTCCCCGAGCGCGGCGCCGACTATTCTGCTCTATGCGCGCGTGCATCACCATGCGCTCGCACAGGGCCAGATCCAGGACAAGCTCGCGCCCAGCGGCGTATTCATGGCAGGCTACCTTCTGGTCTGGCTGGGGTTCTCCGTCGCGGCAGCCGCGTTGCATTGGCTGCTCGAACGCGAGGCATTCGTTTCCGCGACGATGATGAGTTCGCAGAGCCGCTGGCTTTCAGGCATCGTCCTGATCGCCGCGGGGCTGTATCAGCTCTCGCCGCTCAAGAACGCCTGCCTGTCGCATTGCCGGGCACCGTCAGCATTCCTTTCCCGACACTGGCGTCCCCACGCACTTGGCGCGCTGCGTTTGGGCGCACTGCACGGGGCGTTTTGTGTCGGATGCTGCTGGATGCTGATGGCGTTGTTGTTCGTGGGTGGCATAATGAATCTGGTGTGGGTTGCCGGGCTCGCCATTCTGGTGCTGGTCGAAAAGGTGTTTCCTGCCGGCCAGTGGGTTGGCCGGACGGCCGGCATTGCCCTGATCGCCTGGGGCAGCGCAACGTTTTTGGTCTGACGACCAGGGCCGCCTCGGATGTCGCATTTGCAGGAAACGATGACCAATCGCACCTGATGCAAAGTGCATCGGATTGAGAGCGCCTGATTTCCCAAGCCGGTGCGTCTATCGCAGTGATTGCTTTTTCCTGCCCTCGACAGTTTTTGCTTGCATTTTGATTGGAACAAAGAGAGAACCATGCCTGCATGGGCGGGATAGCGGCCGCGGTTGGCGGTTTTGGGGGAGGCCAGCAAAATGGCGAATTGGAATGGTGCGGGCGCGGCGGTGGCTGCTGCGGCGTTAGGGTCGTTCGTTTTGGTCAAGGCCCTGCCTTGGGTGTTCGGCTTCGCCGGCGGCAAATATCTCTATCAGATGGCGACGGACAGTACACCGACGGCCGCAGGGATAAGCGAGCGATTGCAGCAACAGGAATTCCAGATGTTTCGGGCCCTCAAGCAGGAGCTTCCTGAGGACTATGACAAACTCGTTCAGGAATTAGTGGCCGTCGCCAAATCGCACGGCGGTTACGAACAGGTTCGCAATGCGAGCATGGCCTCAGTTGTTGATCTGCGGCACAGATACGCCTCGCTGCTGCGATCCGCGCCTGATCGCGGCGCCTCGGAAGCGCTTCACGCCGAACTCGCCATCTTGAACCATGTGATGGCGGGGGAATCCACCGTCACCTGCAATCGGTATGTGGCCAGTGGACCGGCCGCCCTGACCGTCAACGATCATGAAATGATGGCAACCCTGGACAAGGCAGCTGTGGCTCTGTTCCACGCCATCGCGACCGCGAAGGACAGTGGCCTGCCGGCGGTGGAGGCCGGTGACGGGGACTGGGACATGCTCATCACCGCTTTCATCGCCGCTGGCGGGACGCAAGGCGATATGGAGGCGATCGCGAGTTCGAATCAGGATTACAAGGACTTGTGCCCGGCATTTGCCAAATTTCTGGAGGCGGCCCTGTCGGTGGAGGGCGAGCCCGGGCGGCACATCAGAACCACCCTGCTTTACGAGCTGGCCAGCAACTAGCCCGCCCGCCACTGACACGCCGAGCTCTTCTCGACGCGGTCTGTTGGCGGGCTGGCGAAACTGAGCATTATGCCGGCACTCAAAGCTGCGGAGGAACTTTGAATCCTCGCGCCCGTTTACCGAATGTCATGGATGGGAGGTTCCACCGATGAATGTGAGCGACGAAAGGACCGTATCGCTCTGGGCGGCGACCGAAGTAGCGCCCGATGCGGTCCCGCTCGGGCAGAGCGAACAGGTCGATGTCGTCGTCGTCGGGTCTGGAATTGCCGGACTGTCGGTCGCGTACGAACTGGCCGTCGCCGGGCAAAAGGTAGCTGTCGTCGATCGCGGCCGGATTGGCAGCGGCATGACGGCTCGCACCACTGCGCACCTGTCATCCGTCTGCGATGACTATTTTTCGGAACTGATCAAATTGCGCGGTGAGGACCTGGCGCGGATTTTTTATCAAAGCCAATCGGCCGCTATCGACCGCATCCAATCAATCCAGGAGACGGAGAGTATCGCGTGCGATTTCCGACGCCTCTACGGCTTTCTCTTTCCGGCTTCCGGCGGTCGAGAATCCGATATCGAGCGCGAGCTGGACGCCGCTCTGAAAATCGGGGTCGACGTCGAGAAGATCAGGGGCGTGCCGTTTGCGGGCTTTTCGGATACGCAGGCTCTTCGATACGCCAATCAGGCGACCTTCCACCCGCTCAAATATCTCTGCGGGCTGGCCGCAGGCATCCGCGCGCGCGGCGGCGCGCTTTATCCCGATACCATCGTGGAAAACGTCGAGGAAACTGACGGCGGCGTGCGCGTATCCACGGTTTCGGGCTTTACCTTGTCTGCCAAATCGGCCGTGGTCGCCACCAACTCGCCGATCAACGACCGGGTCGCCCTCCATACCAAGCAGGCGCCCTATCGGACCTACGCGATGTCGTTCGAGATCGCGCGCGATACCCTACCGGATGCGCTGTATTGGGATACTGAGGACCCGTATCACTACGTTCGGCTTCAGCCTGGCGAAGGCCGTATCGACTTCCTGATCGTCGGAGGTGAAGACCACAAAACAGGGCAGGCCGACGATGCCGGCGACCGCTTCGCGGCCCTGGCAGCCTGGACCAGAAGGCTGGTGCCCGATATCGGCGTGGAAACGAACCGGTGGTCCGGGCAGGTGATGGAGACCGTCGATTATGCGGGGTTCATCGGCCGCAATCCTGGCAACCAGCGTGTCTTTGTGGCGACTGGGGATTCCGGCCAGGGCATCACCCATGGCGTGGTCGCCGGCCTGTTGATCCCGACCTGATTCTGAGGGGAGAAAGCCCTTGGCGCGAACTTTACGAGCCGTCTCGAAGACGGCAGGCGCGATCGGCGATTACCTCGCGGAGAATGCGACGGCGATCAAGAGTTTCGCCGAGTATATCGCCCCTGGCGAAATCGATTCCGCCGACAAGCTGCGACCGGGAGAAGGTGCCATCGTTCGCGAAGGGCTCAGCAAAATCGCCGCATTTCGCGATGACGACGGCACGCTCTACAAGCGCTCGGCCGCATGCACGCATGTCGGCTGCCATGTCCACTGGAACTCCCTCGAGCGCTGCTGGGACTGCTCTTGCCATGGCTCGCATTTTGCTATCGACGGCACGGCTTTGAACGGACCTGCGGTGTCGCCGTTGGCTCGGCTGGGCTAGCCTCTTCACGCCGCCTCACAATTCCTTTTCCGCCAGCTCGCGAAACGCGTCGGGAACCGACCGCGACAGTCCGAGGGCAACCGAGGCATAGCCGACTGCCTCCCAGCCGAAGCGGTCGCGGATCTTGTCGATGGCGCGGTCGGCGGTCCAGCGCGCGGCACCCTTCCTGGTGCCGGGGCGGCGGCGGTCGTCGTCGAGGTCGAGCGGCAGTTCCAGCTGCAAGCCCGGCTGCTTCTCCAGATGCGAGACGGCGATCGCCAAGAGCGAGATGGTCTTTTCGTACGGATGATCGACAAGCACTTTGCGCACCAGCGCCTCGGCGATCTCGGCCAGCATGGCGGTTGCCGAAATCGGCTGGTCGAGCGTGATCGAGCGCGTCACCGAGCGCAGGTCGGCGAAGCGGACGCGGACCGTCACCGTGCGGCCGGGCCGCGATTTCGCCCGCAGCCTGGTGGCCACCCTGTCGGCCAGATGCAGCAGCGCCGGCACGAAGACTTGTTCCTCGGCCGGCTTCCTGCCGAGCGCCGACTGCGCGCCGGCCGATCGCG
>NZ_SUEO01000027.1:31939-44615 GCF_004962925.1 Mesorhizobium sp. | reverse complement strand
AGGACTATCCTGTGGGCGGCCGGCGTTGCCGCTTCCCCGGCCGCCGAATGGCTGGGGGCGGCAGCGGACCGGGCGGGCAGGGTGCTCGTCGAGCCCGACCTGACCGTGCCGGGCAGCCCGGAGATTTTCGTCGTCGGTGACGCTGCACACGTCCTGCGGCCGGATGGCCGCATGGTGCCCGGTGTAGCACCTGCCGCCAAACAGCAGGGCCGGCATGTCGCCGCGACGATCAAGGCCCGGCTTGCCGGCGACGCAACCCCGCGGCCTTTCCGCTATAAGCATGACGGCGATCTGGCGACGATCGGCAAGCGCGCCGCCGCGATCGATTTCGGCTGGATCAAGCTCACCGGCCGGCTGGCCTGGTGGCTGTGGGGCCTCGCGCACATCTACTTCCTGATCGGCTTTCGTAACCGGCTTGCGATTTCGCTGAGCTGGCTATGGATCTACGTGACAGGGCAGCGCAGCGCTCGGCTGATCACCCAAGGCGACGACGACAGGAGCTGACGTCTCCGCCCGCGCGCATTCATCGGCACGTCATCTATTCCTGATGGACTCGACTGGATTTAGGCGCGAAGCTTTGCTTCGGGCAGGACTCGGCACGTCATTTGAAGCTTGGCACGTCGTCGAACAGGAGAAAACAAAAACAATGTCTGAACTGTTCCAACCCGTCTCCCGCCGCGGGTTCCTTGCCAGCGCCGCCGCCACCGGAGCGCTGATCATGCTGCACCCGTTCTCCGCCCGCGCTCAAGGCAACCAGGCGCATCTCAGGATCATGGAGACGACCGACATCCATGTGAATGTGCTGCCTTACGATTACTACGCCGACAAAGCGAACGACACGATGGGACTGTCGCGCACCGCTTCGCTGATCGATGCGGTGCGCAAGGAAGCCGCCAACGCGATGCTGATCGACAATGGCGACCTTCTGCAGGGCAACCCGATGGGCGACTACATTGAGAGAGGGATGAAGGATGGCGACCTGCATCCGGTCATGAAGGGCATGAACCTGCTCGGCTATGAATGTTCGACGCTCGGCAACCACGAATTCAATTACGGCCTGTCGTTCATGGACAAGGTGCTGGCCGGCGCCAATTTTCCGTTCGTCTGCGCCAACCTGATCCGCGGCACCGAACTCGCTGCGAACCCGCGCAACGACAGGCTCTATCTCAAGCCTTATGTCATTCTCGACAAGAAAATCAGGGACGGGTCAGGCGCCGAGCAGCCGATCAGGATCGGCATCATCGGCTTCGTGCCGCCGCAGGTCATGGTCTGGGACCTGAAGAATCTCGAAGGCAACGTCAAGACACGCGACATTGTCGAGGCGGCCAAGGCGTGGGTACCGCAGATGAAGGAGGAGGGTGCCGACATCGTCATTGCGCTGTCCCATTCCGGCATCGACGTGAAGCAGGGCAACATGATGGAGAACGCCTCGTTTTTCGTCGCCGGCGTCGAAGGCATCGACGCGGTCTTCACCGGCCACCAGCATCTCGTCTTTCCCGGCAAGAAGGACTTTCAGGCGCTCGAGGCTGTCGACCCGGAAAAGGGCACGCTGCAGGGCAAGCCTGCCGTTATGGGCGGCTTCTGGGGCTCGCATATGGGTCTGATCGACTTGTTGCTGGAGCGCGACGGGTCGAAATGGCGGATCGTCTCGGCGACCTCCGAGGCACGGCCGATCTACGAGCGGGTCGACAAGGCGAACAAGCCGACGGTCGCTGACGACCAGCGCATCGTCGATGCGCTGAAAGAAGATCACGAAGCCACGCTTGCCTATGTGCGCCGGCCGGTCGGGAAAACTTCGGCGCCGCTCTATTCCTATTTCGCGCTGGTCGCCGACGATCCGTCGGTGCAGATCGTCAGCCAGGCGCAGACCTGGTATCTCAGGGATATCCTCAAGAATACGCAGTGGAAGGACGTGCCGCTGCTGTCGGCGGCGGCGCCCTTCAAGGCCGGCGGGCGCAACGGCGCCGACTACTATACCGACGTTCCCGTGGGCGATATCGCCATCAAGAACGTCGCTGATCTCTATCTCTATCCGAATACTGTCCGCGCCGTCGAAATCACCGGGTTGCAGGTGAAGGAATGGCTGGAAATGTCGGCCGGTATCTTCAACCGGATCGAGCCCGATAAGGCCGATCAGCCGCTCATCAACACCGATTTCCCATCCTACAATTTTGACGTGATCGACGGCGTCACCTATCGGATCGACCTGTCGCAGCCGCCGAAGTATGATTCGAAGGGCGGTCTGGTGAATGCCGGCTCGAATCGCATCGTCGACTTGATGTTCGACGGAGAACCAATTGATCCCATGCGTAAATTCGTCGTCGCGACCAACAATTACCGCGCCGGCGGTGGCGGCAATTTCCCGGAGATCAATGCCTCGAAGATCATCTACGAGGCGCCGGACACCAACCGCGACGTGATCGTGCGCTACCTCGTCAGCCAAGGCATGATCAACCCGTCGGCGGACGCCAACTGGTCGTTTGCACCGCTGCCCGGAACCAGCGTCGTGTTCGAGACCGGCGCCAAGGCGAAGGATTTTATTGCGCAGGTGAAGTCGCTAAAGATCGAACCGGCAGGCGAGGGCGAAGCGGGGTTTGCCAAGTACCGCATCACTCTCTAGACGAACCGAGCGGGCAACATCCGCTGCCACTAAGCTCTGTAAACCACCTGGCGGACATCGATGTAGCTGGCGCGGAAGCCGGCTTCGCAATAATGCAGGTAAAATTCCCAGAGCTTCTTGAAGCGGTCGTCGAAACCGAGCGGGACAATCTTTTCCCATGACGCCCGGAAGCGATGGCGCCATTCGGCGAGTGTGCGGGCATAGTCGTCCGGGAAAATGTGCTCGCGCAGATGAGCGAGGCCATGGTCTTTGCCGAGCGTTTTGAGGATCGACGGCGTTGGCAGCATGCCGCCTGGGAAGACGTAACGCTGGATGAAATCCGGCCGGGCGCGATAGGTGTCGTAGGCTTTCTCGTTGATGGTGATGATCTGCAGGCCGGCGGTGCCGCCAGGCCGCAGGCAATCCTTCATCTTGCCGAAAAACACCGGCCAGTATTTTTCGCCGACCGCCTCGAACATCTCGATCGAGGCGATGCGGTCGTAGGATCCGGCTTCGTCGCGGTAGTCTTGCAGCTTGATGTCGACCTTGTCGGCAAGTCCTGCCTTCTGAATGCGCGCTTTGGCGAAATCATGCTGCTCGCGGCTGATGGTCAACCCGGTGACGCGGCAGCCGATCTCGCGCGCGGCGAATTCGGCAAAGCCGCCCCAGCCGCAACCGATTTCCAGCACGTGGTCTTTCGCGCCGATGCCCGTGTCCTTGGCCAGCGCGCGATACTTGGCGGCTTGCGCGCTTTCCAGATCGTTGGCGCCAGTCGTATAGAGCGCCGACGAATAGGTCATGCTCGGGTCCAGCCATTGCTTGTAAAAGGCGTTGCCGAGATCGTAGTGCGCCGAAATGTTGCGCTTTGAGCCCGTGCGGGTGTTTTGGTTGAACCAGTGGCGGACACGCTGGACGGCGTTGATGAGCCAGCTGGCGCCGCCGGCGATGCGCTCTCCGATTTCCGAATTGACCACGAACAGTTCCAGGAAACTGGTTACATCGGGACTGTCCCAATCGCCGTCGATGTAGGATTCGGCGATGCCAATGGTGCCGCCGGTGAAGGCGCGGCCGGGCAAGCGCCAGTTCTTGAGCACCAGTTCGGCGTCCGGACCCGGCGCCTTGCCGCCGACGAGGACGGCGCGGCCGTCCGGCATCCTCACCTTGAGCGAGCCACGCGGCAGGTTCATCGCCGCCGACAACACCATGCGCGCCTTGGCCGGCAGGCCCTTGACCGTTTCGGCGAAATTGAGTTCGTCCAGCCTGACCGCGTCGCCTAACGCAGCGCCGGTGTCTTCCTTGTGAGCCATATCACGCCCCCGAACTTCTGCGGAGCCGGCGCAACAATGGCCAGTTCCGCACGCGCAGTTCATTCGCCAGGGCGCGAACGCTGCTTCCTGATGAATCCCCGCAGCAATCTTTCATCTCATCAAAGGGAACTTCAAGAGGCAAGGGCAAGCGAACACGGACCAATGGACAGATTTTGGGGGAGGGCGTTGATCAACGCCGGAATCACTATGGTTGCGACCACCCAGATGCAGTAGTTTTAGCCATGCGTTACGTTATCGTCATCTGCGCCGTCACGTTCTTCCTGATCTGGGACGGACTCTATAATCAGGGCCGCTATCTCGACACCACGGTCAGGGAGATAACGCGCATCGTGCGCTACATCACCAGCATGGTGTAGGTTTCCTTACCCGATCATCGCGTTATCGCCGCGACATCCTTGCCGGTTGACGCGATCGTTTTGCCCACACAAAACACGCTTTGCACATCGATCGAGGAGGCTGGGTTGATCCGGCATATCGTTTTCTTCAGCGCGCGGCACAAAGAGGATGTCGAGGCCGTACGCACGGGCTTGCTGGCGCTGGGCAATATCCCATATTCCCGCCTTTTCGAGGTAACGCTCAACACTAAGGTCGACCCGCTTTCGGATGAGATCGACGTGGTCGTTTATGCCGAATTCGAGGATGAGGCCGCTCTGGCCGCCTACAAGGCGCATCCGCTCTATGGCGAGACGACCAGCCAGGTCAAACCGCTGCGCGAATTGCGATATTCGGCGGATGTTGTGGCGGCGTCCTGAAAGAAATCGACCGAAGCAGGAGAAACGTGCTTCCCTTACTCCGTCTGAGCGGCAGTCGGTTCGGTCAGATCGGCCCCTGGTCGCTTCGGCGCACTCCAGACCAGCATGGCAAGGACTACGATCGCGACGACCGCTGCCGCTATGAACAACATCTTTCTCATTTGGATCACGTAGGTTGATTTCCGGCAGCGGCAAGTGTTCCGGAGGCTCGCGCACCGACGCCGCGCGATCGGCCACCTGGATCCTTGCGGCGTCAGACGAGGCTCTTGAACCAACTTCCGGAATGATGCACACCGCCCCGGCATGATCGAAACGATGCCAGCAGGCCCTTATCCGCCAAGCCCTTATCCGCTTGACCATCTTGTGCTGCCGACCGTAAGCCTCGACGTGGCGCGGGCGCGGCTGGTTTCGCTTGGCTTTGTCGTGGCGCCGACCGGCATCCATCCTTTCGGAACGGAAAACTGCTGCGTCTTCCTTGAAGACGGCACCTATCTCGAGCCGCTGGCGGTGGGCAACGCGCAAGCGGCGGCGGAAGCGATTGCGGACGGCAACGTCTTCGTCGCGCGCGATCGCGCCTATCGCGACCAGCGCGGCAATGAGGGATTTTCCGCCCTTGTCCTAGGCACCGAAGATGCGGACGCCGATCATATGCGCTATGTCGAAGCCGGCCTGTCGGCGGGAGATATGCTGAGCTTTTCGCGCGCCTTCACCGACGCGGCGGGAAAGAGCGATACGGCATCGTTCAAATTGGCCTTCGCCTCCAGTGCCGGGGCGAAGGACGCATTCCTGTTCGCCTGCGAGCGGGTCAATGCGCCGAAAGTGGACCGCACCGCGTTGCAAATCCACGCCAATGGCGCAACTGGCATCATCGAAATCGTGGCGGTCAGCGACCAGCCATCCGAACAGCGCCGATTGATCTCGATCGCGGTGCGCAGTCCCGCGGCCGGGCAGGGGAGCACCGCGTTTGACCTGCCGAACGCGACCTTGACCCTGCTTGACCCCGTCGCTTTCGAAACGCGCTTCGGCATCCCTGCCGGCGCGCCATCGGAACTCCGTTTCGCGGCGGTGGTCTTTTCAGTTCGCCGCGCAGACGCGGTCGCAAAGCTGCTTGCGGCCGGTTCCGTCGAACACGACATACGCGGCAATGATATTGTCGTGCGGCCGGCACCCGGACAGGGTGCGGCCTTCATCTTCCGGGAGATCGCATGAGCAAGCCCAATTCGTCCGTTACCGTTGGCAATGTCGTCTTCGGCAACACCGCGCCGCTGTCGCTAATTGCCGGCCCGTGCCAGCTTGAATCACGCCAGCACGCCTTCGACATGGCTGGCGCGCTGAAGGAACTGACAGAGAAGCTGGGGCTGGGTCTCGTCTACAAGACCAGCTACGACAAGGCCAACCGCACCTCGCTTGGCGGCACGCGCGGCGCCGGGCTCGATGCGGCGCTGCCTGTCTTCGATGATTTGCGCAAGGCGTTTTCGCTACCGATCCTGACCGATATTCACACCGAGGAACAGTGCGCGGTCGTGGCGCCGCATGTCGACATCCTGCAGATTCCGGCTTTCCTTAGCCGCCAGACCGATCTGCTGATCGCGGCTGCAAGAACCGGCAAGGTCGTCAATGTGAAGAAGGGCCAGTTCCTCGCGCCGTGGGACATGAAGAACGTCGTCGCCAAGATCACCGGTTCCGGCAACGCCAACGTGCTGGTTACCGAGCGCGGCGCGTCCTTCGGCTACAACACGCTGGTGTCCGATATGCGCGCCCTGCCGATCATGGCCGAGATCGGCGCACCGGTGATTTTCGACGCCACGCATTCAGTGCAGCAGCCGGGCGGGCAGGGCGGCTCCACGGGTGGCGATCGGCGCTTCGTCGAGACGCTGGCGCGCGCGGCGGTTGCTGTCGGTGTCGCCGGCGTCTTCATCGAGACGCACCAGGATCCCGACAACGCACCCTCCGACGGCCCCAATATGGTGCCGCTGAAGGATCTTCCCGCCCTGCTTGAAAGGCTGATTGCATTCGACCGCGTCGCCAAGAGCTGAGCATGCTCAGGGTCCTAAGTCCCGCCTCCCTCTAAACTTGTGGTCAACAGGTGCCGGTTGTACGCTGTCCAGGCAACTGAGTACCTCGGAGGAGGAAGCCATGCCCGTCGCCCGTGTCACCGAAATCACGTCATCCTCGAAGAAGAGCTTTCAGGACGCTATCGAACTGGGAATTGCGCGCGCTGCAAAGACTTTGAAGAACGTCGAAGGCGCCTGGATCCAGGACCAGAAGGTCGTCGTCGAGGACGGCAAGATCTCCGCCTACCGCGTCAACATGAAGGTCACCTTCATCCTCGCGGAGTGATCGGTTCCCGTCGAAAAGTCTGGAACCTTCATCCGCGCCCCTCATTGTCAAGCATAGCGTCAACGACAACGAGGAGTACACAATGACAACCCAGACAGGACACACTGAAGCCATCGCTGCCTCGCGGGTTATCGGTACATCAGTCTACAACACGGAAGGCACCCACATCGGCGACATCGAGGATGTCATGCTCGACAAATTGTCGAACGGAATCATGTTTGCCGTGATTGGCTTTGGCGGATTTCTCGGTATCGGCGAGAAGTATCATGCGATCCCGTGGGCGAGCCTCGACTATGACGAGAACAAGGGCGGCTACGTCGTGCCGTTTACAAAGGAGCAACTAAAGGCTGCTCCCGCCTATTCGATCAGTGAATTGACGGGCGCCGACGGCGAGGCCGCGCGGGATGCTTCATACAGCTATTATAGGGTCGAGCCTTATTGGCATTGACCTTGATCTGCCGGAATCAAAAAGGCCCTCAGTTTCATTGAACCGAGGGCCTTTTCTGCAGGATAACTACTCCGCCGCTTGAAGGGTCGACAACTCCGCGCCTTGTTGAGGCTGCTGAGTGTCACACGACGTTAGAAACGCCGCCGCGATCAGGAACAAACTCACGATACCGCTCAACTGAGACATGGCGAAACTCCTCCAGTTTCGCCCCGCGCAGCTGCGAGCATAAACCAGAAAGCCGCATGCCGCCAAGACTTATGATGACAGCAGTTTTTGCTTCGTGAACCGGCATGGCGGAGATGGCGGCAATATTTGCGGACACCCCGATTGCGTTTTGCAGCACTTTGGCTAAGACGTGCGCGACGCTTCGTCAGATCAATCGGGGACATCGCAATGACCGCCATCATCGACATTGTCGGGCGTGAAATCCTGGACAGCCGCGGAAACCCGACCGTCGAGGTCGACGTCGTGCTCGAAGACGGCTCGATGGGCCGCGCAGCGGTGCCCTCCGGCGCTTCGACCGGCGCTCATGAGGCGGTCGAGCTGCGAGACGGCGGCGCCCGGTACCTCGGCAAGGGCGTCCTGCGGGCGGTAGAGGCCGTCAATGGCGAGCTGTTCGAAGCGATCGGCGGCATGGAAGCCGAGAACCAGATCCACATCGACCAGACCATGATCGAGCTCGACGGCACACCCAATAAGAGCCGGCTCGGCGCCAACGCCATCCTCGGCGTGTCGCTGGCGGTGGCAAAGGCTGCGGCGGAAGCGGCCGGCCTGCCGCTCTACCGCTATGTCGGCGGCACAAAGGCGCATGTGCTTCCAGTGCCGATGATGAACATCATCAACGGTGGTGCCCATGCCGACAACCCGATCGACTTCCAGGAATTCATGATCCTGCCGATCGGTGCGCCTACACTGCGTGACGGCGTGCGCTGGGGCTCGGAAATCTTTCACACGTTGAGAAAGCGGCTGAAGGACGCCGGCCACAACACCAATGTCGGCGACGAGGGCGGTTTCGCTCCTAACCTGAAGAGCGCGCCCGCTGCGCTCGATTTCATCATGGAATCGATCGAGCAGGCTGGCTTCAAGCCGGGCGAAGAGGTTGCACTCGGTCTCGATTGCGCCGCCACCGAATTCTTCAAGGACGACAACTACGTCTATGAAGGCGAGAAGAAGACCCGCGATCCGAAGACCCAGGCCAAATATCTGGCCAAGCTCGCCGCTGACTATCCGATCATCACCATCGAGGACGGGCTGGCCGAAGACGACTGGGACGGCTGGAAAACGCTGACCGACCTCATCGGCAAGAAAACCCAGCTGGTTGGCGACGATCTGTTCGTCACCAATACGGCGAGGCTGCGCGATGGCATTCGCATGGGCGTCGCCAATTCGATCCTGGTCAAGGTCAACCAGATCGGCTCACTGACCGAGACGCTCGACGCCGTCGAAACCGCGCACAAGGCCGGCTACACCGCTGTCATGTCGCATCGCTCGGGCGAAACTGAAGATTCGACCATCGCCGATCTCGCCGTTGCCACCAATTGCGGGCAGATCAAGACAGGTTCGCTGTCGCGCTCGGATCGCATGGCCAAGTACAACCAGCTCATCCGCATCGAGGAAGAACTCGGCAAGCAGGCGCTCTACGCCGGCAAGTCGATCGTCAAGGGCTGAGCCGAAAGGCATAGCCGGAAACGAAAGGGCGGGGCATTCTCCGCCCTTTTCGATTCAACACCGCCAAATTCGGTCGTGCGTAACCGTCCATTAAGCACAATCAGGCGAGAAAGGGGCTAGGTCGCGGAGTGTTGGAGTGTCCTTTGTGCGTCCAAGAGGAGGCGCGGCGCTCTAAGGGATTTGGATCATGTGGACACGTCAGCACAAGCAGAGAAACACCGGGCGACTGATCATCCCCTCGCTCTGCGTGGCGTTCTTGGCCTATTTCGGCTTCCACGCCTATCACGGTGAATTCGGCATCTATTCCAAGTACCGGTTGAAAGCCGAAACCGTCGACCTGCAAGGTAAGCTCGATGCCGTCAAGGCGCGCCGGCTCGACCTGCAGCGGCGCGTTCAGCTCATGCATCAGGGCACGCTGGAGAAGGACATGCTCGACGAGCAGGCGCGCAAGGCACTCAATATGTCCCACGCCGACGAAATCACCATCATGTTACCGGCTACGGCAAGATAACCAGATGTCAGTTAATCGCCAATATTTCGAATGATTTTAATCGCTTAGACGCATGTCAGCCATGCATTTTCAGCATGGCGGAACGCCGTCTCGCGTGTTAGCCTCCCCAAAATCGGTGGGGAGAACTGATCTCCCTCAGTGTCCGCAAGAGACGCCAACAGGGAGTGATGCATGGCCACCGCCGCCAGAAAAGCGCCTGCCAAATCCAAATCCAGATCCGACGGCAAATCGGCGGGGCTTTTAGCCCCCAAGCCCGTCGACTTCACCAAGGAAGAGGAGCTTGACGCCTACCGGCGCATGCTGCTTATCCGCCGCTTCGAGGAAAAGGCCGGCCAGCTCTACGGCATGGGCTTCATCGGCGGCTTCTGCCATCTCTATATCGGCCAGGAAGCAGTTGTCACCGGCATGAAGATGGCGCTGGTCGATGGCGACCAGATGATCACCGCCTACCGCGACCACGGCCACATGCTGGCGATGGAACTGTCGCCACGCGGCGTCATGGCCGAATTGACCGGTCGCCGCGGCGGCTTGTCCAGGGGCAAGGGCGGCTCCATGCACATGTTCTCCAAGGAGAAGCATTTTTACGGCGGCCACGGCATTGTCGGAGCGCAGGTTTCGCTCGGCACCGGCCTCGCCTTCGCCAACCGCTATCGCGGCAACAACAATGTGACGCTGACCTATTTCGGCGACGGTGCCGCGAATCAGGGCCAGGTCTATGAAAGCTTCAACATGGCCTCGCTGTGGAAGCTGCCGGTGATCTACATCATCGAGAACAACCGCTACGCCATGGGCACTTCGGTTTCACGATCGTCGGCCGAGACGGATTTTTCGCACCGCGGCGCCTCCTTCAAGATTCCCGGCATCCAGGTCGACGGCATGGACGTCCGTGCGGTCAAGGCAGCCGGCGATCTCGCCACCGAATGGTGCCGCGCCGGCAGGGGGCCGCTGATCCTCGAAATGCAAACCTACCGCTACCGCGGCCACTCGATGTCCGATCCGGCAAAGTACCGCTCCAAGGAAGAAGTGCAGAAGATGCGCTCTGAGCGCGACCCGATCGAGCAGGTCAAGGCGCGCCTGATCGAGAAGAAGTGGGCCGATGAGGACGAGCTCAAGGCCGTCGATAAGGAGGTTCGCGATATCGTCGCCGACGCCGCTGAATTTGCCCAGAATGACGCAGAGCCGGATCAGTCCGAGCTCTGGACCGACATCGTACTGTAACGAGAGGGCAAGGACATGCCGATCGAAATTCTCATGCCCGCTCTCTCGCCGACCATGGAAGAGGGCAATGTTTCCAAATGGTTGAAGAACGAGGGCGACAAGGTCGTCGCCGGTGACGTCATCGCCGAGATCGAGACCGACAAGGCGACGATGGAAATCGAGGCCGTCGACGAAGGCACGCTTGCCAAGATCGTGGTTCCTGCCGGCACCGAAGGTGTCAAGGTCAACGCGCTGATCGCCGTGCTCGCCGTTGATGGTGAAGACATCGACAAGGTAGGCGAAGGCATCGGCGAAGAAGAACCTGCCAAGGCTGAAACAGCCGCGCCAGCGCCTGCTCAGGCCAAGAGCGAGACAGCAGCACCTGTCGCCGCCTCGCCAAGAACCGAAATTGCCGCAGATCCAGACATCCCGGCGGGCACGGAAATGGTCTCGACCACCGTGCGCGAGGCGTTGCGTGACGCGATGGCCGAGGAGATGCGCCGCGATGGCGACGTCTTCGTCATGGGCGAGGAGGTCGCCGAGTACCAGGGGGCCTATAAGATCACGCAAGGGCTGCTGCAGGAATTCGGGCCGCGTCGCGTCGTCGACACGCCGATCACCGAGCACGGTTTTGCTGGCGTCGGCGTCGGCGCGGCGATGGCCGGCCTAAAACCGATCGTCGAGTTCATGACCTTCAACTTCGCCATGCAGGCGATCGACCAGATCATCAACTCCGCCGCCAAGACGCTCTACATGTCCGGCGGCCAGATGGGCGCGCCCATCGTCTTCCGCGGGCCGAACGGCGCGGCTGCCCGCGTCGCCGCCCAGCATTCGCAGTGCTATGCCGCCTGGTACAGCCACATTCCCGGGCTGAAGGTGGTGATGCCCTATAGCGCCGCCGACGCCAAGGGGTTGCTGAAGGCCGCGATTCGCGATCCGAACCCGATCATCTTCCTCGAGAATGAAATCCTCTATGGCCACTCCTTCGACGTGCCGAAGATGGACGATTTCGTGCTGCCGATCGGCAAGGCGCGCATCCATAAATCAGGCAAGGACGTCACCATCGTCTCCTTCGGCATTGGCATGACCTATGCGATCAAGGCCGAGGCCGAATTGCGCGGCATGGGCATCGATGCCGAGATCATCGACCTCAGGACCATCCGTCCGCTCGATTTCGACACCATCATCGCTTCGGTCAAGAAGACCAATCGGCTGGTCGTGGTGGAGGAAGGATTTCCGCAGAACTCGGTCGGCGACCACATCGCCAACCAGGTGTCGCGGCGCGCCTTCGATTTCCTCGACGCGCCGGTCATCACCATTGCGGGCAAGGACGTGCCGATGCCATATGCGGCCAATCTCGAAAAGCTGGCGCTGCCCAATGTCGGCGAGGTCGTCGAGGCGGTCAAAGCCGTCACATATCGCTGAGCAGGGCGGGAGGACAAAATGCCGATCAACATCACCATGCCGGCCCTGTCGCCCACGATGGAAGAGGGCAATCTTTCCAAATGGCTGGTCAAGGAGGGCGACAAGGTTTCGCCGGGCGATGTGATCGCCGAGATCGAGACCGATAAGGCGACGATGGAAGTCGAAGCGGTCGACGAAGGCACGGTCGCCAAGCTGGTCGTTCCCGCCGGCACCGAAGGCGTCAAGGTCAACGCGCTGATCGCCGTTCTCGCGGCCGAAGGCGAGGATGCGGCGGCCGCCGCGAAGAGTGGTGACGGCGCTGCGCCGGCAAAGGCCGAGGCAAAGCAGGACAAGGCGCCAATCTCCCCACCCGTGGGGGAGATGTCGACGAAGTCGACAGAGGGGGGCGCTGTCGCGCCTGCCGCAGGG
>NZ_SUEO01000027.1:9767-31929 GCF_004962925.1 Mesorhizobium sp. | reverse complement strand
CACAAGGGGGGAGATCAGCCAATCGCCGGACGGCCGCACCTTCGCCTCGCCGCTTGCCCGTCGCATCGCCCGGGAAGCCGGCGTCGACGTCTCAGCGGTGACCGGTTCCGGCCCGCATGGCCGTGTCGTCAAGGCTGATGTCGAAGCGGCGATTGCTTCTGGGGGCGCCAAGGCACCCGCTGCAAAAGCGGCGCCCGCCGGCGCTCCGGCAGCCGCTGTCGCAGCCAAGCCAATGGCGGACGAGCAGGTGCTGAAACTTTTTGCCGAAGGCTCCTACGAGCTTGTCCCGCACGACAATATGCGCAAGACCATCGCGCGTCGGCTGGTCGAGGCCACGACCACTATCCCGCATTTCTACCTGACGCTCGACTGCGAGCTTGACGCGCTTCTGGCATTGCGCACGCAAGTCAACGCGGCGGCCCCGGTGAAGAAGACCGACAAGGGTGAGGCGCCGGCCTACAAGCTGTCGGTCAATGACATGGTGATCAAGGCGATGGCGATGGCGCTGATGGCGGTGCCAGATGCCAATGCCTCATGGACCGAGAGCGCCATGGTCAAGCACAGGCATGCCGATGTCGGCGTCGCAGTATCGATCCCCGGAGGCCTGATCACGCCGATCATCCGCAAGGCGGACGAAAAGACGCTTTCCACCATCTCCAACGAGATGAAGGACCTTGCCAGCCGCGCCCGCAGCCGCAAGCTGAAGCCGGAAGAGTATCAGGGCGGTACCACGGCGGTGTCCAATCTCGGCATGTTCGGCATCAAGGACTTTGCCGCCGTCATCAATCCGCCGCATGCGACCATCCTGGCGGTCGGCGCCGGCGAGGAGCGCGCGGTGGTCAGGAACGGCGAGATCAAGATCGCGACAATCATGTCGGTGACATTGTCGACCGATCACCGCGCCGTCGACGGCGCGCTCGGCGCCGAACTGCTCGTCGCCTTCAAGCGCATGATCGAAAACCCGATGGGCATGCTGGTCTAGAAAGGAAGAAGGCGGTGCGGAAATTCTTCACCAGCCTTTTTGCCTTCATCCTTTCCGGCGTCGCAACGATCATCGTTCACTGGCCGTTCGCGCGCTGGAAGCTCAGGTGCTCGCGGACAAGTTTTGGCAGGAGCGGGGCAAGCGCATGAAAACAGTCCTTTGCTACGGCGACTCGCTGACCTGGGGCTATGATGCGGCAAGCCTGGATCGCCACCCGCTCAAAGATCGCTGGCCGAGTGTGCTGCAGGCGACGTTGGGAGGCGATATCGAGGTCATCGCCGAAGGCTTGAACGGCCGCACAACGGCTTTCGACGATCATCTGGCCGGCGCCGACCGTAACGGCGCAAGAATACTGCCGACGATCCTGATGACGCACGCGCCGATCGACCTGATCATCATCATGCTCGGTGCCAACGACATGAAGCCGTGGATCCACGGGAATCCGGTCGCAGCCAAGCAAGGCATCCAGCGCCTGATCGATATCGTGCGTGGCCACGACTACCCGTTCGATTGGCCGGCGCCGCAGATCCTCATCGTTTCCCCGCCCGCTGTCAGCCGCACCGAGAATGCCGAGTTCAAGGAAATGTTCGCCGGCGGCGACGAGGCGTCGAAGCGGCTGGCGGCGCAATATTCCGCCCTTGCCGACGAGGCCGGCTGCGGCTTCTTCGATGCGGGCACGGTGGCTGAGACCACGCCGCTCGACGGTGTCCATCTCGACGCGGAGAACACGCGGAAAATCGGGCAGGCGTTGGTGCCGCTCGTGCGCGTGATGTTAGCGACATGATAGTCAATGCATTTCTGATCATTGGCATTTGGTTGGCTGTGCATTGGCAAGGCCGCCGAAGTCGGCTTCTTGCAGGCTACGCATTTCTGGGGCTCTGGGTTTCCGACGCCCTTTCGATACTAATGCATGAGCCAGCTTTCGCGCCTCCAATACTGAGGTACGAGCCAATTTCGATACCGAAGCCTTCTTTCGGTGAAGCCTCGCTTCAATAAGGGTCACAAAATGGCTGAGAACTACGACGTCATCATCATCGGCTCCGGCCCCGGCGGCTATGTCACGGCGGTGCGTTCCGCCCAACTCGGCTTCAAGACGGCAATCGTCGAGCGCGAGCACCTCGGCGGCATCTGTCTCAACTGGGGCTGCATCCCGACCAAGGCGCTGCTGCGCTCGGCCGAGATCATGCACTATTCGGATCATCTGAAGGACTACGGCTTGAAGCTCGACGGCAAGGTCAGCGTCGACACCGCTGCCGTGGTCGATCGCTCGCGGAAGGTCTCGCTGCGGCTCAACGGCGGTGTTGCCTTCCTGATGAAGAAGAACAAGGTCGATGTGATCTGGGGCGAAGCCAAGCTGACCAAACCGGGCGAGATCGTCGTGTCGAAATCCTCCAAGAAGCCGATGGAGCCGCAGCCGCCGGCACCGAAGGGCGTCAAGGGCGAAGGCACCTACACCGCCAAGCACATCATCCTGGCGACCGGCGCCAGGCCGCGTGCGCTGCCCGGCATCGAGCCCGACGGCAAACTGATCTGGACCTATTTCGAGGCGATGGTGCCGAAAGAGATGCCGAAATCGCTGCTGGTGATGGGTTCGGGCGCGATCGGCATAGAGTTCGCTTCGTTCTACCGCACCATGGGCGCGGAGGTGACGGTGGTCGAGCTTTTGCCGGCGGTGATGCCGGTCGAGGACGCAGAGGTCTCGAAATTCGCGCAGAAGCAGTTCGAGAAGCAAGGCATGAAGATCATTCTCGAAGCCAAGGTGTCCAAGGTCGAGAAGGGCGCGAACTCGGTTGCCGCGCATGTCGAGATGAAGGACGGCAAGGTCGAGAAGATCACCGCGGATCGGATGATCTCGGCCGTCGGCGTGCAGGGCAACATCGAGAATCTCGGCCTCGAAGCGCTCGGTGTGAAGACAGAACGCGGCTGCGTTGTCGTCGACGGCTACGGCAAGACCAATGTGCCCGGCATCTATGCCATCGGCGATGTCGCCGGCCCACCCATGCTCGCCCACAAGGCCGAACATGAAGGCGTGGTCTGCGTGGAAAAGATCGCCAATTTCCCAGGCGTGCACGCCACCGACAAGCTGAAGATTCCGGGCTGCACCTATTGCAACCCTCAGGTAGCCTCCGTCGGCTTGACCGAAGCGAAAGCAAAAGCCGAGGGCAAGGACATCCGCGTCGGCCGCTTCCAGTTCGCCGCCAACGGCAAGGCGATTGCGCTCGGCGAAGACCAGGGTTTCGTGAAGACAATCTTCGACAAGAGGACCGGGCAGCTGCTGGGCGCGCATATGGTCGGCGCCGAAGTGACCGAGCTGATCCAGGGTTTTGTGGTGGCCATGAACCTGGAGACCACCGAGGAAGAACTGATGCACACGATCTTCCCGCATCCGACGCTATCGGAGATGATGAAGGAAAGCGTCCTCGACGCCTATGGCCGTGCGCTGAACGCATGATAAATTGGCGGCGTGAGACTCAACAGGTGAGGGCCAAGGAACTCGACGGCAAGGTAATTCGTTTCCGGATGCATTCATCACCAGAGGAGAGGGCATATGGACGTGAACGGCGTGGGCTGGGTAGCAGCCATCATCATTGGCGGTTTGGCAGGCTGGTTTGCCGAGATGTTCATGAAGAGCAACACCGGCATCTTGATGAACATCATTCTTGGCATCGTCGGCGCGATCGTGCTGAACGCCATCCTGCAGGCGCTCAACATCGGCGCCTTCGGCGCCGGCTGGATCGCCTATCTGATCACCGGTTTCATTGGCGCCTGCCTGCTGATCTGGGTAGGGCGGATGGTGCGCCGTTAGTTGCTGAACTCTTGCCATGCGAAAACGGCTGTGGCGGCATGCGCCGCCGCGGCCTTTTTCTTTGCAGCGAAAAGTCCTAGATGACGTCTAGAAGCGAACGCCGGAAGGCGATCGCCAACGAACCGGATTTCAGATGGTCACCGTCCTCGACACGATCGCCAATGCGCCGCGCCTGCGGCATCCTGAAAAGGCGCACAAGCCCGACCAGGACGTGCTGCGCAAGCCCGACTGGATCCGCGTCAAGGCGCCGATGTCGAAAGGCTATGCCGAGACGCGCGAGATCGTGAAGTCGCACAAGCTGGTGACGGTGTGCGAAGAAGCCGGTTGCCCCAATATCGGCGAGTGCTGGGAAAAGAAGCACGCCACCTTCATGATCATGGGCGAGATCTGCACGCGCGCCTGCGCCTTCTGCAACGTGGCTACCGGTATACCGACCGCGCTCGATCCCGATGAACCAGCCCGTGTCGCACACGCCGTCAAGCAAATGGGCCTGACCCATGTCGTCATCACTTCCGTCGACCGCGACGATCTCGCCGATGGCGGAGCTCAGCACTTTGCCGAGGTCATCCGCGCCATCAGGGCGGCAACGCCTCTGACGACGATCGAAATCCTGACACCCGACTTCCTGCGCAAGGAAGGCGCGCTGGAGATCGTGGTGGCGGCGAAGCCCGACGTTTTCAACCATAATCTGGAGACCGTGCCGTCGAACTATTTGACGGTCCGGCCGGGCGCCCGCTATTTCCATTCGATCAGGCTGTTGCAGCGGGTCAAGGAGCTCGATCCGTCGATCTTCACCAAATCCGGCATCATGGTTGGCCTTGGCGAGGAGCGGAACGAGATCCTGCAGCTGATGGACGATCTGCGTTCGGCCAATGTCGACTTCATGACCATCGGCCAGTATCTGCAGCCGTCGAAGAAGCACCATCCGGTGATCCGCTTCGTCACGCCGGAGGAATTCAAGTCCTTCGAGACGATCGGCAAGACCAAGGGCTTCCTGCTGGTGGCGTCAAGTCCGCTGACGCGCTCGTCGCATCATGCCGGCGATGATTTCGCCAGGCTGCGCGCGGCGCGCGAAGCGTTTCTCAGAAAGTCTGCCTAACACACTGGTTTCATGCCGCAATTCGAAGCCCATCGTCGCGTTTCGCATACGCCGGAGCAGATGTTTGCTCTGGTTGCCGATGTCGAATCCTATCCGCAATTCCTGCCGCTTTGCGAGGCACTGACGGTTCGCTCGCGCAAGGAACGCAACGGACGCACCCTGCTCATCGCCGACATGAGCATTGGCTACAAGGCGATCCGCGAGACTTTCACCACCCAGGTGCTTTTGAAGCCCGACGAGAACGCCATCGACGTCAAATACATCGACGGCCCGTTCAAATATCTGAGCAATGTCTGGCGCTTCGAGCCGGCCGATGACGGTTGCAACGTCCGCTTCTTCATCGACTACGAGTTCAAGAGCCGTATTCTGGGCGCGGTGATGGGAACGATGTTCGATCGCGCCTTCCGCATGTTCTCCGAGGCGTTCGAGAAGCGCGCCGACGTCATCTATGGGCCAGCGCCGGCAGCCTGATCCGCAGCGAGTGCGCGCAAGCCCAGTTCAAGTGCATGCCTGACCGTCTGTTGGCGTATGAAATTGCGGCCCTTATCGGGGAACAACTGGCATTCGCTGACGACCGGCCGACCAGTCAAGGCGACACCGAACCAGACCAGGCCGACGGGCTTTTCCGTCGAGCCGCCGCCTGGACCGGCAATGCCGGTGACGGCGAGGGTCAGTCCGGCGCGCGAACGGGCCAGGGCGCCCTGCGCCATCTCGACCGCCGCGTCCCGCGAGACCGCGCCATGCGCCTCAAGCATGGCGGCGGAAACGCCGAGCATCTCCGTCTTGGCCTCGTTGGAATAGGTGATGAAACCCCGGTCGACCACCGTCGAAGAGCCGGCGATATCGGTCAGGGCCGCGATGATCATGCCGCCGGTGCAGCTCTCGGCCGTCGCCAGCATGATCCCGCGCTGTTGGCAGGCTTGAAGCAGGGCATCTGCGAGATCGTTGTTGCTCATTCGGGGACGTCCCCTGGAAACACGACACTGGCGGTCGCGATGGCGGCTATCCCTTCCTCGCGGCCGATAAAGCCGAGCTTTTCGTTGGTTGTCGCCTTGATCGAGATACGGTCCCGGGAAATTGCCAGCATTGCGGAAAGGGTTTCGGTCATTGCTTCGCGATGCGGGCCGACCCGCGGCGCCTCGCAGATCAGGGTGATGTCGGCATTGGCGATGCGCCCGCCGCGCGCACGCACCAGCTTCGCCGCATGTTCGACGAAGATCCGCGAGGCCACGCCTTTCCACTGCGGATCCGACGGCGGGAAATGCGTGCCGATGTCGCCGGCGCCGCAGGTGGCGAGCAGCGCGTCGGTTAACGCGTGCAGGCCGACATCGGCATCCGAATGGCCGGACAGTTTCTTGTCATGCGGGATGGAGACGCCGCACAGGGTGACATGGTCACCTGGCTCGAAGGCATGGACGTCGTAGCCATTGCCGGTGCGGATGTCCGGAAAGCGCGGCCGTTCGCCGGAAAGCCGCTGATCCGCCATCGAAATATCCCTTGCCCAGGTGAGTTTGACATTATCCGGCGAGCCGGGAACGATTTTCACCGGGATATGTGCCCACTCGGCGATCGCGGCATCGTCGGTGAAGTCCGCCTTGCCGAGATGATGGGCCTTTTCGTGGGCGGCCAGGATCGGCCAGAACGGAAAGCCTTGCGGCGTCTGGGCGGCATGAAGCCCGTTCCTGGAAACCGTCTCGCCGATCATGCCGGCGGCCGACTCACGTTTCAGCGTGTCGGCGACGGGTAGGGCGGGCAGTGCTCCCTGGCGCTCGCCGATAGCGGCGATCGTACGGTCTATCAATTCCGCGTCGACGAACGGGCGAACGGCATCATGGACCAGAACCTGGCCCGGCGCATGGCCTCTCAGCGCAAGCAGCCCGAGCCGAACGGAGTCCTGCCGGGATGCACCACCTGTTACCGTGACGACCCGATCGGCGTTGGCTCCGACGGCGCTGCGAAAAAGTGCGCTGTCGTCGGCATGGATGGCGACGACGACGGGACCGATCCTCGGATGCGTCAAAAAAATGTCCACCGTGCGCGCGATAACGGCACGGCCACCGATCCTCTGGTATTGCTTCGGCCCATCGGCCTGACCGGCGCGCGCACCGCGGCCGGCGGCGACGATAACCACGGCAACCTTATCGTCCGCAGCCGAAGCCTGCTTTTCGCTTGCATCTGTCATGCCGAGACGCTTAGCGCATGATCCCGAAAAGTGGAATCGCTTTTCGGAACAGATCATGCGCAGATGCAAAGTGCCAAGGCGTCCTTTCCCAAGGACGCACGGCGCTTTGGGCGCGGCAGGGGCTGAAGGCCAGCATTTTTCCCAAATGCGTCTTAATGTGACGTCATTGTGCGTTGCACATCGCTATCATTCTGGCTAGAGAATGTGCAGCAATTAAAAATGCTTGGTTTTTGTGCATGCTTGACGTTACCAAATTGGCTTCGCCGCTGGACGTGGGAAGTGTGAGAATCCGCAATCGCGCCTTCCTCGCGCCCATGTCGGGTATATCTGATGAGCCGTTCCGGCAGCGTGCCTATGCGCACGGCGCCGGGTTGGTCGTGTCGGAGATGGTGGCGAGCGGCGAGCTTGCCAAGGGCAGGGGCGGTTGCGGCCTGCGCATCCGGCATTCCGGGCTGCCTGTTCACATGGTCCAGCTTGCCGGCCGTGAGGCGGCGCATATGGCCGAGGGCGCCCGCATAGCGGCGGGCGAGGGCGCCGACATCATCGACATCAATATGGGCTGCCCGGCCAAGAAGGTGACGGGCGGCTATGCCGGTTCGGCGCTGATGCGCGATCTCGATCACGCTTTGTCGCTGATCGAGGCAGTGGTCGGCGCGGTCGAGGTGCCGGTCACGGTCAAGATGCGGCTCGGCTGGGACGAAAGCGCGCTCAACGCGCCGATGCTGGCGCGCCGCGCCGAACAGGCGGGCGTCAAGATGGTGACAGTGCATGGCCGCACGCGCTGCCAGTTCTACCAGGGCAAGGCCGACTGGCGCGCCATCGCACGCATAAAGCAGGCTGTGTCGATCCCGGTCGTCGCCAATGGCGATGTCGGCTCGCCGGCGGAGGCAGCAATGATCCTCGACCAATCGGGCGCCGACGCGGTGATGATCGGCCGCGCGCATTATGGCGCGCCGTGGACGGCAGGCAGCATCGCGACAGCCGCGGCAAAAGAGGCAACGCCCGGCGTGCCCGAAAGCCCTGAAGCGCTGGCCGACTACATCGTTGCCCACTACGAGGACATGCTCACGCTCTACGGCACCGAAAGCGGCGTGCGCCAGGCGCGCAAGCATCTTGGCTGGTATCTCGACCGCCACGCCGCCGGTGTCGCTGATGAGCGGCGAAAGGCCATCCTCACCTGCTTCGAGCCCGTCCGCGTCATTGCCGCGTTGCGCGAGGTCCTTTCACGCGCTCCCGAGGCGATGAACCTGCGGGGCGCAGCATGAATGCCACCGTTGCACAGAGCACGGATATGGCGGATGCCGCCCACATCGTACTCAACACCATCCGCCGCCCGGTGATCATGGTCGATGCGGAAGGCTTCATCACCTTCGCCAATGCCGATGCCGAGGATTTCTTTCGCTCGAGCGCGACCATGCTCGCCCGTAACACACTACCCAAGCTCATTCCCTTCGGCAGCCCGTTGCTGACGCTTGTCGACCAGGTGCGCGAGCGCCGGGCACCCGTCAACGAATATCGGGTCGATGTGTCGTCGCCGCGCCTTGGCATCGAGAAAGTCGTCGATCTCTATGTCGCGCCGGTGTCGGAATTTCCGGGTTCCGTCGTGGTGATGTTCCAGGAACGATCGATGGCCGACAAGATCGATCGGCAGATGACGCATCGCGGTGCGGCACGCTCGGTGACCGGCTTGGCCGCGATGCTTGCCCACGAGATCAAGAACCCGCTGTCCGGCATACGAGGTGCTGCCCAGCTGCTCGAACTGTCTGCTTCCGATGAAGATCGCGCGCTGACCCGGCTGATCACCGACGAGACCGACCGCATTGTCTCGCTGGTCGATCGCATGGAGGTGTTTTCCGACGAGCGACCGATTGACCGCTATCCGGTCAATATCCATGTCGTTCTCGACCATGTGAAGGCGATTGCCAAGAACGGTTTTGCCAAACGGATCAAGATATTGGAGGATTATGATCCGTCATTGCCTCCGGTTTTTGCCAACCGTGATCAGCTCATCCAGGTGTTCCTCAACCTGGTCAAGAATGCTGCCGAGGCCATTGGCGGCGATCCGCAGGGCGAGATCAGCCTGTCGACCGCGTTCCGGCCGGGCATCCGTGTCTCCGTTCCGGGATCGCAGGGCCGCGTGTCGCTGCCGCTGGAATTCTGCGTGCGCGACAACGGCTCCGGTGTTTCCGAAGATATCCTGCCGATCCTGTTCGATCCCTTCATCACCACCAAACCGAACGGGTCGGGGCTTGGTCTTGCGCTGGTCGCGAAAATCGTCGGCGAGCATGGCGGCATCATTGAATGCGATTCGACGCCGCGCGGAACCACCTTCCGCATTCTGATGCCAGCTTGGAAAGAAACGCCGTTCGGCACAGACGATGATGGCGAAGGAGACCGCAAATGACGGTTCGCGGCAATATTCTCGTCGCCGACGACGATGCGGCCATCCGCACCGTCCTCAACCAGGCGCTTTCGCGCGTCGGCCATGAGGTGCGCGTGACGTCCAACGCCTCGACGCTGTGGCGCTGGGTGGCGGCGGGTGAGGGCGATCTCGTCATCACCGACGTGGTCATGCCGGACGAGAACGCCTTCGACATGCTGCCGCGCATCAAGAAGGCGCGACCGGAACTGCCCGTCATCGTCATGAGCGCCCAAAATACGTTCATGACCGCGATTCGCGCCTCCGAGACCGGCGCCTACGAATATCTGCCGAAACCGTTCGACCTGACCGAGCTTCTCAACATCGTCAACCGGGCGCTTTCCGAGCCCCGACGGCCGAAGATAGATGCGCGGGCGGACGAGCCGCCGGAAACAATGCCGTTGGTCGGCCGCTCGGCAGCCATGCAGGATATCTACCGCATGCTGGCGCGCATGATGCAGACCGACCTGACCGTGATGATTTCAGGCGAATCGGGCACCGGCAAGGAGCTGGTGGCGCGCGCGCTGCACGAATACGGCCGCCGCCGCGGCGGGCCCTTCGTCGCGATCAACATGGCGGCGATCCCGCGAGACCTGATCGAATCGGAACTGTTCGGTCACGAGAAGGGCGCCTTCACCGGCGCGCAAAACCGCTCCACCGGCCGTTTCGAGCAGGCCGAGGGCGGCACGCTCTTCCTCGACGAGATCGGCGACATGCCGATGGAAGCGCAGACGCGCCTGCTGCGTGTCCTGCAGCAGGGCGAATACACCACCGTCGGCGGCCGCACGCCGATCAAGACCGACGTGCGCATCGTCGCCGCTACCAACAAGGATCTGCGCACGCTGATCAACCAGGGGCTTTTTCGCGAGGATCTGTTCTACCGCCTGAATGTCGTGCCGCTGAGGCTGCCGGCGCTGCGCGAGCGGTCCGAGGACGTTCCGGATCTCGTGAGGCACTTCTTCAAGCTCGGTGCCAGCGAAGGCCTGCAGACCAAGCGCATTTCCACCGGCGGCATCGAGCTGATGAAGCGCTATCCGTGGCCCGGCAACGTGCGCGAACTCGAAAATCTTGTCCGCCGGCTGGCCGCGCTCTATTCGCAGGATGAGATTTCCGCCGAGATCATCGAGGCGGAACTGAAGACCGGCGAGAGACCGGTCGTTCCCGGTGGCGGCAACCTCATTCCCGACGATCTGTCGATCGGCCAGGCTGTGGAACACTTCCTGCAACGCTATTTTGCGTCGTTCGCCGGCGATTTGCCGCCCGCCGGCCTCTATCAGCGCATTCTCTCCGAGGTCGAATATCCGCTGGTGCTGGCCTCGATGACGGCAACCCGCGGCAATCAGATCAAGGCTGCGGAACTCCTGGGACTCAACCGCAACACGCTGCGCAAGAAAATTCGCGAACTCGGCGTCAACGTCTACAAATCAACCAGGCAGGCTTAGAGCGACGTACGTTCCATTCGGACGTACAAAATTCGCTATGGCGCTTTGAGTTTTCGCATCGTGTTTTCCGAAAAATCGATCTCGATTTTCGGTCCGGTGCGATAGAGCGGCGCCTTTTCCGGGGGATCGATCGCCGAAACATTTCCGTCCAGGTCACACTTGTTGCATAATCGCCACAATGCGTTGCATACATCCGACGCAATCACTGGCTCTAGACGGCGACATGGCTTCACAGGCACCGACACTGAGCGAACCGCTTTTCAGCGAACCCGGAACAAGGGAAGGGCGCCGGCTGCTTGCGCTGCCCGGCGTGGTGGCAATTGCCGGTGCGCTGGTTACGGCGGCGATCTCCTTCGCCATTCTCGTCGGCGCCACGCCGATCACGCCGGACGAGAGGACGACGCTGGCGCTCATCGCCCTCAATGCGGCGTTCATCCTGTTCCTGATCGCGCTGGTCGGCCGCGAAGTGCATCGCATCGTGATGGCGCGCCGGCGCGGCAAGGCGGCGTCGCGGCTGCATGTACGGATCGTCGCGATGTTCGCGCTGGTCGCCGCGATTCCCGCCATCATGGTGGCGATCATCGCCTCGATCACACTCGACATCGGCCTTGATCGCTGGTTCGAGATCCGCACCAAGACGATCGTCAATTCGTCGCTGTCGATCGCCGATGCCTATGTGCAGGAGAACGCGCGCAATCTCCAGGGAACGACCCTGTCGATGGCGTACGATCTCGACGCCTCCCGCACGCTCTACGGCCTCGATCGAACCGGCTTCCTCGATCTCATGAACAAGGAGGCCGTCGGACGCTCGCTGGCCCATGCCGCGCTGGTCAAGCCAGACGGTTCATTCGTCATGAGCGCCAAGACCGACGCCGATTTTGCCATGCCGGAGCCGCCGGAAGGCGCCATGAGCAGTGCCGCCGACGGCAGGCCGGTGCTGATCGAGCCGAAGACGCGCAACATCATGGGCGCCATCGTCAAGCTGCGCG
Source organism: Mesorhizobium sp. (assembly GCF_004962925.1). GTDB lineage: Bacteria > Pseudomonadota > Alphaproteobacteria > Rhizobiales > Rhizobiaceae > Mesorhizobium. The sequence goes on along the minus strand of NZ_SUEO01000027.1, from coordinate 20,010 downwards.
AGATCGAAGGGCTCTATCTCTACACCATCCGCCTCGTCGATCCCGAGGTGATCAAGGCGCGGCAGATTGTCAGGTCCAACACCGACGAGTATCGCGGTCTGGAAGCCAATCGCCGCACCTCGCAGGTGGCCTTCGCACTTCCCTACCTGTCGCTGACGCTTATCATCATCCTGTCCGCCATCTGGACCGGCATTGCCGTGGCTGACCGCCTGGTGCGGCCGATTCGCCAGCTCATCGGCGCGGCCGACGAGGTCGCGACCGGCAATCTCGACGTTGCCGTGCCCGTTCGGCCATCCGACGGCGACGTCGCCTCGCTCGGCGACACCTTCAACAAGATGCTGCTGGAACTGAAATCGCAGCGTAACGAGATTCTGTCCGCCAAGGATTTGATCGACGAGCGGCGGCGGTTTTCGGAAGCCGTGCTTGCTGGCGTCACCGCCGGCGTCATCGGCGTCGATCCGTATGGCATCGTCACCATCGTCAACCGGTCGGCCGAAACGATGCTGGCCATATCCGCCACCGCCGCACTCGGGCAAAACCTTTCCGCCGTGCTACCGCATGTCGGCCGCGTCTTCGAGATCGGCCGCAAGTCGGGAAAGCCTGTTCACCGCGAGCAGGTGACCTTCTATCGCGCCGGCACGGAGCGGACCTTCAACGTGCAGGTCACGGTCGAGGCCGGCGACGACGGTTCGGAGGAGAAGTCCTATGTCGTGACGGTCGACGACATCACCGATCTGGTCCAGGCGCAGCGTTCCTCGGCGTGGGCGGATGTGGCGCGGCGCATCGCCCACGAGATCAAGAACCCGCTGACACCGATCCAGCTTTCCGCCGAGCGCATCAAGCGCCGCTACGGCAAGGTCATCACCGAAGACCGCGAGGTTTTCGATCAGTGCACCGACACGATCATCAGGCAAGTGGAGGATATCGGCCGCATGGTCGACGAGTTCTCCGCTTTCGCGCGCATGCCCAAGCCCGAAATGAAGGCCCTCGATTTGCGCGAGTCGTTGCGCGAAGCCTCGTTCCTCGTCGAAGTGAGCCGCGCCGACATCACCTTCGAGCGCGTATTCGGCAACGAACCGCTCAAGGGTACTTTCGACAGTCGCCTGATGGCGCAGGCTTTTGGCAATGTTATCAAGAACGCAGCCGAGGCGATCGACGGACTTGATCAAAAGGACCGCTCGCACGGCATAATCCGGATTCAAGCCGGGCGCCAGAATGGCGCGATTCGCATTGACGTCATCGACAATGGCAAGGGCTTGCCGCGCGAGAATCGTCAGCGATTGCTCGAGCCTTACATGACGACACGCGAGAAAGGCACGGGGCTTGGCCTCGCTATCGTCAAGAAGATAGTGGAAGACCATGGCGGCCGGCTCGAACTGCATGACGCGCCGGCGGATTTCCACGGCGGGCGAGGCGCGATGATCAGCATCATCCTGCCGCTTGCCGCCACCATGCCGTCGAGCGGCGAAGGCAGGACGGAACACGAAAGAAAAACTGAAAAGGTCGGTAATGGCGTCTGACATTCTCATCGTCGATGACGAGGAAGACATCCGCGAACTTGTCGCCGGTATCCTGAGCGACGAAGGTCACGAAACCCGCACGGCATTCGATGCCGACAGCGCCCTGGCGGCGATCGCCGACCGGGCGCCGCGGCTGATTTTCCTTGATATTTGGCTGCAAGGCTCACGTCTGGACGGACTGGCGCTGCTGGACGAGATCAAGACGATGCATCCGAGCCTGCCCGTGGTGATGATCTCGGGCCACGGCAACATCGAAACGGCGGTCTCGGCCATACGTCGCGGCGCCTATGACTTCATCGAGAAGCCGTTCAAGGCCGACAGGCTGATCCTCATCGCCGAGCGTGCAATTGAAACCTCGAAGCTGAGACGCGAGGTTTCGGATCTCAAGTTGCGCAGCGGCGAAACCTTCGACCTGATCGGCATGTCGTCGGCGATGAGCCAGTTGCGCCAGACCATCGAGCGCGTCGCGCCGACCAATAGCCGCGTCATGATCATCGGCCCGTCCGGGTCGGGCAAGGAACTCGCGGCACGCGCCATCCACACGCTGTCAGCGCGCAAGGGCGCCCCGTTCGTCACGCTTAGCGCTGCCAACATCACGCCCGAACGCATGGAGGTCGAGCTGTTCGGCACCGAATCAAACGGTGTCGAACGCAAGGTCGGCGCGCTCGAGGAGGCTCATCGCGGCATTCTCTACATCGACGAAGTGGCCGACATGCCGCGCGAAACGCAAAACAAGATTCTGCGCGTGCTGGTCGAGCAGCAGTTCGAGCGGGTAGGGGGCACCAAGCGGGTCAAGGTCGATGTCCGAATCATTTCATCGACCTCGCAGAACCTGGAGGCGATGATCGCCGACGGTCGTTTCCGGGAGGATCTCTATCACCGCCTGGCGGTGGTTCCGGTCATGGTGCCGGGACTGGCCGAGCGGCGTGAAGACATCCCCTATCTTGTCGACAATTTCATGAAGCAGATCGCCCGCCAGGCTGGCATCCGGCCGCGGCGCATCGGCGACGACGCGCTGGCCGTGCTGCAGGCGCACAACTGGCCAGGCAACGTCCGCCAGTTGCGCAACAATGTCGAGCGGCTGATGATCCTGGCGCGCGGCGACGATATCGATGCGCCGATCACCGCCGACCTCTTGCCGGCCGAGATCGGTGATGTCATGCCGCGCACGCCAAACCAATCCGATCAGCACATCATGGCGCTGCCGTTGCGTGAGGCGCGCGAACAGTTCGAGAAGGACTATCTGATAGCCCAGATCAACCGTTTTGGCGGCAACATCTCGAAAACGGCCGAGTTCATCGGCATGGAGCGCTCGGCGCTTCACCGCAAGCTGAAGTCGCTGGGCGTCTGACAGCCAATCCAATCGTGGCTTACGCAATTATCGGTTACGGCGCAGGCGGAATCGCATAAGAAAGCGCTGCAGCACCGCGCGTCTTTTGGGACGCGCAAAGGATGCTGTAGCGCTTTGATTTTTGCGCCGATTCCGATTTTCGGGGTCATGCGCTGACTTCTCCAGGGGTGACCTCATGCCGCGCATTGCCTATGTGAACGGGCGCTACGTCGCTCACGCCGAGGCTTTCGTGCATATCGAGGACCGTGGCTATCAGTTCGCCGATGGCGTTTACGAGGTTTGCGAGGTGGCGCGCAGCTTCATCGTCGATATGCCGCGCCATCTCGGACGGCTGAACCGCTCGCTGACCGAATTGTCGATCGGCTGGCCGGTCACGCGGGGCGTGTTGCCGATTATTTTGCGCGAGGTGGTTCGCCGCAACCATGTCACCGATGGCTTGGTCTATCTCCAGGTGACGCGTGGCGTCGCCAGCCGTGACTTTATTTTCCCGGCGGCGGGCACGAAGCCGTCGCTGGTGGTGACCGCCAGGAAAGCCGACCCCGCTGCTGCCGCGAAGAGGGCTGAAAGCGGAATCAAGGTCATCACCGTGCCGGAGAACCGGTGGGACCGGGTCGATATCAAGTCGGTCGGCCTGTTGCCGAATGTGCTCGCCAAGCAGAAGGCCAAGGAAGCCGGCGCCCAGGAGGCCTGGTTCGTCGATGCCGACGGCACAGTCAAGGAAGGTGGATCGTCGAACGCCTGGATCATCACCAGGGATGGCGTGCTGGTGACGCGCCCAGCCGAGCACGGCATCCTGCGCGGGATCACCCGCACCACGCTGTTCGAAGTGGCGGCCAAGCTCGGCCTGAAAATCGAGGAGCGCGGCTTTTCGGTCGCCGAGGCCAAGGCCGCGCGCGAGGTTTTCATCAGCTCCGCGACCACGATCGCCATGCCGATCGTGGCGATCGACGGTGCTCCTGTCGCCAACGGCCACCCGGGCTCGATAACACTTTCCTTGCGGCAAGCCTTTTTTGACGTTGCGGAAAAAAGTCCAGCCTGATAACCGCACAGGTGGAATGAACATCAATATATCTCGTTCTGCTTGTCGTTATTGACGGCAAGATGGTGTTTGCGCGCTTGACACGTGCCGGGTAATTTGGCGCATTGAGTTGCAAACCGAAGGGGATCGGCGAAAGACAAGAACAATGGCGGAACGATCGCAAAATCTTCAGGACCTGTTCCTGAATTCAGTTCGCAAAAGCAAAAACCCACTCACCATCTTTCTCATCAACGGCGTGAAGCTGACCGGTGTGGTCACTTCGTTCGACAATTTCTGTGTTCTGCTGCGTCGAGACGGCCATTCCCAGCTCGTCTATAAGCACGCCATTTCCACGATCATGCCGAGCCAGCCGGTTCAGATGTTCGATGGCGAGGAAAGCCAGGGCGCCTGATTGGCACGTAAGAAAGACGCGGACCGCAGCGTTCGCGAAAAACCAGCATATCAGCCGGGGACGGAAGCCGAAGGCCCGACCCGGGCTGTGGTCATCGTGCCCGTGCTTACCCGCCAGCCGCGCGGCGACGAAGACACGAATCGTCCGCGCTTGACGCGGTCCGCCGAGGCCCGCCACGACGAGGCGGTTGGCCTTGCTCAAGCCATCGACCTCGACCCGATCCATAGCGCGGTGGTGACCGTCAATGATCCGCGCCCTGCAACCTTGTTCGGCAGCGGCAAGGTTGCGGAGTTCGCCGACATCGTCAAAGAGGGCCATGCCGAACTGGTCATTGTCGACCATCCGCTGACGCCGGTGCAGCAGCGCAACCTGGAAAAGGAACTGAACGCCAAGGTGCTGGATCGCACCGGGCTGATCCTGGAGATTTTCGGCGAGCGTGCGCGGACCAAGGAAGGCACGCTGCAGGTTGATCTTGCGCACCTCAACTATCAGAAGGGCCGGCTCGTGCGAAGCTGGACCCACCTTGAGCGCCAGCGCGGCGGCGCCGGGTTTCTCGGCGGTCCTGGCGAAACGCAGATCGAATCGGATCGCCGTGCCCTGCAGGACAAGATCAAGAAGCTGAAGCACGAGCTGGAAACCGTGCGGCGCACCCGTGACCTGCACCGCGCCAAGCGCAAGAAGGTGCCTTTCCCGGTGGTGGCGATCGTCGGCTATACCAACGCCGGCAAGTCGACGCTGTTCAACAGGCTGACCGGAGCAGGGGTGCTGGCCGAGGACATGCTGTTTGCCACGCTCGACCCGACACTGCGTCGGGTGCGACTGCCGCACGGCACGCCGGTCATCCTTTCGGACACGGTCGGTTTCATTTCGGACCTGCCGACGCATCTGATCGCGGCCTTCCGGGCCACGCTGGAAGAGGTGGTCGAGGCCGATCTCGTCATCCATCTGCGCGATATTTCGGACCCCGACACGGCCGCCCAGGCCGAGGACGTCGAGCGCATCCTGGCCGATCTCGGCGTCGATGCCGGCGACACCAACCGCGTCATCGAAGTATGGAACAAGATCGACCTGCTCGACGAAGGCAACAGGACTCGGCTTCTTGCCGATGGCGCCGATGGCAACAAGGCGCCGCCGATTGCCATATCAGCCGTCACCGGCGAGGGGATCGATGTGCTGAAGGCGATCATCGAGACAAGAGTTTCAGGCGAACTGGAAACGCTGACCGTCACTCTCAAGGCTAACCAGCTCGGACTGGTCGACTGGCTCTACCGCAATGGCGACGTCGTCTCGCGTACCGACAATGAAGATGGCGGTGTGACCGTCGCGCTCAAGGCGACGCAAAGCGCGCATGAAGAGATAGAAAGCCGATTGCACCGTAAAAACAACGGGTAATCGCTGTTACTTCGCGCTCTTGGCTTGCTGCCAAAACGCCTCCATCTCGTCGAGCGTCGCCTTTTCCAGCGTGTTTCCGGACGCTTCCAGCGCTTGCTCGACATAGTGGAACCGCGACCGGAATTTCTCGTTGGTGCCGCTGAGCGCCGCTTCCGAATCAACCTTGAGATGACGCCCGAGATTGACGACGGCAAACAGCATGTCGCCGAACTCGTCCTTGATCGAAGCCGTATCGCCTTTGGCAAGGGCCTCGCGCAACTCGCCGATCTCTTCTTCGATCTTGTCGAGGATCGGCGTGGCCTCGCTCCAGTCGAAACCGACGCGGGCAGCTTTTTCCTGCAGCTTGAGCGCCCGGGTCAAAGCGGGCAGGGCGACCGGTACGCTGTCCAGAAAACCCTTGCCATGATCCTCTGGATCGTGTCCGCGGGCGAGGCGGGCGTTTCGCTTTTCCGCCTTTTCCTCGGCCTTGATCTTCTCCCACATACCCTTGGCCATACCGGCGCTGCGCGCCTTCTCGTCGCCGAAGACATGGGGGTGGCGACGGATCATTTTCGTGGTGATGGCCTGGACCACGTCGCCGAAAGCAAATTCGCCGGCCTCCTCGGCCATCTGCGCGTGGTAGACGACCTGCAGCAGAAGGTCGCCGAGCTCGTCGCGCAGATCGTCCAGGTCGCCGCGCGCGATGGCGTCCGCCACCTCGTAGGCTTCCTCGATCGTGTAGGGCGCGATGGTCGAGAAATCCTGCTCGATGTCCCACGGGCAACCGGTTTCCGGGGCCCGCAGCGCCGCCATGATTTCTATCAGCCGGGAAATGTCCTTCGAGGGTTTCATCGGCCGGATGCTAGCCTGCGTCCGACCGTGTAGCCAACGCCGTCGGACGGCGAGGGGCGATTGTCCACAGCGTTGCTCAGCGCCTCAGCCGAGCACGGAGACGATCGCCTTGGCGAGCGCGTCCATCCCGTCCTCCGGCAGGCCGGCGACATTAATGCGGCTGTCACCGACCATATAGACGCCGTGCTCGGCGCGCAGCCGCTCGACCTGCGCTTCGGACAGGCCAAGCCGAGAAAACATGCCGCGATGGCTGGCGACGAAATCGAAGCGATCGGAATTGGACTGCCGCCGCAGCGCTTCGGCGAACTGCACCCGAAGCCGCAGCATGCGCAGGCGCATCTCCTCAAGCTCTGCTTCCCAATCGGCGCGCAGCGTGGCGTCTTCAAGCACAATGCGCACCGCGGCCGCGCCATGGTCCGGCGGCATCGAGTACATGGCGCGCGCCGCCGAGAGCATCTGGCTCATTGCCACATCCGCCTGCGCGCTGTCTTTTGCCAGGATCATCGCCGCGCCGACGCGGTCGCGATATACGGCAAAGTTTTTCGAGCAGCTCGAGGCAACGACCATTTCCGGAACTTTTTCAGCCAGCAGGCGCAACCCGGCGGCGTCCGCGTCCAGGCCTTCGCCAAAGCCCTGATAGGCAATGTCGACAAACGGCAGCAGGCCGCGCTTGACGACAAGGTCGGCTATTTCAGCCCACTGCGCGATGTCCAGATTGGCGCCTGTCGGATTGTGGCAGCAACCATGCAGCAACACTACGTCGCCGCTCTTGGCGGCGGCCAGCGCGCTCGTCATGTCGGCGAAGCGAACAGCACCTGAGGCAGCGTCGAAATAGGGATATTCGCGTATCTGCAAACCGGCGGCGCGCATCACCGGCATGTGGTTCGGCCATGTCGGGTCCGACAGCCAGATCGTCGCGTCCGATCGCGTCCTCTTGAGCAGTTCGGCCACCAGCCGCAGCGCGCCTGAGCCGCCGGGCGCCTGTGCCGCACGGATGCGCGTCAGCTCGGCTGCAGGGCCGAAGACCAGCCTCGCCATCGCCGCGTTGAAGCCGGTATCGCCGGCAAGGCCGAGATAGGTCTTGGTGACCTGGCTATGCAGCAATCGCTTTTCGGCTTCGCGCACGGCGCGCATCACCGGCGTCTTGCCGTCGCGATCCTTGTAGACGCCGACGCCGAGGTCGACCTTGTCGGGGCGGGGATCGGCGCGGTAGAGGCCGATCAAGGCAAGGATCTTGTCGGCTGGGGCAGGCTGGAGGTCTTCAAACATCGGCGCGGTTCCGTTGGCGGCGGAGTGATACGCAAATCGGCTGTGCTGCGCCAGCGGTTTTCATTTGCGCCAAACTGAAAACCGCCAAACCGGGAGACCGAACACAGAAATCCATGGCGACCTTGAGGAAAGGCTCACACCCGGCGAAAGGCGTTGATGGCACGGCGCGTCGCGCCGTTCTATCGCGCCGGTTTGAGGGCAGCAGACGGCAAGGCGGCAGCAGGTTGCTGCTTCTTGCCGCCCCAACCGATCCGCGGCAACCATTCGAGGTAATAGGCGAAGCCAAACTGCAGCGCGATGCCGGTCGAGATCAGGATCGTGTCGTAGAGGAGCCCGCCCGGGCTGACGGCCTTCATGACCTGCGCCATCATGGCGAGGATCGTGCCGGCGATGAAGACCGGCAGCGAATGCTTGCCGAGAACCGCGAGCGGGTGTCCGGGCCCGGCCCTCGCCAGGTTGGAAAGCGTGGGGATCGCCACGATCAGATAGGCGATCGCCAGAATGTGCATGAGCCGCGAGAGCGACAGGAATGTCTTGTCGAAACCGGTCAGCACGGTAGGCAGGCCGGAGGCCGTCTCGATGCCCCACAGCGGCAGCCGCACCCAAATCAGCGCGCCGACCAGATATCCGACGGCCGCGCTCGCCATTATCCAGTTGAAGCGGATTTCGCCGCCGCGCTTGACATGCAGCATGCCGGCGATCCCGATGACAAACAGAAATTGCCAGGAGAGCGGGTTCAGGAACCAGAAGCCGTCGCCGGGAAAATTCGAAGGCGCGATCTGGAAAATGCCGGCGATGAGCCAGAGGAGAGCGGACGCAGCAAGCATCAGCCGCAGGCTGAACGTGCCGATCCACAGGAAAAGCGGCATCATCAGAAGCACGACGGCATACATGGAAAGAATGTTGTTATAGCCGATCTGATGCCCGAGCGCGGCGATGCCGAGCAGCGCTTCCGGCGTGTCTTCGATGATCATCTGGATGTTGATCAGCTTCAAAAGATCGGGCCGCGAGAAATGCAGTGCAGCCGCCGAGAAGATCGCCAGCGTCGCCACGGTGGTCATGACGTGGGTGACATAGAGGACACCCGCGCGCCGCCAGGCCTTCAGGGTGATGAGCAACCGGTTCCCCGGCTGGAACTTCAGTCCGTAGGCGAGCCCGACAGCGATCCCAGAAATCAGCACGAAGGCTTCGGCTGAATCGGAAAAGCCGAAATTCTTGTGCGTGAAATACTCGAAGATCGTCCCCGGCACATGGTTGATGAAGATCGTCAGTAACGCTAGCGCGCGGAAGACATCGATGCGGGTATCCCGCTGGGTTGGCACATTGCTTGTCATGTCGGGTCGATAATTCGTTGAACAAAGCGGGCCCAAAGGACCGTCGGCGAAGGGACGATTCGGCGGTGAATGTTTCCTGCCTATAACTCGCAAGTGCCCCGAAAAAGATGACACCTTCGCGATTTTCCGCGTCACAAATTAATTCACGTGTAAACATCGAAATCCCCGGCGGCGCTAAACCGCGCGGCGAATTGTGGCGGCTGAGGGGAGGGCCGCTCGTTCGCCGACAAAGAAGCCGTACGCGCGATGGTGAGGCGTTGCAGCGGTGATGTCTGACCTTCCCGGATCGCAAAAAATTCAAAGAGCGGGATTAAAAACCTGCCATGCTCCGTAAACAGGACATGACAGGGTCGATGCCACGCTTCGATATCATAGGACAGCTTGGTTCGCTGCGGCGCTACGCGCGTTCGCTGACGCGCGACAGCGCCGAAGCAGAGGATCTGGTGCATGACGCGCTGGTGCGGGCCTATGAGCGGCGCGGCACCTTCCGATCCGGCGGAAACCTGCGCGCTTGGCTGCTGTCGATCGTCCACAACGCTTTCATTGACGGCTTGCGGTCCCGCAAGTCTGAAGCGGTGCGCGTCGAGCAGGCCGGGTATCTTGCCGATGCCAGTATGCAGGCTCCCCAGGAACATTCCGTCCGCCTGGCGCAGGTGCGCGAAGCTTTTTTCAAATTGCCGGAAGAACAGCGTTCGGCGCTGCATCTCGTCGCCATCGAGGGCCTTACCTACAGCCAGGCGGCCGAGGCCAGCGGCGTACCGCTGGGAACGTTGATGTCGCGCATCGGCCGGGCGCGCACGGCCCTCCGTGAGATGGAGGACAAATTGCCGGCGCGTGTGAAAAGCCACCTCAGGATCGTGGGAGGCCCGTGATGTCTGCGATGAACGAACTGCGCGACCCGGTGACCGATGCCGACCTCGACGCCTATGTCGACGACCAGCTGGACGTTGCCCGCCGCATCGAAGTCGAGGCGTTTCTTTCCGCCCGTCCGGAGGCGGCCGCTCGCGTGATGTCCGACCTCAGGACGCGCGACGAACTGCGCGTGGCGCTTGCCGGATCCCAGGGCATGGCGCGGCCGGCAACGGCCGACGCGGCGCGGCGGCTGGAACGCGGGCT
>NZ_SUEO01000027.1:2007-9757 GCF_004962925.1 Mesorhizobium sp. | reverse complement strand
CCCCGGGCCAGCCCGGGGTCGCGTTTTAGGCACGTTGCGCCGGGCTGCGGCAGTCGCAGTCCTGCTGGCCGCGGGCTGGTTGGCGAACGGCATCGTCGGGCCGATATCGGTGACGAAGGTCGTCGCCTCGACACAGCCGCCCGCCTATCTGGAGGAGGCGATCCGGGCACATGGGACGACGATCATGCGCGAGGCCATGTCATCCCAACCTGAAGCGCCGGACTACAATGCGGACGAAATCCGCGCCGCCACGGCGATCGTCATGCCGTCGCTGCCGAAGGACTGGAAGGTCCGTGACGTGCAGATCTATCCGTCGCGGTTCGGCCCGAGCGTCGAGATGGCTGTCGAAACAAGGGACCTGGGACTGGTTTCGCTCTTCGCGATCAGGCCCGGAACGTTCGATGTGGTCAAGCCGACCGTCGCCCCCTCGGGCGAAATTTCCTCGGCCTATTTCCAGATCGGCGAAGTCGCCTACGCGGTCGTCGCCCGAAGCGGTATCCGCGATCTCGATCGCACCGCCGAGACGCTCGCGAGAACGCTTTACTGACCCTCACCAAGGAGAACTCGCATGAACACCCCCAATCTAGGATACCGCACGGGCATCGGAGCCCAAACCGGGGCCGTCTTCGACGAAGGCCTGCGCAAGCACATGCTGCGCGTCTACAACTACATGGGAGTCGGCCTCGTCGTTACGGGCGTGATCGCCTTCGTGGTGGCTTCCACGCCAGCCCTCTACGTGCCGATCTTTTCCACTCCGCTGAAATGGGTGGTGATGCTGGCGCCGCTCGCCTTCGTGATGCTGTTCTCGTTCAAGATGCAGACAATGTCGGCGGCCGGCGCTCAGGCGATGTTTTGGGCATTCTGTGCGGTCATGGGCCTGTCTCTGGCCTCCGTGTTCCTGGTCTTCACCGGCACGAGCATCGCGCGCACCTTCTTCATCGCCGCCACCATGTTCGGCGCGACCAGCCTTTACGGCTACACGACCAAACGCGACCTGACCCAGTTCTCGTCCTTCCTGATCATGGGCCTGATCGGCGTGGTGATTGCCAGCATCGTCAACATCTTCCTCGGCTCGACCGCGCTCCAGTTCGCCATCTCGGTGATCGGCATCGCCGTCTTCATCGGTCTCACCGCTTGGGATACGCAGACGATCAAGGAGCAGTTTGCGGAAAACTTCGGTGCGGAATCGCAGCAGAAGCTAGCCGTCTTCGGTGCATTCTCACTCTATCTGAACTTCATCAACATCTTCCAGCTGCTGCTGAACTTCACCGGTGAGCGCGAATAGCGGCGTCAAATCAATGCATGTCGCGGCAGCGGCTCGAGCAGCGACATGCATTAAACAGAGACTTAAAGCGCGCCGCGGAATCTCTTGGACGCGGCGCGCCTGGATAACCGGAGTTGCTTCCATGGACAGGAACGACCAGCAGGCGATCGGCAATCTTTTCGAGAAACTTGCGAACGTCGAGCGACAGACGCCGCCGCGCGATGCCGAAGCGGAACGCTTGATCAACGATCAGATTGCCCGGCAGCCCGCCGCGCCGTACTACATGGCGCAAACAATCGTCGTGCAAGAGCAGGCCCTGAACGCGGCACAGTCGCGCATTGAGGAACTGGAACAACAGGCACAGCAGCAGCCTGCTGGCGGCGGATTGCTTGGCGGCCTCTTCGGCGGTGGAGCCAGGCGCTCGGGCTCGGTGCCGCGGGTCGGGCGCACCGCTGCCGCTGCGCCGGAGCAGCCGCTTTCTGGCAGTGATCGACAAGGGGCAGGCGGCGGTTTCCTCGCCGGAGCCGCGCAGACTGCGATGGGCGTGGCGGGCGGCGTGCTTCTCGGCAACGCGATCGCAGGCATGTTTGGCGAAAGCGAAGCCCAGGCAGCCGAACCGTCGGCACCACAGCCAGACCAAGCCGACCAAGCAGACGATGCCGGCTCCGATGGCGGTGGTGATTTCGGCGACGTTGAATTCTGAGCATGCGCGGTGCGGGTGGGTCCGGCCTCGGACCACACGACATATGCTAATGGCTCGTCGGCCGTTGGCAGCCGGCCTGCTGACGGTCTCATGGACGGCGCCGTGGGAAAATATGACGCTGCCTCGGCTTGGTCGATCGCACGAGTTCGGAGCTCTTTCGCGCATCGATCTCAGTTGGAAGCGCCGGGGAGGGTAGAAGGCATGGTAAAGGTCAGGCTGATACGAGTCTGTCGCTGGTGGCTGCATCGCGCGAAGCTGGAGAGTGCTGGTAGGATACCGGGCATTCATGGTGAAGATACGCCTGCGACCCAGCCGGCGAAGCAAGCCGCCGTGACCACTGTGTCTTCGAGGTGCCTAGGGCGAACTCTGCCAACCTGAGGAGTTGCACGTCAGAGGTGCCCGCCGGCGCGAAGATGTGGTGCGCATCCCGCAGCAATCTTTCGGTCGGCCGGTCGGCGAACAATCCACAAGCGGCATGCACTTCCATGGCGTTGCGGGCCGAATCCAAGGCGTACTCGACGTTGATCAGCTTGGCATTTATCAGTTCAGCGTCACAAGGCAGGGCGCGGTCCAGCATATGCACTGCATGATAGGCGGCGAGCCGGGCGGTCATCAGCCGCGACTGCATCTGGCCGAGTTTCTGCTTGATGGTGGGAAGTTCGCAAAGTGGGCTGCCGTAACGGTGCTGCTGCGCGGCAAATGCCACGGTCTCCTCGACAAGCGCATGGTGGATTCCGAGCGCGACGGCGGTCAGGTTGGGCCTCCCGTAGAGGATGCTGGAAGAATAGGCCACAGCCAGGCCGTCGCCCTCCTTGCCGAGCAGGTTTTCAGCAGGGATCCGGCAGTTGTCGAAGACAAGTTCCCCAAAACCGAAGCCGTGCAAGCCCATCGCGGGCTTCAGTGCGGCGCGTGCGAAGCCGGGGCGATCCGCCTCTACGAGGAACGCGGACAGACCCTTCGAGCCGCTTCCGGTTCGGACGATTACCCCATGCAGATCGCCGACATGGCTATTGCCGACATACGTCTTGTGGCCGTTGAGGATATAGGCGTCCCCGTCGCGCTCGGCGTTGGATGCCATGCCGAGCACGTGGCTGCCGGACTCGTGTTCGGTTACGGCAATGGTCGGCAGACATTCCCCCTTGGCGATGGCCGGAAGCCATTTCCGCTTTTGGGCTTCGTTGCCGAAATGGAGAATTTTCGCGACGCCTAGCTGCGAGGCCTGCACCATCGCTCCCATGGCACCGCTGACGCGCGAGATTTCCTCGATGACGATGGTCTTGGCCAGGTGTCCGAGACCCAAGCCGCCAAATTCTTTGCCGATGGTGATGCCGATCCAGCCCTGGCGGGCGATCAGCCGAGATACATCATGGTCAACAGACCGCGCGGCTTCCATGGCGGATATACGGGGCCGAATCTCGGCCTCCGCAAAGGCCCGTGCCTGGTCCCGAATCCGATTGTGGCGCTCGGTAGCGAAACAATTGCCGACGTCGTAACTGTCCATCGGGTCCTCCTGACTTCCGGAGCGCGATGGTCGGAGCAGCGGACTACCGGACAATTTCACGAGGAGGGGAATTCGGTTACATCCGAAACAGGGAGCTGCCGTCCCGTGACTCGATACATGACCTCCGACGGCAAGGGTGCGGTGCCTTTCAGACGTTCACTAGGTCTTACTGAGAGCTGCAACGATCTCTGAAACAGTCGCTATTTTGGCGATCTTGCCGTTCATGTAATCCAGGGAAATGCGCGCGTGCTCTGCGTCGTAGGAGCCGACGCATTCCTCGGCCAAAACCACTCGGAAATCTCGTTGATAGGCGTCCACCGCAGATACGCGGATGCAGGCGTGTGTATTGATGCCGCATAGAACCAGTTCACCGACACCAAATTCAGCCAGTAGCTCGTCAAGTCCCGTCTTGAAGAACGCGCTGTAGCGCTTCTTGACTATCGTCGCATCGCTTGGCTGCCAATCGAGCCCAGCGTGAGGCAGGGCACCTCTCGTGCCCTGAATTGTAACGGCGATACATTTGTCGCGCATTTCAAGAAATGCGTCGCTGAGATCCGAACGGAACTCCTGCCGAACCCAGATCACCGAGAGCTGTAAACTTCTGAAAGCCCTCACCAACCGATTGGTATTCTGAACCAGTCGATCGGCTTTATCTGCTTCCCAAAGGTCGAGATACTCATTCAGCAGATCGATGACAATGAGGCAGCGTTTGGTCATCGTCGAGCTATATGAAGCGCTGAATGCAGATTTGTGACCGGGTCGTTTCTCCTGGTAGGTGTCAAAGCGATCTAGAGACGCAAGTGCCTCGATCAGACCCGCCTCCTCTCCGCCATCAGAAACACCGCCAGTGCGCAGCACAGCAGGCCAAGGAACGATGGCAGCCCCTGATGTCCGATCAGTTGCATCGCCAGTCCTGTAGCGGGCGAACCCACGATGCCGCCGATGCCCCACACGAACGCGAAGGCCGCGTTACCGGCGATCAAGGCTTGACCGGTGAAACGCTCTCCGAGTTGGATCAGCGACATGGTGTAGATCCCGAAAGAGACTCCGCCCCAGACGAAAACGAGCGGCCAGATGAGCCACGAGTTGAAGATCGACGGCAGCAGCAGGCATCCGGCCAGCGAAGCCAGGACACAGAATAACATGGTCCGCGTCGAGCCGAACTGTTCGGCCACGCGCCCGAGCAAAATCTGCAACACGGCATTGCCTGCGGTGAAAGAGGCGATCAGCGAAGCGATGCGCCCCTCGGTGCTGCCGAGCGCGACGCCATAGACCGCAAACAAGGAGATCACGACCTGCTCGAAGGCGGCTGCGGCGAAAACCGCGAACAATAGGAGCGGCGCCAGTGCGAAGAAGCCGCCGACCGATATCGCCTCGCCCTCATGCGGCATCTTCGGCAGGCGCGGCACGACCGCAAGCACGATCAGGCCGCAGAGAGGGAAGGCCACGATGCCGATCATGAAGGGCGGCCAACCCTGCGTGCCCGCCAGGCCAAGCGACAGGGGGCCGATGGCGAAGCCACCCGAAACGATCGATGAATAGAGGCCCATGATGCGGCCGCGGCGTGACGCGGGCGTGATCGAGATCAGCCAGGTCTCGCTGATCAC
This sequence comes from Mesorhizobium sp., assembly GCF_004962925.1. GTDB lineage: Bacteria > Pseudomonadota > Alphaproteobacteria > Rhizobiales > Rhizobiaceae > Mesorhizobium. The sequence continues at coordinate 4,682 of NZ_SUEO01000027.1, read as the reverse complement.
GTAAAGCGGATTGGCGAAGAAGCCGAGCAGGAAGCGCAGCGGCATCCAGGCCCAGACTTCCTGCGTCAAGGCAATCGCGATCAGGGCGAGCGCTGCCAGGATCGAACACAGGATCGCAAGCCGCGCCGCGCCCACGCGCCTCTCCAGCGCCGGAACGAAGGGCGCGGATACGATGAAACCCAGCGGCGTCATCGCGGCCGACAAGCCGATCAGACCTGATGTCGTTCCCTGCCGCTCCAGAATGAAGCTGAGCAGCGGATAGGTCAGCCCCTGTGCCAGCGCGAACACCGTGACGGTCGCGATGATGCCCGCCATCGCAGCCCATGGCATCCGATCCTGTCGCGATGATGTCGTGCTTTCGGCAGTCATGCAGGTCATTCGCCTTATCGTTGCCAGAAGGGCAGCTTGGCGATCTCTTCCTCGACCTGCTGTCTCGTCAGACCGATATCGTCGATCAAGTGGGGATCGTCCTTCGACATTTGCTTAAGTTGCGAGCGAAAGCGTGTCCGCTCGCGCCAGGTCGCGATATTGCTCCGCAGGGTCGTCAGGTGCCGACGCGACACTTCCGCCAGCCCCACGGGCGTTCCCGGCCGCGCTGCCTGATGCGGCACCGATGCAAGGGTATCGTTCATGGCAACCTCCATATGGTTTGAGGGTCCGGGACCCTCGACCTGAAAGAGGTTGAATTCTGCACGATACAAACAGCGTCGTAATTAAGCTCTCCCAAATAGTTCTCAAAACTTCCAAATCGGCTATAGATGCGCCGCATGCAGGGATCGCGCTTTGCCTTTGGTCCGTTCGTGCTTGATTCAGGTGCGGGAACACTCCTTCGGAACGATCTCCCCGTTGCCGTCGGCTATCGCGGGCTGAAGTTGCTTGCGGCGCTCGTCGAACGGCCCGGCGAAATCCTTGAGAAGGCCGAGTTGATGGACGCGGCGTGGCCGGGCACTGCCGTCGAGGAGGGCAACCTCACCGTCCAGATCGCGCAGCTGCGGAAGCTGCTTGGTCCCGCCGCCGACGGCGGTGAATGGATCGCCACGGTTCCGCGCGTCGGCTACCGGTTCACGGGGGTCATCGAACAGCTCGGTGGCGCGAAGCGAAAACCCTTGCCGCTGCCCGGCAAACCGTCGATAGCGGTGCTGCCCTTTGTTAACATCAGCAACGATCCCGAGCAGGAATCCTTCGCGGATGGGTTGACCGAAGACCTGATCACCGACCTGTCCAGGATATCAGGCCTGTTCGTCATCGCACGCAACTCGGTCTTTGCCTACAAAGGCAAGGCGACGGACGTGCGCGGGATCGCACAGGACCTTGGCGTGCGCTACCTGCTGGAGGGTAGCGCAAGACACGCCGCGGGGCGTGTGCGTATCAACGCACAGCTGGTCGACGCGGTGAGTGGCGATCATCTGTGGGCGGAACGCTTCGATCGCAGCCTGGAAGACGTCTTTGCCGTTCAGGACGAGGTCACCGGCAAGATCGTGGAGGCGTTACTCGGCCGACTGCGTGCACCGCCGCCGCGCAATCGGCCTAAAAATCTCGAGGCTTATGATCTCTGCGTGCGGGCGCGCAAGCTGATGGATGATTCGCCGCAGACGGCGCAGGAAGCGCATCTGATGCTCACCCGCGCGATTTCGCTCGATCCGGAATATGCCGAGGCCTATCGCTGGCTTGCCATGAATCACTGGATGGGATGGGTGCATTCTGGCGGACCAACCGAAACATCCCGTAGCGTTGCTTTGGAACTGGCGCGCAAAGCGGTGGCGATCGACCCCAACGATGCCGGCTGCCGCTGGGTTTTGGCTTACCTGCTTGCCTATGAGCGCAGCTTCGCCAAGGCCGATGCGGAATTCGCCAAGGCGATCGAGCTCGACCCGAATGAGGCCGATGCCTGGGCTGCATTATCCGACATCGCGACCTTGGCCGGACGTGTCGGGGAGGGGCTTGAGCACATTCGCAAGGCGTTCCGGCTGAATCCGTTTCCGGCAAGTTGGTACTATTTGACGCTCGGCCAGGCGCAATATGCGGCCGGCGAATACGAAGCCGCTGTCGAGACACTGCGCATGGACGAGACCTATCGTACAAGCTCACGCCGTTTCCTGGCGGCGAGCCTTGCCCAACTCGGCCGGCTCGACGAGGCGCACGCAGAGGTCGAGCTGTTTCTCGTCGGCAACCCGCATTTCACAACCCGCCACTGGGCCACGACGGAGCCGTTCCGCGACGCTGCGACGCTTGAGCATTTCATAGATGGTTACCGCAAGGCCGGCCTTCCGGAGTGACGCGCCGGCGTGACCTCCCAAACGCTTTCGGCACCATTCATGCGACCTATTCCTCAAAGCGACTCGTGGCGTCACGATCGCGCTCGTATCGTCTCGTGAACGGAAACGGCGGCAACCAGGACTCGCGACGGATGATCCAGCTTTCGTAGGTTGGCATCAGCTGGTCGGGGGCATCCAGGGACCCCAGGTTCACTTCGATTTCGTCTGCGGTGCGTCCGAAAACGGTCGAGCCGCAGCGGGGACAGAAAAACCGCCCGGCGTAGTCGCGCGTTTCGCCATCGATCGTCACCGCATCCTGAGGGAACACCGCGGAAGGGTGAAAAAGGGCCCCATGATGCTTGCGGCAGTCGAGACAATGACAAAGGCCTACCCGGTATGGGAGTCCCGACGCCACAATTC
>NZ_SUEO01000027.1:1624-1997 GCF_004962925.1 Mesorhizobium sp. | reverse complement strand
GCCGCCCAGGCAACCGCCGGTGAATCGGTCCATGCCGCGTCTCCTCCAAAATCAAGCGGTCGCAATGTTTACAACCAAGCCCGCTGGGGCGTCCATGGGCGGCGAGGGGACGGGAAGCTACGAGAGGAAGCTCAAACCTGCCTGACGATGGTGCCGATCACATTGACGAGAAGGCGCGCGGCGGTCAGGGTCGACAGGCCGTCAATGTCGGCGGGCGGATAGAGCTCGACAAGGTCGAATCCTGCGATCCTGGCCCGCCTGCCGAGGCCAGAGATCAGATCGATCACCTGCGTGTAGGTGAGGCCGCCGGGCGTCCGCGCCGCCACGCCCGGCATGATGCCGGGGTCGAGGCCGTCGCAGTCGAGGGTGACGA
>NZ_SUEO01000027.1:0-1614 GCF_004962925.1 Mesorhizobium sp. | reverse complement strand
ACGACGACCCGCGCCCCTTCCGGAATATGCCGGAGTGCGGCTTCGACGCCCTGGGCGTGGACCTCGCGGGCGGTCACGAAGCGGCTGCCATAGCGCCGCGCCGCTTCGATTTCGGTGAGGCGTGCGCTGCCGACGCCACGGATGCCGACCTGCACGATGCCGGCAACATGCGGCATCTCGCTCGCCCGGCGCATCGGGTTCGAATAGCCGTAGCGTTCGCCATGCAACTCGTCGCGCCAGTCGATATGGGCGTCGATCTGCAGGATCCAGATCGGCCCGTGATCCGCAAAGCCGGCGAGAAACGGAATGGGTACGGAATCGTCGCCGCCGAGCAGGATCGGTACGGCCGGCAATGCCAGGACTTCGCGCGTCTTCGCCTCGATCCGGGCCCGGTTGCCGGCATTGTCATGCATGGTGGTCGGGATATCGCCGGCGTCGATGCAGCAGACCGGCTTACCGTCGAACAGCGGGCCGCCGAGGTCGAAATCCCAGTGCTCGACGAGCTCGGCATCGTCCTGGCTCGCAGCGCGGATGGCGTCGGCGGCCAAGGCATAGCCGCTGCTGTCCTTGCCGGGATAAGTGCTGCCGTGACCGGCTCCGAAGATCACCGCACGAGGCATGCGGCCATCGGCGAGACGATCGGGAAAACCGAGAAAGGGAGGCGAGGCGGTCATTCTTGATGGTCTTGATGAATCAGAGAATCTTTCGGTTATGGATGTATCAGGTTGGCGAAGCTCTGTGGAGCGAAACGCGCCAATCTAGCCGCCCCCAAGGCCACATCAGATGTTGCAACCAAGTTCGAATGTCGCGTTGCTGGCAAAGTAGAAATGTCGCAAAGGGGCAATTCGCAGGGCAGGTCGCAGCAATTAAGAAGCGCGACAGTGACTCTTGGCGCCGACGTGGCACCCGATCGGGCGTAAGCTGGTCGGGGTTGCGCAGGCCGATCGGGTGCGGCTCAGCCAAGCTCCTCGGCTTTAGCTTTGAGAGCTGCCGCTACGGACGAGCTTCGTTGGCCGAGGTCGACCGCGGCGGGACCCTGTATTCGCTCAGCATCGTGACGACATCGGCGATCCGACTCTTGTCACTCTCCGTCAGCCGCAGATCGAGGTCGACGGATGCGCGCCCGACTTCCGGGACGGGGGCGTCAGCGGGCGCTTGCTCTCGCCGGGCGGAACCAGGCGGCCTGCCGCGCTTGCGACCACTCCTCACATAGCCGTTGCTCTCGGCGCCGTCAGGGATGCCGAACATATGGTCGGTCTGACCGGTGCGGCGTGGCCCGCGCTTGCTGCGTTGCAAGTCGCGGCCAACCTGCATCTCGGCAACCATCTCCAGAACGGCGTCCAGCCGCTTGTTCTCGACGATTGCCGAACGATGGACAGAGCGCAGCTCATCGAAGGCTTTGTAGGACAGGGCAACGCCCTCATGCCTGATCTCGAGACGGCCATCGGGATAGTCGCAGACGACCACCTTCTTGCGGGCGAGCTTCTTCGCGATCTCGGTCGGGTGGAGAATGAACATCACCTTGTCATAGCGCAGCGTCAGGGCGTCGGTCAGCGTACGGACCTCCTTGCGGCACAGGGCGCCGTCCAGGTTGTCATGAGCGGCGAGGGGACG
>NZ_SUEO01000279.1 GCF_004962925.1 Mesorhizobium sp. | reverse complement strand
CACCAGCCCGCGCACAAAACGATCGCGGACTCCTTCCTGCAACTGGCGCAATCCCACGCCGTCGACGCGTCTGGAGACGTTGTTGTGCGCAAGGCACTGCGCCGATCGCAAGTTCTGCCGTTCTTCACCAAGTTGCCGCCCTGCCTGATCGGCATGGAGGCGTGCGGCACATCGCATCATTGGGCTCGAGAATTGACGGAGCTCGGCCATGAAGTCCGCCCTGATGCCACCGTCCTACGTGAAGCCCTATGTGAAGCGCGGAAAGAATGATGCGGTGGACGCGGAAGCGATTTGCGAAGCGGTAACACGCCCGACGATGCGTTTCGTCGTGATGAAGTCAGCCGAGCAGCAAGCGGCCCTATCGCTTCACCGCACCCGTAATCTTCTGGTCAAGCAGCGTACGCAACTGGTGAATATGATCCGCGGCCTAATGGCTGAGTTCGGCATCGATATTCCCGAAGGTTTGGAGCGGGCGCTAAGCTGGCGCGCCAGATAGCTGCGAGGAAATCCACATTAGATGTACCGGCAATGGCACTGCAGATTCTGTGTACCCTGTGCGAGCAGGTGCTCAATACCCATGCCCGGCTCCAGACCATTGACCGGTCGATCCTTGCCCAACAAAGAACGAATGAAGTGGCACGGCGTCTATCGACCATACCTGGCATTGGCCCGATCGGTGCCACAGCGTTGGCAGCCTCAGTTGCTGATCCGGGGCAGTTCCGCTCGGGTCGAGAGTTTGCCGCCTGGTTCGGGCTGACACCTTCGCAAAACTCGAGCGGCGGAAAGGACCGTCTCGGGCACATCACCAAGGCGGGCGACCGGTACCTGAGAAAGCTCCTTGTGATCGGCGCGACCTCTCTGATCCGACGGGCAAGGCATAAGCCCGAGGCTGCGGATCCGCGCCTCCTCGCGTTGCTCGCCAGGAAGCCAGTGCGCGTGGCGAGCGTAGCGATGGCAAACAAGATGGCCCGCGTGGTGTGGGCTATCATGGCGCGCGGCGAAACCTATCAAGCGCGTCATGCTCCGAACCTTGCAGCGTAAATTGCGCAGAAGACGAGACACTGAAGCAGAAATCAGATCGAGCCGATCAATCGGCTCCATGAGGTTGTAAGAGCGACGCGATGTGATGGCGAGACCGGTCAGGCCGGGAACAGGGATAACCCATGCGATGTCGGAGGCATCATAGCCTGCAAAGCAGATTGGGACCTTGTTCGCCGACCCCATCAGGGCCAGCAGCTTCAAACGGCTGCATGAACAGGCCGGACAGAAGACTGCACCCGACCAATGCGCCAGAACAACGAATTACCTCGTGCAATACGGGAGCCATCCACAGAAGACATCGCAGCTGACCACGATGAAGGTCGCGCTCGCGCACAAAACCGGGCATTCGCTTCTCAAAGTTGATATTGTGAAGCTCAGTCGGGGAGAGGTGTCTCGATGAGCCAGATCGAAATCCGCTATGACGATGGGGTCGCCTATGAAAAGATGATGGGCACCTGGAGCCGAGCGGCCGGCGAAATCTTCCTGGAATGGCTCGCGCCCTCGCAAGGCTTACGCTGGATCGACGTCGGCTGTGGAACTGGCGCGTTTACGGAATTGATTATTGAAGGTTGGGCGCCCGCTGAGGTCCAAGGGGTTGATCCCTCTGATGCGCAGCTATCGTTTGCACGGACGCGACCCTTGGGTCAAATCGTCAAGTTTCAATGGGGTGACGCCCTGAGCCTTCCGTTTTCAGAGGCCGAGTTCGATGTCGCCGTTATGGCGCTGGTGATCTTCTTCGTTCCTGATCCCGCCAGGGGCGTTGTCGAGATGGCGCGGGTAGTTCGTCCAGGCGGCATCGTGGCCGCTTACGTCTGGGACATGATCGGTGGGGGACATCCGCTTGAGATGATGCACACGGAATTGAGCGCGATTGGTTTCCCTGCTATACGTCCGCCGCTTTCCGAAATAACCGGCCTGGAAGCACTGCGGCTATTGTGGCGAAATGCCTCCCTGGATGAGATCGATACGCGAGAGATCACAGTTCGACGAACATTTGCTGATTTTGAGGAGTACTGGACGACCAGCACGCTCGCGGCTACCGTGCGTCAAACCATCAACGCCATGCATCCAAGTGATGTTGGGCTGCTTAAAGAGCGCATGCGTGGACGCTTGTCGGCGGATGCTGAGGGGCATGTCACCAGCGTTGCCCGTGCCAATGCAATAAGGGGTGTCCGATCTCGATAGGAAGTACTTTCTCCAATCGAGCATTTACATCCCGTTTGTCGGACTTGATGGCTCAAATTTTTGCATTTGAGCGAGCCGCCGGAACGAGCAGGTAGCGCCATGTTCAGACATTCGCGGTGCTTCTCCAGAGCGGACGTTAGCTCATCGGTAGAAGTCGACCTGCGGACCATGCCTGATGGTAGATGTAGGGAACGGCGTGACCCCCATGCGATGAAGCGGCGGTAGGCCGCCGCTCCGAATTTGAGCGGCCCGTCCGGCAACGCTATAATTGACCGGCAGGGGACGTTATCGATGACGCAAATCAGACCCATGACTGAGCAGGACGTGCCGTGGGTATCGCTTGCTCATTGGAGAGTCTTGGCGCAGGACGTATTCGCCAATCATGGGTGCCGAGACCGCGGCCCGGATTTCGGAAGAAGATCACACGCTGCAGCGGATTGCGGCGGAACTGACAGACACCAACAAAATGTCGTTCCTGGCAGAACGGCCAGACGGCTCGATTGCCGGCTACGCGATGGCTAAGATGAATGAAGCCGGCGACGTCATGCTTGACCGGCTCCACATCGATCAAAGCGAGTACGGCACCGGGCTAGCCGCTAATATATTGCACGCTGTCTTTGCCGCCCATTCCGGCATCCCAAGCATCGCACTCGAAGTGCTCGAGGGAAACGACCGGGCAATGGCCTTTTACCGCAAACGGTTCGAAGTGGTCGATCGCAGGGCCGCGTCGCACGGTGCAGAAGGCCATGCATCGTTGATTATGCGCAAACTGTTATCGCGCGCCTAGTCGGAACTCGCGCATCGAACAGTACATCACGTCTTCCGCCCCAGCGCACCGGCGGCCTCCCCGCTCGCAATCCAAATAGACGTCTTTCAGCTGTTTGATTGGATCATGTCAGCGTGAGCGAACGCGAGGTCCTGAGCGTCAGAAGCCGACAATGAAGCCGGACTGATTGCGATCGGCACGGTGCCGAGCGTCACAGGCGCGAGGGACTTGACAACTGACATGATCATTTTGAGATCCTCCCCAGCTCCCGTCGGTCAACATTCAGTCCTTGGGGTCGCAGGTGTAGTGCCGTTCGAAGGTCCCGTCCGCGCGCCGCTGCTTATCGAAGCCGCGATGTAAGGCTCGATCGCGCGCTCGTGGACCAGCCAAAGGGGATCTCGGCCGAGGCGTAGCCACTGCCGGCGGCCAACCGTTTCGGGATCGAGGCCGAAGCGATCCTGGTGCGCTCGATCGTCGTGCCGGCCGCGCCTGCCTCCGCATGACGGATGGCGCGGCTTCGCAAAGCGCACATGATTTCGTCACGTGAGATGCCGACGTCGCCAAGAACGTCATCGGGTAAACGGCTCAACTGGTCCGTTGCCGACAAGAGAGCTTTTCGCTCGGCGCGGAGGCGTAACCATCTGCGAAATGGACCAATGGCGGCAGCATGAATTATAACCATGATCAGATCGTCCCTTCATTGATCTGAATTGACCGGTACGGAACGGCGCGAACGGCACTCCGGGCGAGAGCGTCAGCCGTCCGCGAGGCAAGTTAGGCGTAGTTGGTCGATGGATTGGTTTTGCCGCGGCGTGCCCATACGGCGGGCGGTGGCTGGCCCCGGGCCACGCATGTAATAAAGCTCCGGGCGGTAGCGCGGCGCGACGAATTTGCGAAACCCCGCAGCAAGTTTTGTGACGGGAGCCAAGAATTTCATGACTGTTCCCTTTCCCTTCGCCGGCTTCCACACGAGCCGGCGGGCCTGACGTTGCAACAAGGATATGACAGTCGAACCAGGCTCGGCTGTGGGAATTCCCACACCGGGGAAAACATTGGCGAAATCCGCTCCCAGTTTGCATCCTGGAAAGCGGGGCCTGCGGCCATCAAATTTCCTTGGATAGGGAGTAAGGTGAAGTACACTTGATTGAACAAGAGACCGTTGTGACAGGCTCTCTGGCCTTCATCTCAAGACTTTGCGATGCCGACCTCGCCGCGCTGACCAAACGGTGGCACGAGCGCAGCTATCGACACAACGAGCTAATCATTTCCCACGGCGACACTGGTCGCGATGTCTTCTTCCTGCTGGAAGGACGGGCTCGCGTGACACTGGTTTCAGCGGACGGCAGGGAGATAGCGTATCGCGATGTCGAACCGGGTGACATTTTCGGGGAGCTCGGAGGCATTGACGGGATTGCACGCTCTGCCAGCGTAGTCGCGCTGGAGGCAACCCGCGCTGCACGGCTGTCCGGCACAGCATTCCGGGATATCGTGATGACCCACCCGACTTTTGCCTGGATGCTGCTTGAGCATCTGTCTGCCCAGCTCCGGCGCATGACCGAGCGGGTATTCGAATACAGCACTCTGGTCGTGCGAAAACGGCTGATCGTCGAGCTCCTGCATCGGGCGGAGAAAGCCGCACTCGTGGACGGCGAGGTGTCCATAAGCCCGGCACCGACGCATTCCGAGCTGGCGGCAACGATGAGCACGCACAGGGAAGCGGTCTCGCGCGAAATGAGCGACCTCGCCAAGAGAGGCCTGATCGAAAAGCGCGGCAGCAGGTTATTGCTGCATGACGTCTCGGCACTACGGGCGCTGGTCGACAAGAAGGAATAGCGAAGGCTGTCGCTGCGGCGGGGGGCACCGCACGTTTCATACTCCTCGGCCGCAAGTGATTATTCCTTCCGGCAAACCGGGCAACCTAGCGTGCCAGCGCGCGGGTCGGGCTTTGATCGCTTCACCCCTTGCAAGAATCATGACTCGGCTTCTTGATGCGGGCACGGAATGTTATCCCCAGCCTGCTTGCAGACTTACAAGGGCGGATCGAAGGGTGAAGCCGCATGGACGTTAAATACCAAATCTTCGTCAGCTCGACCTACGCCGATTTGGTGGACGAAAGACGGTCGGTCATCGAGGCCGTTCTTAACCTCGGGCATATTCCTGTGGAGGCACCAAGCCAGCGACGACACTCAATGGGATTACATTAAGCGGCGCATCGATGACAGCGACTACTACGTACTCATCGTAGCAGGGCGGTACGGCTCAGAGTTGAAGGGTAAGAGCGACACCCAGATGGAGTACGAGTACGCCGTCGCCCAAGGCGTGCCTACCGTGGCGTTTTTGCTCGAAGGCGGTGCTCGCAAGACGTGGGCCCCGGAAAAGGTCGAGTTCGAGAAAAAGGCCACTCGCGAGATTCCAAAAGCTGTATGAAAAGAAGCTCGTCAATATTGGCGCAACAAGGACGATATGGCGGGTAAGGTTGCGATGGCTATTAGACGTTATGACCGTGGTCTGAGCGGCGGCTCGCCCTTAGTCTTTGCAGCTGTTTAGAAAACGGGGGTTTGCTCGGGAGTGCCGAGCCGAGCCCCAAGCGAAGAAGGACGGGCCATGGAGCAAGATAACGTTTTTTACGTCGGTGTCGATGTGTCGAAAGCCAAGCATGCTGTCGCGATTGCCGAGGGCGGACGCGGTGGAGAGGTCCGGTATTTCGGCGAGGCGTTCCCCGCGCGTCGTCACCGGAACGTCGTACCCGTGAAGCCGAACCGTGACGGTCCCGTCATAGTGAACAAGCGTCACCTCGCCAGACATCGTGATCGTTTCGCCTTCGGACAGTTTGGCCAGCGGCATCGCCCTCGCAAAGGCCGCCGCTGAACTGGACGTGGAAAGCGCCCTCATCGACGGTGAGATCGTCGTATTGAACGAGACTGGCCTGTCTGACTTCGGAGCCTTGCGGAAAGCCGCACCCGACGCCAGACGACCTCCTTTTCGTCGCCTTCGATCTGCTGCATCTCAACGGACATGATCTACGCGACATGCCGCTGGAGGACCGTCGCGAGATTCTGCAGGCAACGATCCCGGCCGCCGGCCGAATCCAATTCAGTCAGCCATTGCCGGGTGAGGCGAAGGCAATTTATCACCTCGTCGATCAGGCCGGGCTCGAGGGCATGGTCTCAAAGCGCAAGGACAGCAAATATCGTAGCGGCAACTCCACGGCCTGGCTGAAGACCAAGGCCTATTCGATCCACGAATACGAACTGCTTGGCGTCGAGCGCGCGGCAGGCAAGCCGGCATTCGCGCTCATGGCCGAGCGCGGCACCGGACGCTATGTCGGCTCGGCTTTCATCACCTTGAACCGGGAGTTGCGCGAACGGCTCTGGAAACGCGTGCAGGAGCATGCAGGAGCCCCGCCAAAGGGCATGAAGCGGCCGGCCGGGGCTGATCGGCCGTGTCAAGCATCTGCGCGGCGAGGACGACTTGGGGCATGCCTCGCTGCAGGATTTTCGGGAGGAAGACTAGGGTAAAACTCAGTCATTCTGGCTATGCCGCGAATGGCCGAGATGGGTTAGGCCCTGCCGTTTGATTCGGTCGGCGGCAACGAGCACAGAGCGCCAATTGCCGACCTTCCTGGCGCTTCTCCAGAAGCCGCCGTTCGCGCTACGGCTTGAGTCGACCCTTCTCTGCCCTTCGTTCAGAGAACTTCTACGGCAGGCCCTGACCCATAGACGACGGTTTCCGCGCACGTAAGGAATGGCAGCTTTGCGCCCGATGTCGGTCACTCAGGGCGATTTTACCACTGCCTGAAAGCGGACTTCGCCAGTAAGAAGCTGTTAGTCGTGGTTGCGCGCCATACAGGCGTTGGGTGGAATTTGGGGAAACAAAAAATGCGACAACTGCAAACTCCGTTCCACACCGCTTTTGGACCTGCCGTGACCGCTGAGGAAGTGGCACGGGGCGTGGACCTCACCGGGCAAGTTGCACTGGTGACGGGTGGGTCCTCCGGGCTGGGCCTTGAGACTGTCAGAGTGATGGCAGCATGTGGGGCCAGCA
>NZ_SUEO01000278.1 GCF_004962925.1 Mesorhizobium sp. | reverse complement strand
CCGGCGGCACGTCCTCAAACTGGTAACATTTACCGCTAGCCACGAACCACACCGAGAGGACTTTGCGCTCCGGGTCGTATTCCGTTTTGTGTATCGAGGTGGACGGCATGACGGTCGCTCGATTAAAAGCCGTCAACGATCGGAAGCCCGTCACGTTCCTTTCTGTTGGCGCCCCAAACGGGGACGATCGCGCGTCATTCCTGCGGGTCGCGCGCGTGCTGAAGTCTCGCCAGGAGCCGACCGGGGCGCAAACCAGCCCGGCAGCAATTCCGTGGAACTTTTCAAAGCCGCATGCCTTGTGCTCCGGTGTTCGCCGTCTCGATCACGTTCCTGGCGATTGGAATAATCGTTAGCTAGGAATCGTTTAGCTAGGGACTGACCGGACTTTGGGGCGAAGGACGAAAAGAGATCTGCGCAGCTAAGTCCCTTCCTGCGCTGATAAGGGACCACCCGCCATTCCTCGATTTGGCGGGCGGTCTACAATCATGCTGGCGAAGTCGCCCAGGCGAGCAGCGGTTCAAGCTCGCGAGGGGTGGCATCACAGCAGGTCTTCGGCAACCCCGTCGAATTTCCTGAGGCCTACGCTTGGAGGCTTTTGCTTAAGAAGGAAGCCAACGAGCGCCGGCGTCAGCAGGAAGCGGCAAGCCTAACGCAGGCACGGCGTGTTAACTCCCAGGACAGTCAGCTTACCCTTCGGACGTCCTAACGCGCTGGCAGAGATGCCAAAGGTGCCCCGCAATGGGCCGATCTGTCTGGCACCGCAATTGCACGGTCAGCAATGCCGGGTACCCCAATGCTCGGCACTCATGGGGCCCGTCGCTTCGCAAATGGAGCGGCGAGCCCTTTTTGTGTGCCTGTTATGCGCCTTCAGTGCGCCATTCTCGCTGACGGTGCGAACCGCAGGGTAGGCCCGTCAAAGGGACTCAACTGACTTTAGGAGCCTTGCTCGCGACCAGGAATCCGCCCAATAGCGATCCAAGGCGTCGAGTGCCTCCCCGGGCTGAACGAGACTGCGAACTATGTGTTGCCGATCCCCCTCAAAACTACGTCAGAGTCCTCGCCGAGGACGCGGAAGCGGGATCGCGCCGAGCGGATCCGGCCCGCCGGCTGGCCGAAGCCCGACATTGAGGGAACGTGCCGTTTCGCTCGCCCTTGAGAAGGGCGAAGCCCGAACAAAAGGCCTGACCGATATCGGCGTTCCCCGCTGCTACATCGCTCGCATATGCGAGGAAGGGTTACTCATGAAGGTCGACTATGGGCGCTACCGTGCGGCAGTTCCCAAAGCGGCACGAATTGCTCTTGAGGGCGCAAGACGCGGGAGCCGGAGTAGGATTAGGTGCGCTGGCGCAGAAAAGGCGGGGCTTGTGCACTGGAACAGGTCCATCGCGGAATTCGTCTAGTATACGTTCAATCTTGCAATTTTTCAGTCGGCGACTGGCGCGTCTGGCCAAGGCCCATGCCCTTCAGTTGATGCTTTGCCCGCCGGAAGAGCGAGATATGATTGCGGCTACGGCTACGGGCATGGCCGTTCCCAAAAGTTCTTCGCCGCCCTCGAAACGGGCGCCTTACGCAGCTACCGATCTGCCCTGACGATCGATCGGGAAGGGCTTGCGACGAGCGTCAAACGCAGCGAGTTGTTCTTCCGCTTGCTGCCGCAGCTGTTCGATATTTTTCCCCGTTCGCTCCGCGATCAGCACAGCCAGGATTTCGACCGCGGAGAGGGCCGGCGCCATGCTCTGGAAGAAGGATTGCGAATTTGTTGGGACGATGATGCGTTCGCGGGCTAAACGTGCCAGCGGCGATGCCCTGCTGTCAGTAATCGCCACGATCGCGACACTTCGGCGCGATGCCATCTCCACGAGTTCAATTGTTGCGCTGCTGTAGGGTGCAAAGCCGAGCGCCAGCAAGACATCATCCGGCCCGGCTCGGTGAATGGCCCCCAACCCGCTTCCGGTTGTCGGATCGAGCAATATTGCGTGATAATCCATCTGCGACACTACGGAGGCGAAATGGCGGGCGACCGTGTGGGCCGAACGCAGGCCGAGACAAAAAAGACGCCGGGAACCGGCGAGAACCGCTGCCGCAGCCAGGAACTGCTCTGCGCTGCCCGGATCGCCGAGTCTGGCTGTGTGGGCGGCAAGCATGCTGGCAACCCGGATGGCGGGGGAGCATCCTCTTGCCGGCTTCCATTCCCTGACGCGATCGTCTGAACTGACCGAGGCATTTTCCGGCGCACGCAGCGCCTTTGCGTAGGCAGCGCGCAATTCTTCGTAACTGTCCAGCCCGAGCCACGTTGCGAGCCGGACCATCGTCGTGTGCGAAACACCGACGCGTCGGGCCTGTTCGCGCATCGACATCAGTGCAACGTCGCTGGGCTGATCCAGCACGAATCGAGCTGCAGCCTTAAGCTGCGGCGGCATCGTCTCGAGCTCTTCCACCAGCATATCGGTCAAGGGGCCTTTTTTCATGTCGAGTGACCTCCTGTTTTACGCGCCGTCCGGGCCACGTCCGTAACAACGATCGATTCCCCCAATCCTTCCGGTCTTGAGTTGACTGCCAAGCGTCATTCGGAAGCCTTCGTCACGATAGGCTGAATGAAATATTTCCTGGTCACTTGGTCTCGAATGAGCTCGTGCGTGAATCTTGGTTTGCCCGACACATCCCGAGCAAATCTGTCTGTGTGTCCGGCTTTCTCGGGTACGAATACAGCGTCGGGACTCTCTGGAAGCGACCCCCGCACCTCCTCCACTCGAACGCCTATTTTTTCTCCTGCGGGATCAATTCCGACATCAATTCGCCAGACCGCATTCGGATTGTACTCGAACTCGCCGACGAACCGGCCGTTCTCAACAGGCCTTCGCCCGATAATGTATTCCGGCGGAATCTGCGAAAGCATGTGTTCGTGTTCAAACGTCAGCCAAACTTTCTTGCCAAGGTCATGGGCCACATCATTGATTTTATAGCTTACGGTTTCCGCGTTCAGGTCACGGCTCGAGCCTTGAGTCGGATCTTTGAAAACATAGACATAGCCTGAGCCTTTGTCCCTTGTCGCCGTGCCTCCCGCAAACTGTCGCGCGACCCAAGGGACCTCGCTCGCTGGGACTCCCCCCAATTCCCCCGTGTACGTACCTCGTGAGAAATCGAGTGCGTCGCTCGCCGTCAGCCTCGAACCCTGGAAAGTGCCAGGCGGCCTAAAACGCTCCGCGAACGCGTTGAAGTGGTCAAGGGCACGCGTATCACCGCGGACCAAAACCTCCCTTTCAGAGGGACCGGAACGTGTATATTTCCCGTGTTTGATCTCGCCCACGAGTTCGCTCGGGGGACGTCCACCCGGCCAATACGGCAAATCTGGCACGCGCGAAAGCTGCGTACCCAACGAACGCAGGAATTTCACTGGATCGGAAGCATAGCGGCGGTCGATTGTTATCACCCTGTTCTTAGGATCGATGCCGTTGCGGCTTCCCGTTTTCGGATCTCGTCCTGTAGAAACACCGAAGCGATATCCCTGCTCCCGCGCTGCCTCGAGCCGGTCCGTCAGCGCTGCTTGATCCGGCAGGAGCGCAGCGGCCCGGTTTCTGGCCTGCTCAAATGCTGCCTCATCAATCTTCGGACCAAGCAAGCGTGAACCGCCGCCCACGATGGGAACGATGCCTGGTTCGCTACCCTGCCGCATGACAAGCTCATGCGTGTAGCCTTGGCTGTACAACGTGTCGGCAGTTGGCCGCAGGCCGATTTCCGGTGGAACGTAGACTCTGGCGGGATTCTGCGGGCGTGGCCCGAGGACTCTTACAGTGTGTTTCTCGCCCCTGATGGCAAGGTCAATCGTTCCGCCGCGCTGCGGTGATTCCAGTCCAGAATATTGCGGTCGCTGATTGGGCGAACTTGTCTCCCTCTGCGCCGAGCCTGCTGTCGGGCTCCTACTCGTCCGCAAGCCGCGCACGCCAAGGCCCGTTCCGGCGATGCCGGTTCCCAGACCGACGACGGAATTTGCCAGCTCGAGGCCGGACATTTCACCGCCATGCGCGGCCAGCTGTTCGGCAGATTCGCGTATCAGCGGAACACCGGCGACGACGGCCGCCCCATCCATCATGCGAGCGGCCGCGTTCAGCTTGCCGCCGCTCTGCAGTTGTCGTCCGACATCGTCCGCGTAGGATGTCTTCGGCAGATGCACGCGAGCTTTGCCCACGCCCAAGGAGGCATCTTTGGTTCGAATTGCACCGAAGCCGCCTTTCGCGGCCTGGCTGGCCGGCAATTCTGTCCGAGCCAAGAGGCCGGCGGTCCGCACCCCGCCTGCTGCCAACGGCAGCGCCGTGGTGGCGATCGAAAGCATGTTCATCATCGATTCCTTGTCGCCCCACGAGCCGCCGTGCTCAAGATGGTTCACTTGACCGATGAGCGCCCGCCCGCCGAGATAGGCACCCCCTGCGTAGGCGAGCGGCGCGGCGACGGGCGCCGCCGGAGTGAACGAAGCGATGGTTGCGACGGCGGTTCCGACGCCGACGATGGGATCGCCCCATTTTTCCCACGCCGAGTCGTACTGCGCTTTGACGGCCTCGTAAGCAATGGTGCCGTCAGGGCGACGAGTGGTGTCCAGGCGGGTCGGCATCACCAGGATGCCCTCCTCCTTGAATTGGTTGTTGTTGTCTAGGAAGTCCTCGCGGCTATCGAACACCTTGCCCGTCATGTCGACGTAGTGAGTTTCGCCGTCACGGTTCTTCACTTCGAAAAGACCTGTCGTGATCGAGACGCCGGGTTCGTCGTAGCGCATGACGATAGGCCGGACCGTGAGATCGCCGGCATTGTCCGGGTCGTCGCCATTGATCTGAGGGCTTTTCAGGATCTGCGTCTCGACCTTTTTGACGTCCACCTCCCGGCCGGCCTCGCCCATGCCCTGAACCATGGTCCTGATCATCGCGCGGACCCTGGCCGAATCCCGCCCGGTGATCGAACCTCCTACCTTGGCCTGGAGCGCCTGAATTTCCGCGCTGTTTGCCTGGGGGTCCTCTCTGACGAAGCCGACTTCGGCTTCCTTCAGTTTTTCGGGGTCATGGCGCTGTTCCGCCGGCAGGTGCAGAAGGTTGTTGTCGTGTTTGAAACTTGGGTCGTCCACCAGCTTCTTGCGATGGTCAGCGACCGCTCCGGTTCGACCTTGCGTCTCCTGCAGCAGTTTCTGGAAAGGCGATTTGGCAGGATCCTGGTTCGGATGCGCCTGGACCCAAGCCTGCTCCAGACTGCGAAGGTGAATGGTCTCGCCTTGCAGGAAGTGGAGGTCGGCCGCGGTCTTGGCGATCGCAGCGTTTCCCAAATCGACGCGCGCACGCAGGGCCGCGTCGCTCGCCTGTTCGTATGCGCGCCACACCGGCTGGTACGATGAATAGTCGAGTTCCCGCGATTTCTGGAAGCTTTTCCAAATCGCGGCATTTTCCTCCTGCTCGTTCCTGTATGGGTTAAAAGGCCGCTCGCCTGCGCGCTCTTTTTGTCGGATTGTCGCGTCGTCCAATCCATTCCATTGCCAGCTCTTCTTGAACTGTTGGAAGGCCTTCTGCAGATCCTCATGTGCCTGCGCGCGGACCGTTTCCTTCTCCAGCCAATCTTGTCCGGCTTCAAGCAGGCGGAGGTTCTTGTCGGCCGCGTGCACGTTCCGGTCGACGCGGTCCGCGAAACCCAGGATTTCCTCCAAGATGTCCTTGGCGCGCTCGTGGGCCGCAGTTCCAGGCTTGGTCTTCTGAAGCCGCTCGTACGCCTCACCGACAATTTTGCCGGTTTCAGCCTGCTGCGTGGCAGCGAGGATGGACGTTGCTCTGCCTTGTGCAACACCTTCATCCACCTTCGCTTTTTCGAGCGTAGCCCTTAGTTGCGTCCGCTCCTTGTCCAACCCCGCACTGGGCTCGCCCTCCTTCCTCGCCTGCCGGATCAGGGTACCCAGCTGTCGGATCCTGGATTCGTAGCCATTGACCGTGGAATGTTGATCGTTGGCATGTTTTTGGGCATAGCCCGCAGCGCCTACCATTTTCATTCTCGTGGTATCGCCAGTATTTGGGTCAAGGACTTTGACGTCGAAAACGTCGTTCCCGTCGATCACCCGTCTGTACGGCTCGTCATGTTGATAATCGTAGCCTTCGATCACCATCTTGTTGGTTGCGGGATCGACGATCTTTACCAGTTTCGTGTCGCCGTTGTCGGAAGTAGGCTCGGCGGTCTCAATCCTCACGCCGCCCGATTTCAGAAGGGCGATCACCTCGGATTCGGTCATGCGTCGATTGCGCGCCACCTGTGCGATGGTCGCGCCATCCTCGAAGACCGCCTTTTTCACCTGATCGGCATTCCGTTCCGCGACGCTTCTTTCTCCCGCCAATCTGGTCCGGTGGCCGGTGGACGAGATGAACCAGGCTTCCGTCTTCCCATCCTTGTGCGTAGTCTTCTCGATAGCCGAGTCGTCCGGTCTCGAGGTCCTTTCGACAACCGTTCCGTCCCCTATATCGTTTTCGTAGCGCGTCGTTATCGCGCCGGTTTTCTCGTCGCGGCTGCTGGCCTGCTTGCGGCCGAGCCCATCTCTGAGCGGCGAGGAGGAAACCACGTTGCCGTCACGGCTTTTCACTTCAATGATATAATTGCCTTTCTCGAGGTCGTGAGTTTCGGTGACGGTCTTGCCGGTCGTCGGGTCCGCAATTGCCGTCGTGCGCCCGATGTTGTTTTCTGTCGCATCGACCCGTAGGCCAGCAGCGCGCAATTGGTCGAGGATCTGCTCCCTGGCAGCCTGGCTGTCCTTCACGTGCGGTAGGGTTTGCCTGGCGATCAGGTCGATGCTTTTGCCACGAACAATATCCGCAACGACGCGGTCCGCCTGGGCCTGTTCCTGATCGACCCGACCGTCGAGCTTGACCGGAACGGTTTGCATTCCATTCGCGTTGGCAAAAAGCCGTTGGGTGAGGAACGCCGACATTATTGGCGCTTCGTTGCCGGAGCCGTTCGAGCCTGACGAGAGGCGTGACGTTGTTTGAGATACGCGCGGCTGGCTGTTGCCCGCGAACGCCAACATCTGCCGCTCTTTCAATTGTGCATCGAACGCCTTGTCCTTCGCACTTACC
>NZ_SUEO01000277.1:1738-7146 GCF_004962925.1 Mesorhizobium sp. | reverse complement strand
GCGGGAGGGAAAGATGTCCGCCAGTTCGCCGGTCATGGTGAATGCGCTGAGATCGGCGCCCGCATAAATCGGAGCGGTTTCCTCGAATGCCAAGGTCAGCTTGCCGAGCCCTAGCCAAAGCGGCGTGGCGATCGTTACTGCCTCGACGATGCGGCCGTCTTCCGCGCGCGTCACCTTCAGATGCGCGCCGCCGATATCGAAGCCGGCAATGATGCTCTTTCTTTTTTCCACACTTCAAGCTTTCATCACAGGGGACAGTTGGGCAGAGACAGTTGGCCAGCGAGAAAAGCGTTGCGTATCATTCCGGTTCTCGACCTGAAAGGCGGCGAAGTGGTCCGCGCCCAGCAAGGAAAACGCGATCGCTACAGGCCGATCGTCACACCGCTCAGCCAAAGCTCCGATGTCATCGCGGTCACTGACGGTCTGCGTGGCCTTTACCCTTTTCCGACCTTCTATATCGCCGATCTGGATGCCATCGAAGGCGGGACGCCAAACAGTGGCGCGCTTGCCCGGCTGAAGACGATGGCGGAGCCGCCGGAGCTTTGGGTCGATGCAGGCATCGCCGACGAGAAAACCCTTTCGGCGGCACTTGCCGAACCCTGGCTTTACCCGGTCCTGGGTTCCGAATCGCAGCGAGACGATGCGTTGTTCCGGCGTTTTTGCGATCATCCGGACCTTATCCTGTCGCTGGATTTCTTCGACGACGGGTTTCGCGGTCCGCCATCATTTCTCGATGAGCCGGAGCTTTGGCCGCAAAAGGTGATCGTCATGACACTGGCCAAGGTCGGCTCCGCCTCCGGTCCCGATTTCACGCGGCTCGAGACGATCAAGGCGAAGGCTGGAAGCCGCTCCGTGATCGCGGCCGGCGGGGTGCGCAACGAGGCCGACATTCGCGCCCTTTCGTCACTTGGTATCGCCGCGGCTCTGGTCGCAACTTCGCTGCATGACGGCACGCTCACGCCGAGGCACCTCGCAACGCTTGGCACCTGACATTTGTGTAGCATCGAACTTCGGCCTCGGAAACTGGGCCTTGTAGAGCGGCGGACTCTCAAGTCGATCGTCTCGCCGCTCTATCTCTTTGCTGAAGCATCGGGATTCCCAAAACCAGTCCACCCTCGAGTCAGGCCCGAGGGCATTTTTTGGGTCCGATGCTCTAAAGGCCCAGTAGCTTTTTCAGGCGGCGCAACAGACCCTCCGGCTCCGCGGAGGGTTTTATCTGTGCGGGGCTGTCTCTTGTCTAAGCCGCGAACGGATGCTTCACCTGGTCCCGCTTATCCGTGGCTTCGGCGGCCGTCGGTGTTCCCGCGACCGCGCGTTGGATGGCTTCCTTTGTCGCTTCGTAATTGTACTTCTGGATCTTGGCGTCGTCCGCCGCGTCCCAGTGGATGAAAACGCCGACGCAGATGAACAGATCGTCCGCCTCACTGGCAGGAATGATCCCCTCGGCGACGCTGTCCTGCACCGCCTTTGCGACCGCATGCTGGGCCGGGCCGAACATCTGCACGGCCTGCTTGGCGCCCTTGATCGTGACCTTGTTGAACATCACGGTGTTGGGCTTGCACTGAAGATTGGGCGCGATCACCGCCAAAAGGGAGGTAAAGCCGTCCTTGTTGTTGGTAAGTGCGTTGCAAAATGCCGTTTCGACCGCGCTCCCCCGCGGGCCGATGAGCAGGTCGACATGCGCCACTTCGTTGCCGTCTCCTACCAGCGATTCACCGACCATTACTTTCGAGATCTTTGCCATGCCAATTTTCCTCCAAGACACAGTTATGGTGTCCAAAGACGCCGCAAACCGAGCGAGCGCTCGATGGACAGCTATCCTTGTTGGCAGCGCCCGGACATCCGGACCGGTTGGCTGGATAGCCGCGGAAGCCCAGCTTCCGCTCCTGAAAGTCAACCACCAACGTTGCTATTATGCAAGCTGAACGCCGAGGAGGTGGACTAAAAGAGTAGCCACGGTCAGGTCGGCCGATGTGCCGGGGTTGACGTTGTCCGCCTTCAGCCGGCGGTCGAGCTCCATGAGCAGACGAATGCGTGATGCCTCGTCACCGTTGGCATGGAGCGCCGCCTGGACGGCAAGGGCTTCTTGCCGCGCCTGGTTTGCGGTTTCAGCTCCATGGTTGCGCACCACATGACTGTCGGGGAAGCCGGCGAGAAACGCCATATAGGCGAATACGGTCGGCCACATGCCGCTTTCCCCGCGCGCCAGCGCCGCTTCGAGAGCCGCAAGCCCGACGCCGAACACGTCGCCGAAACCGGTAACATACTGGCTGGCAATCATGTCACGGTCGGCCGCCTCCCGCATGGCTTCGAGCAGATGAACCTTCGGCGCTTGCCGCACATCGTTCGCGGCCTCTCCAAGGCCACCCGGCGCGGCCGCAACGATCGCCTCGAACACCGCCCTGGTATCGTCCATGCTCATCGCGCGCAGCACCGCGTCGAGATTGTCATGCAGCCTGCCGCCGGTCATTTCGGCGGCGCATAGCAGAGGCCCTGCCAGAAGGATGATACCGAGGTTGGTATTGGTCGCGACCGCCAGACGTGTCGCGCGGACGGCTTCCAGCATACGCTGTCCGATCGGCAGGCGAGGATCGGTCAGCGGCCCCGACGAGACCTCTGCGCTCATCATGAACTGGGCGGCGGACATGCCGTGCCCGTCGGCGAACAGATGGACGTTGCCCGGTTTCAGCGCCTCGATCTCCATCCGGCAGGCGTCCTTGTAGGCAACCTTGAGGCGTTCTCGCGAAAGCGCCATGCTACCGGCTCGTCACGAATTCGCCGGCGCGGTGAAGCGGTAGGGGCGCGCCGCCGCCTCGGTGCGATCAGCCAGGAATTTCAGCAGGGCGTCGGCAATCGCATCGGCGATGTTAACCGCGACGACCGATTGAAGCCCGGACCAGGCGGGCATGCTGTTGACCTCCAGCACGAACAGCTTGCCGTCGGCCGAGGGCACGATATCGACGCCGGCGAAATCCGCTGACATAGCGGCGGTGGCGGCTCTTGCCAGCGCCGCCAGTTCGGTTTCGCCGTGCCCTGAAACCTGCTCGGGCACCGCCCCGCGATTGACGTTGGTGATCCAGTCGTCGCCACGGCGGCTCATCATCGCCAGGACTTCGCCGGCGCAGACGAAAACGCGAAAATCGCGGAAAGGAGGGCCGGGACGCGGCACGTAATGCTGGAGATAGTAGACGCTGTTCACCTCTTCCTCGGCGGGGAGATCGGACAGTGTTTCGATCAGCCTGATGCCGCGGCCCTGCGCGCCGAAAAGCGGCTTCAGTACCAGCGGCGTGAACGGCAGTTCGCGTTCGGCGACCGCTTCGGCCATGGCACGTCCCTCGACCGCGAATGTCGGCGGTGTCGGCAGGCCGGCATTCTTCAGGAGGAAGGTCGTCATCGACTTGTCGACGCAGCGTTCTATCGCCTGTGCGGAATTCCACACCGGAATGGAAAGCTTGGCGAATGCGTGCAGCACGCCGAGGCGCCGGGTGACCGCTTCGAATGATCCGGCGGCGATCGAACGGACCAGCACGGCGTCGGGCAGAGCGCCGTCGAAGCCGGGGATCGACAGTCCGCTCGGGCTGCCGGTGTCGAATTCGATTGCTGCCAGCGGCACGGTTGCGACCACGGCGCCACGCCGGTCCAGCCTTGCCGCCAAGCCCTTGGCGCGGGTGTCCGAGACGTCGCTGACGATCAGGATGCGGGGGATCATGTCGCGCCTCGGATACCGGTATACCGAAAGCCCGGGCGTGCGGCCTGGCAAGCGGATGCCAGATGGATCCGTTGTACAGCCATGGCCTAACCGAGGCTCCGTTCGAGCATCTGCAGATCGCGCTCGCCGGCGCGAAACGTATCGCCGGTCTCGATCGCCGTGACGATCACTTCGGCCGGGCTGAACAGCAGCGGATCGATGGCATAGAAATCACCCTTGAACCGTTTGAAGACCTCGGCGAAGGGATGGCCGTGGTCGCGCGAGGCTCGGCTCGGCAGTCGCTCCGCGAGCTCACTGGCGTCTTTCGCCGAGCCTTTTACGAAGAGCTGGACGCTGCCGCCATAGATGATGGCGTCGTTGGTTCTGCCCATTGCGGTCAGGAAATCCGGATGGGGGGCAGGGATAGGCGCAGTGCCGATGCCGTCGATGATATTGTCCAGCGGAAACTTGAGATCGTTGCTCTTGTGCAAGGCGACCTCGAGCGCGCGCGCAACGATCTGCACGCTGCCCGCAAGGCTTTGTGTCGGCGCATAGAGGAAGGTGAGCTTTTCGGTTGGCAATCCGGTTGCCCTGCCGACTTTCTCGACGATCGCTTGGGGCGGCGGTTCGGCCGTCTCCAGGATAAGCACGGCGGATGACGCGGTGTCGCGATAGGAAAGCACTTCGAACAGCGGCTCGACGCGCGCTAGCGCCCGCGCCGGCCCCGATCCCATGGCGAAATAGCCCTGGCTCGACAGGTTCCAGCCCGCATACTGGCTGCCCAGGCAGGCAAGCACCGGCTGCGAGGACCGCACTTCGATGGTCAACGGCCATTTCTCCGACGCGCGGTCCATGCAGACCGAAATGCTGCCGAGCCCGCCCATCGCGGCTTCCGCCATGCGCAGCCCGGCCTCGACGCCGCCGGTGGCCTTGGCGCCGGCATCGATCAGGCACTCGCCCAATGGCCCCCTGGAAACGGCGATACGCAGGCGTTCGGCGTTGCCGATCATGCCGTCGATGATGCGCTGCGCATTGTCGTTCAGGAATGCCGAACCATCTTTCATGTCCGGTCTCCTTCCCATTGGTGTTGCAATCGGCTGGCTTGTCCCTTGATGAGCCGCCTGGTCAAATCGGCGCTCGGACCGCGCGCGAAGATGGTGCAGACAGGATCGCCGGCAATCAGACGGGTGCCGGGCGACTGATGGTCCGCAGTCCATTCAGGCCAGGCAATCGATGGAAACTGGGCGATCGGCGCCGCTGCGTAGGTCACCATCGACGCCATCGAATCGACGAAGCGCGGCAGGCGGTAAGCCTTGCCTGCTGCGGCGCGCAAATGCGCTTCGATCAGTGGTGCGTCGGCATCGTCGAAAATGTCGAGCGTGGCGCCTGGCCTCGGGTTGATCTCGATGAGCTTGTAGCCATCCGGTCCGCGAATGAGATCGGCGCTGCACAATCCGACCAGGCCGGCGCGGCGCGCCAGACCTGAAAGCCAGCCGCGGATCATCGCCGCCTGCTTGCGATCGAAGCGTCTCAACCGCACGGCGCCGCCATAGCGGTAGGGCGCGGCGGGGGCGGGGGAGGCCCATTGTTGGCTGAAGCCGACGATATCAACGCTTTGGCCGTCGCCGACGAACAGGGCCGAGATGCTGCGGCCGGGAACGAAACGCTGGAAATAGCGGCCGGTGGCTGGGGTTTCTCCGGCGGCCCGTCTGATATGCGT
>NZ_SUEO01000277.1:0-1694 GCF_004962925.1 Mesorhizobium sp. | reverse complement strand
ACCCAGTTCTCCGGATCGGGCGGCCGGTCCCATCGGAATTCCGGATGCGGGATGCCGAGTTCGGCGCAATCGGCGGCCAGCAATTGCGGGTCCTTGATCCTGCGGATCGCGGCGCCGCTATTGCCGGCGAGGGGAAAATGGCGCGCGACCCCGTCTACTGTCTCCGTCATCCGCTCGAAGCCTGAGCCCAGGACTATGGCGACCGGCTGGTCGTCTCCAGCCAATTGCCGAAGCGTCTCGATGATGCGCTCGCCGTCGATGCCGCCCTGCAGGTCGCCCGGCAGCGTTGTCGCGCGTTCGGCGAGCGCGACCGTGTCGGTGTCGCAAAAGAAATCGGCGACCAGCGGACGATAGCCGGCGCGGCGCGCGGCGGCAGCCAGCGCCCGGCCTGAAATCGCCGCGATCAAGAGAGATCCGGCGTTACTTGGCAATCTCGCGTGCAAGGGAAAATGCTTCCTGGAAATCGAGCGTGATGGTTTTTTCGGATTCGATCATTCTTTTGAAGAGGCCGAATTCGACCTTATATTTCACGTTGCCGATGGCGAGCGGACCAATGCCGACAGCTTTTGCCGCTTCGAGCGGATCGCCATTGGCATTGACGGCCACGCCTTCGATGCCGGCCGGCGGAACTGCATTGACGTCAGCGGCAATGAGCAGGCCGTCGCCTTTCAACTGGGCTTTCGAGACCACCTGGACGCCGGCCTTGGCGCAAGCCAGGATCACCTCGCTCGCCTCGACCAGCTTCGTCTTCCGGGCGTCGCTTGACCCGTCAGCCGCGTCCACGGCGATCTTGAATCGGCTTTTGATCTCGGCCGCGATCTGCTCGACCCTTTCGATGCCGTCATGACCGACAAGCGTGACCCGGGCGCCTTCCTTGGCCGCGATGACGGCGGTGCAGAAGCCGACGACGCCGGTGGCGCCGAAAACAGCGATCCTGGTGTCTTTCAGCCCGCGCTCGAATTTCTTCTCCAGCGCTTTTTCGACCTTGGCCACCATCGCCGCGGCCGTGGTGAACGAGCCGGCCGGATCGGCGAATACCGAAACCTGGAAAGGTGGCACCATCGCCTTTCGCGCTGCGTCGAACATGTCGAGCGCCAGCGAAGCATCCTTGCCGGCGATGAAGATGCCGGTATCGACGCCCGCATCGGGCGGGCGCGAAAAGATCGCGTCCTGCACCAGGCCCGTTACTTCGCCTAGGCTTACGTCGACATAGGGGACGACGGCGTCAAAGCCCGCATCGAGCGCCATGTTCACGTCGAAAGGGCTCATGTGTTTCAACGGCGTCAGCATGTGCAGGATATGTTTGCGGGCCATTTCTCGCCTTTCTGCTTGAACGTGATCGCGTTGCCGAGTCGTCAGCTGCCGACGAGATCAAGTTTGGTCGAACTGATCTTCGCGCCGGAATTCCTGCCCTTGACGATCCTGATCTCGATGCCGTGCTCAACTGTCTGCTGAACCGCGCTGACGAACCTGACTGCGGCGTCTTGCGATGGGGCGAAGGCAAACCCTGTCGGGCCCCATGAGCTCTGGCCGATGCCGACGGCGCCTGCTTCATTGAGATCGTGGGCCACCCTCTCGACCCGCTTGGAGGTGAAAACGCCGCCTTGCGCCGGGGCGAAATGGGTGCCGATCAGCATCTGGATCGCGGCGACGGCGGCGCCGAAGGCTGGAAGGTCGTGCTCGACCAGAGCCGG
>NZ_SUEO01000276.1:750-7167 GCF_004962925.1 Mesorhizobium sp. | reverse complement strand
GGCAGGGCGGCCGCCGGCGACATTATTGGCCCGTTCCGTCTTGCGGCGCCGCGGCATCGCCGGGCACCGTCTCGAGGCCGACCAGCGCGATCTTCAGGTAGCCGGCGCCGCGCAAAAGGTTCATCACCTGCATCAGATCGCCATAGCCGACCGCCTTGTCGGCGCGCAGGAAGATGCGCGTCTGCCTGTCGCCCTTTGTCCTGCCGACAAGCGCAGCGGCGAAAGTTTCGCGCGGCACCGTATCGTTGCCGATTGCCAGGCTCAGATCGTCTTTCAGCGTCAGGAACAGCGGCGTCTCCGGCCGGGGAGCCGGCGTCGCGGTCGAGCCCGGCAGGTCGACATTGACATCCACCGTCGCCAGCGGTGCCGCGACCATGAAGATGATCAGCAGGACCAGGATCACGTCGATGAACGGCGTGACGTTGATCTCGTGGTTTTCCTCGAGATCGCCGTCGATGTTCTCTCGAATTCTAGCCGCCATGGCGTCGCTCCGTGTTCATTCCGCGGCCATCGGCTTTGCCGGCGCGACCGTGCGGAAATCGAGATCCCGGCTGACCAGCCGTTCGACCCCTGCCGACGCATCGGCAAGGATCTGCCTGTAGCCGGCTATCGATCGCGCAAAGACGTTGTAGATGACCACCGCCGGGATCGCCGCGACAAGGCCCATCGCGGTGGCCAGCAAGGCTTCCGCGATGCCCGGGGCGACGACGGCGAGATTGGTGGTCTGCGCCTGCGAGATGCCGATGAAGGCATTCATGATGCCCCAGACAGTACCGAAAAGGCCGACAAACGGCGCGGTCGAGCCGATCGTCGCCAGGACACCGGTGCCGCGCGACATGCGCCGCGCCGCCGCCGCCTCGATGCGCGACAGGCGCGAGGTGACCCGTTCCTTCAACCCGTCGCCGGACACATGATCGAGCGAGCCGGCCGAAAGCGCGGTTTCCTCCTCCGCCGCCCGCACCAGCAGGGCGCCAGGACTGCCATTGTGGCCAAGCGCGCGCCCGGCCTGGTTCAGCGTCGCGGCATTGCCGATCGCTTGCGCCGCGCGGCGTGCGCGCAGCTTGCCGCCAAGGATTTCCAGCGACTTGGCCAGCCATATCGTCCAGGTGACGAACGACGCGAAGGCCAGCCCGATCATCACCGATTTCACGACGATGTCGGCTGCCATGAACATGCCCCATGGCGACAGATCATGCGGGAGGGTCACAGACGTCGACGTCGAAGGATCAGTCTCGATGCGTGTGGCCTCGGTGGGCGTAGTCACGCCGGGTGTGGTCACGCCGGGCTGTGTCGCCGGTGGCGCGACCGCGCCTGGCGCAGCCTCTCCAGGCGCGGGAGCAGGCGCCTCGATCGCCGGGGCCGCACCCGGTTGCTCCTGGGCGGCAGCGCCGCCGGCCGACAGGATGACGGATGCGATCAACGCCGCGAACAAACCATGTCTGGACAAGGGCTTCTTCCTTATTCTCACAGTGGCCTCATTGCACATAGCCGATGGGCTGGCCGGTGACGGGGTGCGCAAACACGCCCATCTCGACACCGAAAATTCCTTTGAGCACGTCGCCCTGCATGATCTGGTCCGGCGTGCCGCGCGTCAGCAGCCTGCCGTCCTTCAGTGCGATCAATTCGTCGCAGTAGCGCGCCGCCATATTGGGATCGTGCAGCACGACGACGACGCACAGGTCGCGCTTGCGGCTGAGGTCTCTGACCAGCCCCAGCACCTCGACCTGATGGGCAATGTCGAGCGCCGAGATCGGCTCGTCGAGCAGCATGACGCCGGCATTCTGCGCCACCAGCATGGCCAGCCATGCGCGCTGGCGCTCGCCGCCGGACAATTCGTCCACCAGCCGATCGGTGAAGTCAGCCATGTCGGTCAGGATAAGCGCCTCGTCGACATGGCGCCTGTCCTCGTGCCCGAAACGGCCGAGCGCGCCATGCCAGGGATAGCGCCCGAGCGTCGCCAGTTCGCGCACGGTCAGGCCGGTCGCCGCCGGCGTCGTCTGCGGCAGGTAGGCGAGCGCGCGGGCGAGCTCGCGCGCACCCCACTGCACCAGCGGACGCTGCGCGAAGGTGATGCCGCCCGAGCTTGCCGGCTGCTGGCGCGCCAACAGCTTGATCAGCGTCGACTTGCCCGAACCATTGTGCCCGATCAACCCATAGACGCGCGAGCGCTGCAGCTCGAGCGTAACGGGACCGAGCAGCGTCCGCTCGCCGACAGCAAAGCGCACCGCTTCGACCTGGAAGGCGGTCTGGGCATGTGTTCCAGCCACGGTGTTGGCCTCTCTTTGGCTTCGCGCGCGCATTTCCATAATCGGTTTCGGCAGTCCGGTTTTCGGCGCCGATGCCCGGTTGACTATGAAACATGACTTTACTAGTCAACAATGAAGATGACTTTTTGAGTCAACAAAATGTCACGGCGCGCCGGAATGCGTCGAATTTCGAAAAAAGTGGAGCGTGCCGAGATGGTCGTTGGTTCAGGTCGCGGAAAAATCCGAGATGAAATGCCTGCGCGCCGAAACCTCCTGATCGCAGCGATGTCGCTGCCCGTGCTGCTTGGCAGCGGCCACGCCGTCGCGCAGGAGGCGACCACCACTCTCGACCCGATCAACGTCCAGGAGCGCGTCGAAAGCGCCTTTGGGACGGTCGACGGCTATGTCGCCACCCAGGGCTCCACCGCCACCAAGACCGACACGCCGCTGATCGAGACGCCGCAGTCGATATCGGTGGTCACCGCCGACCAGATCGCGGCGCAGGGCGTGGAAAGCATCGGCAATGCCATGCGCTACACGGCGGGCGTCGCCGGTGAGTTATGGGGCAATGACACCCGCGGGCTCGGCCTGCAGATTCGTGGTTTCGATATATCGGACGAAGCCTTCTACAAGGACGGCTTGCGCCTCAAGGGATCGGATTTCGCGACCTTCCTCTCGCTCGACCCCTATGGCGCGGAACGCATCGAAGTCCTGCACGGACCCGCCTCGGTGCTCTACGGCCAGAATAGCCCGGGCGGCATCATCAATTACGTCAGCAAGCGCCCGACCGACGAGACGTTCCGGGAGATCGAAGTCAGTGCCGGCAGCTTCGACCGCTATCAGGCACAGTTCGACATGGGCGGCAAGGTCGATGAGGCCGGCGTGCTCAGTTACCGGCTGACCGGGCTTTTCCGTGACGGGGAAACCGATGTCGACTTCGTCGACGACGATCGCATTTTTCTTGCGCCGTCGCTGAAATGGCAGCCAGACGAAGACACAAGCCTGACATTGCTCGCAACCTACCAGCGCGATCGAACCGGCTGGGGCATCCAGTTCCTGCCGGCCGACGGAACGGTGTTCCCGGGCCTGAACGGGCAGCGCCTGCCAAACAATCGTTTCGTCGGCGAGCCGGCATTCAACGAGTTCAACCCGACACTCGCCATGATCGGCTACGAATTCGAGCACCGGTTCAACGAAACTTGGCTGCTGCGCCAGAACGCCCGCTATTCCTACCTCGACAATGACGAGCAACTTGGCGTGTTCGGCGGCGGCGCCAACCCCAATCCCGATCTGGATCCCGGCCTCGATCCCGATGGCCATACCTATCATCGTTATGCCGATGCCGGCCGCTCGAAGCTCGGCAACTTCTCGGTCGACAACCAGACCCAGGCGACATTCGACACCGGACCGCTCGCCCACACCCTGCTGATGGGCCTCGACTATCAGTATACCGACTACAGCGATTGGGCCGGGTCAGGAACGGTCGCTCCCCTCGATGACATCTTCGATCCGATTTACGGCGCGCCGGTGACGGACCTGACGCCCTATAAGGATACCGACACCAGGCAGTGGCAGGTCGGTCTCTACGCGCAGGATCAGATCAAATACGAAAACTGGGCGCTGACCTTCGGAGGCCGCCAGGATTGGACGAAAAGCGAAATTCTGGACAAGCTTGAGGACAGCACGATCGAGCAGTCGGACAGCGCCTTCACCGGCCGGGTTGGCCTCGTCTACCTCTCCGATATCGGGCTGGCGCCCTATCTCAGCTATTCGACGTCATTCTATCCGGAAATCGGCACTGACAGCGACGGCAAGGCTTTCAAGCCGGAAACCGGCGAGCAATATGAGGTGGGCGTGAAGTACCAGCCGGAAGGCTGGAACAGCTTCGTCACAGTCGCCGCCTTCGACCTGACCCGCGAGAACGTCGTGCGCAGTTTCGGCAACGATAGTTTCCAGACCGGCAAGATCCGCTCGCGCGGCATCGAGGTGGAAGGCGTGGCAAGCCTGGACTCCGGCTGGGACATCAAGCTCGCCTACGCCTATATCGACATGGAGATCCTCGACGATTCCGAAGGCAACGGCGGCAACATGCCCTATGGCGTGCCGAACCACCGCTTGTCCCTCTGGGGCGACTACACCTTCCATAGTGGCAAACTGGAGGGTTTGGGCTTCGGCGCCGGCGTCCGCTATATCGGTTCGAGCCAAGGCGACGACGAGAATTCTTTCCAGGTGCCGGCGGCAACGCTGGTCGATGCCGCCCTGCACTACGACTGGAAGAATATGAAGTTCCAGCTCAACGCCAGCAACCTGTTCGACAAGACCTATGTTTCGACTTGCTACAATCGGAGTTCCGGCTGCTTCTATGGAGAGGGCCGCAAGATCACCGGCTCGATGAAGTATCGTTGGTGAGCGAATCGCGGCGCCACATCGAGACCGCCGCCGGCTCGCTCACCAGGCGTGAGTGCATCTGGGCATTGGCTGCGGCGTGGTGTGGAATTGCGGCATTGCCGGCGCGTGCGGCGCGGCCGCCGCGGATCGCCTGCCTCGAATGGACTTCGGCAGAGATGGTCATCTCGCTCGGGATCGGGCCGGTCGCTGTCGCCGACATCAAGGGTTATCGCGACTGGGTCGTGGGTCCGGCTCTTCCCGCCGGCTGCATCGATCTCGGCTCGCGCGGCGAGCCCAATCTCGAACTGCTACTGGAGCTCAAGCCCGACCTGATCACCGGCTCCTATGGCTTCGGGCTCGACGAAGCTCCATTCAAGCAGATCGCGCCAGTGCACACGGTGCCCTTCTACGATGGTACCGAAGCGCCTTATCGCCAGGCCGAAATTGAAACGCTGAAACTTGGCTCGCAGCTCGGCCGGGAGGCTGAGGCGCAGCGGCTTATCCAGGAGACGGCGGCAGCAATCGCCCAGATCAGGGCACAATTGTCAGGACGGGCAAAGCAGCCACTCGCGGTGGTCAGCATGTTCGACGACCGTCACGTGCGTGTTTACGGCAAAGGCGGTCTGTTCCAGGACGTGCTCGACAGGTTGAGCCTCACCAACGCCTGGACGGCGCCGACCGATGGCTGGGGGTTTTCCATGCTGGGCATCGAAGAGCTGGTTGCGATCGGCGAGGCTCGCGTGGTTTCCCTCGATCCGATCCCGCCGCATGTGAAGATCAGGATTGACCAAAGCAGCCTCTGGGCGAATCTTCCCTGCGTCAAAGCCGGCAACGTAAGGACTATCCCGCCGGTATGGCCGTTTGGCGGACTTGCCGCGGCTGCCCGCTTTGCAAATTTGCTGTTCCGGGCATGACCATCATGCAGTCCACGGCCGGCCATCGTGCTCGTTTCATGGCAGGCGGTTGGATGCTCGTCGCCCTGGTCGGCGTGCCGGCGGTGCTCGCCGCATATCTCACCGCTGCCGGGCTTTTACGCCTGTTGCCCGCCGACATGTGGTGGCACTCGCTCGGCGCGACGGACCTTGCCGATCCGCGGCAGCTGCTTTACCGCCATGCCTTTCTGCCGCGCCTGGCAATCAGTCTGCTGGCCGGCGCGGCGCTCGGCCTGACGGGCACGCTGCTCCAGCAGGTGCTGCGCAATCCGCTCGCCGAGCCGACCACCATAGGCACCAATGCAGGCGCCACCGTCGCCCTGACGATCGCCACGCTCTACGCGCCGTGGATGCTGGAGCAAGGTCGCGAATGGGTGGCGCTCGCCGGCGGCGCCTTGTCGACGCTGGCGGTTTTGACTCTGGCCCAGGGTCGGAGTTTCTCGCCGATCGCGATCATCATTTCCGGCCTGGTGGTCAGCCTCACATGCAGTTCGGCGAGCGCCCTGCTGATGGCGGCCAATCGCGAATATTCCGAGGAACTTTTCATCTGGCAGAGCGGTTCGCTGATCCAGAACGGCGACGCCGTGGTGCTCGGGTTCGCGCCATGGCTCGCGGTGGCCGGCATTGCTGCCTTCCTTCTGCTCCGGCCGCTGCGGCTTCTGGACCTGAGCGACGAGGGAGCGGAAAGCCTTGGGACGAAACCCGTGGTGACACGGCTGGCGGGGATGACTGTCGCCGTCGCGCTGAGCAGCATGGTGGTCGCAGCCGTCGGCGTCATCAGCTTCGTGGCGCTTGCGGCGCCGGCGCTGGTCAGGCTCGCCGGCGCACGGACTTTGCGCCAGCGCATGAGC
>NZ_SUEO01000276.1:0-740 GCF_004962925.1 Mesorhizobium sp. | reverse complement strand
GCCCCTCGCGGGTGCCGCGCTGTTGTGGCTGACCGACCGGCTGGTGCAGGTCACGCCGTTCACCTCCGAAATCCCGGCAGGCGTGGCGACTGCATTCCTCGGTGCGCCGCTGCTGTTTCTCCTCCTGCCGAAATTGCGCACCAGCCCGGATCGGGACGGCGCCATGCTGTTTTCCGTGCGCAGGCGCAGCGGGTGGGCCCATCTGCTGGCTGGGCTCGTCGTGATGGCGCTTCTTCTCTGCGCCGCGCTTGTTGTCGGGCGAGGCGCGGCCGGCTGGCACCTGGCCTCGGCCGCCGAACTTGCCGATCTCCTGCCGCTCAGGGCGCCGCGCGTCGCCGTCGCGGTTTCCGCTGGCATGATGTTGGGCGTGGCCGGCACGCTGATGCAGAGGATGACCGGCAATCCGATGGCGGCGCCCGAGGTGCTGGGCGTTTCCGGCGGCGCCTCGCTAGGCATCCTGCTGCTCTTCGTCGCGACTTCTGATGTCAGCCGCCCGGCAATGATCGCGGGCGGCCTCGTCGGGGCTCTGGCCAGCCTGGCGATGGTTTCGCAGACCGGCCGCCGGCAGCCCATCGCGAATGATCGGTTGCTGCTTTCCGGTGCCGCCGTGGCGACGATGGCGTCGGCATTCTCGGCGGTGATGCTCGCCAGCGGCGATCCTCGGCTCGATACGCTCATCGGCTGGCTATCCGGCTCCACCTACCGGGCCACGGCTGTCGATGCGACAATCGCAGCTGTGA
>NZ_SUEO01000275.1:334-7268 GCF_004962925.1 Mesorhizobium sp. | reverse complement strand
GTCCGGTGCGGTCGCGCATGGTCGCAAGCTCGGTCTCGAAGGCGCGCGCAAAACGCTCCTGGTCGACCGGCTGGTGGCGGACATGGCTGTTGAAGTCGCAATAGGGGCACTTGGCCGCGCAAAACGGCCAGTGGATGTAGACGCCGAAGCCGGGGCTGCGGTCGAGCAGCATGGTCATTTCACGCCCGATCGTGCCAAATCCAGTCTGGCTTGCGCGAACTTCTGGAAGGCGCGGGCGCGGTGCGACAATGCCGTCGGCTGGCCGGGCTTCCAGCCATGTTTTTCCTCCGCGGTCATCTCGCCGAAGGTCTTTTCGAAACCGTCCGGCACGAACACCGGGTCGTAGCCGAAACCGAGTTCGCCGCGCGGCGGCCATACCAGCGTGCCCTCGACCTCGCCACGGAAATATTCGGCTGCGCCGTCGGGAAAGGCCAGGCAGATGACGGCGACGAAGCGGCCTTTGCGCTGAGCCGGCGCGACCGCGCCGATTTCCTGCAACGCCACTTCCGCTCGCTGCATCGCCATGCCGAAATCGCGCGACCCGTCAGGCGCCTCGGCCCAATTGGCGGTGTAGACGCCGGGCGCTCCGCCCAGCGCATCGACACACAGGCCGGAATCGTCCGACAATGCCGGCAGGCCTGTCGCCCTGGCGGCGGCTAAAGCCTTGATATAGGCGTTCTCCTCGAAGGTGGTGCCGGTCTCGTCCGGTTCAGGCAGGCCGTATTCCTTGGCCGATCTCGCTTCTATGCCGAATGGCGCCATCAGATCGGCGAATTCCCGCAGCTTGCCGGCATTGTGGCTGGCGACGACGATCTTATGTCCATCAAGCGAATGCATCAGATGCCCCAAATTCTTGGTTCGGCGAATTCGATCGAGTTGCCGGAGGGGTCGCGAATATAGATCGAGCGGCCGCCCTGGGGCCATTCGAACTCGCTTTCGATGGCGATTTTCTTCTGCTCAAGATGCGCCTTCCAGCGCACGATCTCGCCCGCGCTTGCTGCAAAGCAGAGATGGCCATCGCCGACAGTGCCGTGCGGCGGCACTTTCAGCCTGGCTTCGGGCGCCGGCGGCACTTTGGTCGCCTCGGCGTTGAAGATGAGCAACACGCCGTCCCCGCACCGGAAGAAAAGATGCCTGCCGTCGACCTTACCCAGCAGATCGAGCCCGAGCACGCCGGAATAGAAGTCTTCCGCGGCATCGAGGTCGGTCACATAGAGGGCTGATTCGAGGATGGCGGAAGGAGTCATGACAGAACCGAAAATTAACCTACAGCCATCTGCTGCAGGCTGACCAGTCGCGCAATGCCCTTCTTGGCCAGTTCCATCAGCGCCGTGAACTGTTCTTCCGAGAAAGGCTCGCCCTCGGCCGTGCCTTGGATCTCGACGATGCCGCCCTTACCGGTCATGACGAAATTGGCGTCGGTGCCGGCCGAGGAATCCTCGAGATAGTCGAGGTCGATGACCGGCTGGCCGTCATGGATGCCGCAGGAAATAGCCGCGACATGGTCCTTCAGCACCTTGGCGACGCTGGCCATCTGCCGGGCTTCCATCCAGCGCAGGCAGTCGTAAAGCGCCACCCAGCCGCCGGTGATCGAAGCGGTGCGTGTGCCGCCATCGGCCTGGATCACGTCGCAGTCGACGGTGATCTGCTGCTCGCCCAGCGCCTGCAGATCGACCACGGCGCGCAGGGAACGGCCTATCAGCCGCTGGATTTCCAGCGTGCGGCCGCCTTGCTTGCCGGCCGAAGCCTCGCGGCGCATGCGCTCGCCGGTCGAACGCGGCAGCATACCGTATTCCGCCGTCACCCAGCCTTTGCCGGAATTGCGCATCCAGCCCGGCACTTTTTCCTCGAGGCTGGCCGTGCACAGCACATGCGTGTCGCCGAACTTCACCAGGCACGAACCTTCCGCGTGCTTGGAGACGCCGCGCTCGAAGGAGATGGCGCGCATTTCGTCGAATTGGCGTTTAGAAGGGCGCATTCAGGCTTTTTTCCTATCTTTTTCGGAATCGTGGCCGGCTTGTAGCCGCATGGGGCGCATGGCGCAAAGGAAAATGGCCGGTTGCGCGGGCGCGGCCGAAGTCTATATCTTTGGGCCGGAGGTATTTGGCTCGAATGACCAAGGCAGTCGATCCCAGTTCCCAGTCGCCCGTGCTTCAGTCGCCCGCGTTTCAATCGCCGGCGTTTCAATCCCTTGACATGCGCTCGCGCGACATCTTTCGGCGCATCGTCGATTCCTACCTGAAGGACGGCGAACCGGTCGGCTCACGCAGCCTGTCGCGGATCCTGCCGTCTTCGCTGTCGCCCGCCACCATCCGCAATGTGATGAGCGATCTCGAGCATCTCGGCCTGATCTACGCGCCGCATATCTCGGCCGGCCGGCTGCCGACCCAGGCCGGCCTGCGCTTCTTCGTCGACGCGTTCATGGAGCTCGGCGACCTCTCCGATGAGGAGCGCCGCATCATCGAGGCACAGGTGCGCGCCTCCGGCTCGGGCGCGACGCTGGAGCATATGCTCACCGAAGCCAGCCAGATGCTGTCCGGCATGTCGCGCGGCGCCGGCCTCGTGCTTGCCGCCAAGAACGAGGTGGCCCTCAAGCACATCGAGTTCATCCAGCTCGAGCCGACCAAGGCGCTGGCCGTGCTGGTCTCGCAGAACGGCGACGTCGAAAACCGAGTCCTCGACCTGCCCGCCGGCGTCACCGTCTCGCAATTGCATGAAGCCTCGAACTTCCTCAATGCCCATATCCGCGGCCGCACGTTGGCCGAGGCGCGGATCGAGATCGCCCGCATCAAGGAAGAAACCAGGGCCGCCCTCGACACGCTGTCGCAGGACCTGGTCGAGAAAGGCCTTGCGGTCTGGGCAGGCGCCGACAGCGGCCTGCCGGCGCGTCTCATCGTGCGCGGCCGCGCCAATCTGCTGGAAAACGTCACGGCCCAGGCCGACATCGAGCTGCTGCGGCACTTGTTTGAGGACCTGGAGACGCAGGACGGGCTGATCCAGCTTCTCGACCTTGCCGAGGAAGGGTCCGGCGTGCGCATCTTCATCGGTTCGGAAAACAAGCTGTTTTCGCTGTCGGGCTCGTCGCTGGTCGTGGCGCCCTATCGCGACAAGGACGCCCGCGTCATCGGCGCGCTCGGCGTCATCGGCCCGACCCGGCTGAACTACGCTCGCATCGTGCCGATGGTCGACTATACGGCGCAGCTTATTTCCCGCATGCTGCGATAATGCATGTCGCCCAAAAGCCTCCCCTCGGGCTTGACCTGTGATGCGCAAGCGGTTTTGGGATAACGACATGCATAAAAACACGAAAGCAAAGCGCGTCGCAGGAACCCTTCAAACGCGACGCGCTTAGGCCGGACCCAAGGAGAAAAAAATGGCGCTGGAATCGTTCAAGGCCCAGATCAGCATGTTGCTCGAGCAGATGATCAACCAGCCCGAGGATCAGCATGAAGTGCAGGAGCAGCTACGCGAAAAGCTGAGGGAAATGCGCGCCATGGGCCTGCCGCTGCCGGCCGATCTCGTCGCGCTGGAAAAGCGCCTCGACGACGATTTTTACGCAGCCGGAAACTGAGTTCCGAAAACCGATCGATTCCGCGTCAACTCTCCGTGTGCGCGTCACCTACGACAAAAGTCCGTCTTGATCGGCGAGTTCGCCCGGCCGGCGGCTCTGGTGCAATCGAATCCGGCCTCAGGGAGTACACGCCCGCCCGCCTTTTGTGAGACAAGGCGCGCAGTCTTAAAAGTCGATCCCGTTTTTGGGGTCATACGCTAAGGCCCGAAAACATGACCCTCACCGGATTCCTCGCCTATAGCGCGGCCCTCGGCATCGCCGCCGCCATTCCTGGCCCAGGTCTCACCGCGCTTATTGCGCGTGCGCTTGGTTCCGGCTTCCGCTCGGCGCTCGCCATGTCTTTCGGGCTGATGCTCGGCGATCTCACCTATCTCACCGCCGTGGTGCTCGGCCTGGCCCTCGTCGCGCAGACCTTCGGGATGGCCTTCTTGGCAATCAAATGGCTGGGCGTCGCCTATCTCGCTTTCCTTGGCTGGCGCTTCTGGACGAGCGGCATCACGCCCGAAACGGTGGAGGCGAAGAAAGGCAAGGGCGGGCTGGTGTCGAGCTTTATTGCCGGCCTCGCCGTCACGCTCGGCAATCCGAAGACGATGATCTTCTATCTTGCCATCACGCCGACCATCGTCGATCTGAAGACCATCACGCTCGCCGATTACGGCATCCTCGTCGCGCTGACGCTCGTCGTGCTGCTGGTGGTGCTGGTGCCCTATCTGGCGCTGGCGGCCAAGGCGCGTGGGCTCCTGAAGTCGCCGCGCGCGCTGAGGGTGCTGAACCGCACCGCCGCCGGCTTCATGGTCGGCGCGGCGGCTGCGATCGCCGCCCGGCAATAGGCATCTCGCGGCCGAGCCATTCCTAAACAGGCCACCGCCTGAATGCTTTTCCGGGCCGAAGCTGTTTTCAGCATGCGTCCCATTCGGATATTTTCAACCGACAGACTATCTTGCGCGGCGGATGGCCCTATCTTATGCCCGCCTGACTCTTTGCCTGACTGACTCTGGCCCATCTGACCTTTGGGGAGCGAACCAATGAACAAGCCCGCCACCACCGCGCATGTGCCCGGCCGCGGCCGCATCTACAATTCGATCACCGAAACAATCGGCGACACCCCGCTGGTGCGGCTCGACAAGTTCGCCAATGAAAAGGGCGTTGTCGCCAATCTGCTCGCCAAGCTCGAATTCTTCAACCCGATCGCCTCCGTCAAGGACCGCATCGGCGTCTCGATGATCGAGGCGCTTGAGGCATCGGGCAGGATTGCGCCCGGCAGGACCACGCTGATCGAGCCGACCTCGGGCAATACCGGCATTGCGCTCGCCTTTGCCGCCGCCGCCAAGGGCTACAAGCTGATCCTGACCATGCCGGAAACGATGTCGGTCGAACGCAGGAAGATGCTGGCGCTGCTCGGCGCCGAACTGGTGCTGACCGAAGGGCCGAAAGGCATGAAGGGCGCCATCGCCAAGGCCGACGAGCTGGCCGCGACGCTGCCCGACGCCGTCATTCCGCAGCAGTTCGAGAATCCGGCCAATCCGGAAATCCACCGCCGCACCACGGCCGAGGAAATCTGGAACGATACCCAAGGCGAAGTCGACATCTTCGTCGCCGGCATAGGCACCGGTGGCACCATCACCGGCGTTGGCCAGGTGCTGAAGCAGCGCAAGCCTTCCGTGCATGTCGTCGCCGTCGAGCCGGAAGCCTCGCCGGTGCTGTCGGGCGGCCAGCCCGGCCCGCACAAGATCCAGGGCATTGGCGCCGGCTTCGCGCCGAAGATCCTCGATACGACGATCTATGACGAGATCGTCAAGGTTTCCAACGAGGATTCGGTCGCCAATGCGCGGCTCGTCGCCCGCCTCGAAGGCGTGCCGGTCGGCATCTCATCGGGCGCTGCCCTGCAGGCAGCGATCGTCGTTGGCTCGCGGCCGGAGAACAAGGGCAAGAACCTGGTAGTCGTTATTCCATCCTTCGCCGAACGCTATCTGTCGACGATCCTGTTCGAAGGGCTGGGTGCTTAAGTCGTCGACGCTTCGTCTCGCGACTGGTTCCAACAACAACGCCCCAGGGTCTAGATCGCAGTTCGCTGGACCGCTGAAAAAACACCTGTGGCGGCTGCCGCTCGCTTGAGTAAAGCGGCGCTTCCGTTCAAATCGCGCCGGCCTTGCACCGGCTGGCGGAGGATTTCATGTACAAGCTCTATACCCGTGCCAATACCGGCGGCTTTGTCGTTGAGGCGGCGTTGATACTGGCGGGTGTGCCTTTCGACCAGATCGATGTTCCGAAAGGCCGACCCGACCAGGCCTTTCTCGACATCAGCCCCTTGAACCAGGTGCCGGTCCTGGTCCTGCCGGACGGCAGCTCGATGACCGAATCGGCGGCGATCTGCATCCTGCTTGCCGAGCGCCACCCGGAAGCGAACTTGGCGCCGGCTGTGAACTCGCCTGACCGCGCCGACTTCCTGCGCTGGATGACGTTCATGTCGTCGGTCATCTATTCGGCTGACCTGCGGTTCTTCTACGCTCATCGCTACACGACCGATCCCGGCGGCGTGGAAGCCGTCAAGCAGGCAGCGATCTCGGAAATGGACCGCGGCTTGGCCATTCTCGATGCTGCCCTCGAAAGCCGGGAGTGGCTGGTCGGCGACCAGCTCTCGCTGGCCGACATCTACCTCGTCATGCTGGTGGCCTGGCATCCCGAGATTGAAAAGGTCCCCAGCGCCTGGCCGAACATCGAACGCCTGTGGGCCAAGTTGCGGGAGCATCAGGTGATGAGGACGCTGAACGCCTCCCACTCCATGTGGCCGGCCTGAACGGATCGTGTTGTCTCAGTCTTTTTCCGCGCGGCTGAGCCCCGCCCGTCGTTCCTGCAGGAACCGGCGCACGGCCGGATCACGTTCGAGGCCGATCGCCCGGTCATAAGCCTCGGTAGCCTCCCGAGTTTTGCCAAGCCTAGCCAGGAGGCCCGCGCGGGCGGCCCAATAAGGCTGATAATCATGCAGCCGCTTGTCGTCGCCAAGCTCATCAAGCGTGCTCAATCCCGCCGCGGCGCCGTCGGTCTCGGCAATGGCCACCGCGCGGTTGATCGACACCACCGGTGAGCCTGCGATCGAATGCAACGCGTCATAGAGTTCGCGGATCGCCATCCAGTCGGTGCGGCCAGTCAGCCGCCGCGCCGCATGGGCGGATTGCACCGCTGCTTCGAGCTGGTAGCGGCCGATCACCGCCTTGGCGGCGGCGTGCGAAAGCAGCGCCTCCGCCTCATCGATGAGCGTGCGGTCCCACAGCCGGCAATCCTGCTCTGCAAGTGGCACGAAGTCGCCTTCGCTACCGCGCCTGGCTCCCCGCCGCGCCTCGGCAAACAGCATCAGCGCCAGCA
>NZ_SUEO01000275.1:0-324 GCF_004962925.1 Mesorhizobium sp. | reverse complement strand
AGCGCTTCCGGTTCATCCGGCATCAGCGACGCCACCAGCCGGCCGAGCCAGATGCCTTCGGTTGCGAGATTGCGGCGCCGGGTTTCGGTGCCGGCCGGGTCTGACCAGCCTTCGGCGAACGCGGCGTAGATCGCTTCCAGCACCGCGTCCAGCCGCTCGCCGAGTTCTGCCCGCTCCGGCACCCGGAATGGAATGCCGGTCTCGCGGATGCGGCTTTTGGCGCGCACCAGGCGCTGGCCCATCGTTGCCGGCGACACCAGGAAGGCCGAGGCAATCGTTGCCGCGTCGAAGCCCAAAATGGTCTGCAGGATCAGCGGCGCGCGC
>NZ_SUEO01000274.1:356-7309 GCF_004962925.1 Mesorhizobium sp. | reverse complement strand
CAAAGGCAGGATTGGGAACCAGCCTTTCCCAGTGGTCCATCATGGTCTGCATCTGGGACGTCGTGGGCATGACATATGACCCGCCCGTATTGGTCGCCCAGCCGCCGCCGCCAAACGCCTGATAGACCGGAATGATCGCGCTCTGCGGGATGCCTGCTTCCAACGCGGCAGCCACGGCTCTATCAATGTAGTTGAAGTCCACCGCAGTCGTGCGCACGGGATAAGGGTTTATCCCATAATAATCGATGCCTGTGTTGGCAGGATTGTAGGTATTGGAATAATCCGAATCTGCGAACGACCCCATGTCCATCAGGGTGATAAAAGTTTTGGCGCCCGGAAAATGGGCATGAATCCAGTCGGATTCCGCCTTCAGGTTGGCAGCGCTCACTTGGGTATGGTATTTGCCGGTGGGATCAGGCTCATCGGTCAGGAAAAATCCAAGAACCTTCGGATTGCCGATAAGAGGCGTTACCTTGTCGATAAAGGACTGGGTTACCCCATTGCTCTCGCCGAGCCAGATCAGGGCCTTCGAGCCATCCGGCAATGCGTTGACTGACGACGCGTATTGAAGATCAACCAGGTTGAAGCCAGTGGCCGCGGCCTGGGCCGCCGAGGCGCCCCAGGTGAAATGCATTGTGGCCATGCGAATATCCCTCGTCTGATTCGGTAGCCCCCGATCCCTGCCTACTCGACGGCCCATATTAGCGCCTAATCAATTAGCGACACGCCATTGATAGAATCATTGATCTTCGATGGAGCACCAATTGTCATGTGATTTGACTGCACCGGCTTTGTGCGAACCTGCGCGAACTTTAATGACGGCAATACGTTGGATAGTCTGGAGCTAGTCGGTTTGGATCACCTGGCTTTCCTGAACGCTTCCACAGCCGCTCTCTTGTTACTATCGGCGTCGGTGAAGGCCGCACCGAATCGGAGGCGGCTGCTTGGTGGTCGGGCTAATATTGTCGCTGTGGCCACGCCGTTTGTTACGACCACGGTCATTGAACGCGCGCGCTTCTAGATCAGCGGCGACAGATTCGAAGCCCTCTCAGTATGGGTCGGATTTGGACATACTGGTTACGGTTTATACCTGAGAATGGCTAGCGCTTTTCGTCCGAAGAGGTTCTCAAGTGGTTCGAGCCTGCATTTCTCATCATCGAAGTCCCAAATCATAATCCATGAAGCTAGCCAGCCAGATTCGGTCCTCGACCTCTTTGAAGCCGACGGTCTGCCCGACGAAGACAGGGCCAAGAGAGTCAGCAAAGCGCTGATTCGGCAAAGCGCGGCAAACAGGCGGCGGTCGCTCAGTGTGGCGCACCGCCTGCCAAAAGACATCGGTAGCCGTTTGTCGCTAGCTTCCCACAACCTGAACGCCCGCTCGGGCTCCTGCTCGGGATCGACGTTCAGGACGACCCTCGCCACTTCGCGCCAGCTGCCTTTTCGGCAGTCGCGTCGAGCAGTCGAACATAGGTGAGCAGCCGCTCCTCGTCATAGCCGGTCAGGATTGAGGCAAATCGAAGATGCCATTTCGGGCAGTTTGCCGCTGGCGCTGGTGCCGCTCCGCGACTCAGTGTCGTGAGTAGTTTCGTCCGCACCGAGATCCTCTCCCGCACCGCAACGAATTCATCGTTCTAGATCAGATATTCGCCCGTGGCGATGCGCAAAATTATGGAGAACTGCTGTGCTGGATCAGCAAAACATAGCGAGCTGCCAACGACGTTTAGTGGGGCGCGCCGCCGGCTAGAAGATACCGGTAGCCGTTCGTCGTCATCCACCGTGCGCGGGCAAGATGAGTCTCCCATGCCCGGAACGCCCGCTCGGGCTCCTGCTCGGGATCGATGTGCAGGACGATCCTCGCCACTTCGCGCCAGTCCGCATCCTCTGCGGCAGCGTCGAGCAGACGGATGTAGGTGAGCAATCGCTCCTCGTCATAGCCTGTCAGGATCGGCGCATCCGGCGCAACGTCGGCGACATCGGGATCAAGTAAGGGCTTGAGCATAGGATTCATCGCTTATGTTTCGGTGGAGATCGCAGAGGAACGAACCTTTGGATCCAGTTCCGACCATAACGAATAGGAACTATCATTCCTAGAACGATAATTCCCTTTCTGGTCCCTAATCCGACATGGATCTCAAGGAGATTATGGCGGTGAACATGCGTCGTTTGCGCCATGACCAGAAAGTGACGCAGGAGGAACTGGCCGCCCGTTCTGGACTAAGCATG
This sequence comes from Mesorhizobium sp., assembly GCF_004962925.1. Taxonomy (GTDB): domain Bacteria; phylum Pseudomonadota; class Alphaproteobacteria; order Rhizobiales; family Rhizobiaceae; genus Mesorhizobium. The sequence continues at coordinate 5,086 of NZ_SUEO01000274.1, read as the reverse complement.
CGCTACGTCGGATCGATCGAGCGTGCCCGAGTTTCAGCCAGCGTCAGCGTTCTTGGTAGGATTGCAACCGCGCTAAATGTGGATCCATGCGAGCTGATCAGAAAATCAACACGAGTGCGTTGATTGGCGGGATAGAGACCACGCGCTCCGGCTCGCTCCACATACACGGCCCTCCTATCGGCGCCTTGGCCAACCTGATCAACGCTTTCGTGCGCTCTGGCCGGCAACGACAGGACACTTGGCATCGCGCGGTATGGGCGCGGTTCCGTGGGTCGACCGTCTCGCGCGGCAGTGGACGGCTGGTGTGAGGTGTTCCTCATTCTCCTTAGGCCCCGACAATATAGGCTGCATGAAGGCCCTTCCTGCCGAGCAGTGTCGAACTCGCATAGATAACTCGAAGTCACTGCAGACAAGGAGATCGAGTACTGGCGTCCGGACGCAAAGCGCCACGGCCGTCGCATGCTGCTAAGCGGAACATCGAGCCGCCATCCACGTCGAGCGCAGCGCTATAGACGAAACTTGCGGCGCCGGAGCAGAGGAACAGTATCGCGGCAGCCATGTCGTCGGGCTGCCCCATGCGACGAATCGGCAGGTTGGCTGCGATGCGATCCTTGAGGGCCTGGTCGATATGGGAGTGCATCGGCGAACCGGGTCGGCCCTGGATTGAGGGCGTTGATGCGCACCTTCTTTCCCGCCAGTTCGCGCGCAACGGACTTCACCAGCGACAGCGTGCCGGCCTTTGAAGCTGCATAGGCCGTGTCGGCGATCAGACCACCGCCACCGTGCACGCCAGCGTCAGAAGCCACGCAGACAATGTTTCCACCGTCGGGACTGCCCTGCATGCGCTGCACCGCACCCCTGAACGGTGAAGAAGGTGCCCAGCAGATTGACGCCGAGCACACGCTGCCAGTGCGCCCAGTCCTGTTCCGGGATTCTCTTGGCGGTAATGATCGCGGCGCAGGTGACGACATTATCGAGCCGCGCCAAATTGGCGTGGCAATGGTGTTCCAGTCCTACGCGCTCTATCCCCACCTGATGGTCCGCGACAACATGGGCTTTGGCCTCAAGGTTCGCAAAGTGCCTGCCGAGGAGCGCGCCCGACGCGTCTCGGAAGCGGCCGCAACGCTGAAGCTCGAGCCGTTGCTTGACCGTTTCCCCCGCAACTGTCGGGCGGACAGCGCCAGCGCGTGGCCATCGGCCGCGCCATCGTCGGCGATCCCGAAGTTTTTCTCTTCGATGAGCCGCTTTCGAACCTCGATGCCGAACTGCGTGTTCACATGCGCTCCGAGATCGCGGCGCTGCACCAGCGCCTGTCAACAACGATGATTTACGTGACGCACGACCAGGTCGAGGCCATGACCCTCGCCGACAAGATAGTCGTATTGCGCGACGGAAAGATCGAGCAGGTCGGTTCGCCCCACGAACTCTACAAAGGGCCCCGAACCGCCCAGTTCATCGGCAGTCCGAAAATGAACATCCTACCAGTAGCCGGCGGCCAGCCAATCACCCAAAACTCATCCGTGCCCGTCACGGCGGCATCGGTCGGCGTTCGACCTGAGCACCTGTCGCTTGTCGCGCCCTCAAACACCACGCTACGCGGAAAGGTCTGGCGCTATCACGCTCATTCATGTCGAACTGGACGGAGGCCAGACTTGCCTCGTCATCCATAGCCAAGGGATAGCGCCCGAAATTGGCGCCGAGGTCGGACTGAAGACTGCACCCGAGCGCCTGCATTTCTTCGACAACGAAGGACGCACGGTCTGACACGTCATGCTGACCACTGCCAGGTAAAACGCATGCGTCAGCCGGCGGATGCGACTGCAAAAGCAGGTGTCTCACGTGCTGCTCAACGCTTGGCCTCCCGGCCCCGCAACAGCCTGTGTTAGCTAGCACAACAACTTTTCCTGCCGTTATAAAGCGAGCAGTCCGTCGACTTCCCCTCGAACGACCGCGGGCGAGACGGGCTCTAGCTGGTCGTTGAGCGGTGTGCACGCCCAGTCGAAGATAGTGTGAAGACGGCCCTGGCCTTTCGACAGCCCCGACACACAGGCAACATAGGAACGCGTCATCTGCATCTGTGTACGGTAGCCGAGCAGCACCGTATCGCCGGGTCGGCAATTGGCTCCGGGTTCGAGCACCGCATGATAATCGATTACCTGCTTTATCTCGTGGAGATACTCGACGCCGTTGTCCTTGGTCTCTTCCCAGGTCGAGCCCACGAGGGCGCCCGGCGAACCAGGGATATGCATGTCGTGATAGACTCCGCCGCCATACGCATAGGCGCGGGCACCAACGTGATGCGAAATCTCGCTGACATAAACGTAGGCCGGTCGCTCCGGCAGGTCGTTTCGGTAGGCGTGATTCGGCGTGGTGCCGGAGACGCCGTTGCCTGGCTCCACATGGGTCGCGCCATGAGCGGCAAGGACGGCCATTGTGTCGGAAGCTGTATTGCCTGGCGTGTTGATCTGCCGGACCTCGATGCCCATGCCGCGGAGCGTCTCGGCGGCGCGCAGGACTGTGTACAGGTTTGGCGTGGGCTCGGCTTTTTCACCGCGATTGAGATTGTACCGGATGCAGGGGAAAGCAGTGACGCCCCCCAGCCGAACGTTTCCGAGCTTGCCGATCGCACCGGCGACCTGCGCCACTTCATGCTCCTGGAACCCACCTTCCTGCCCGTCGAAGAAAATGTCGCCGGGCGCGCTGACGCGGATCAGTAGATCCTGAACTACGCCCTGGTCGGCCGCTGCCTCGTCGATCCACCTGGCATGCTCGACGTTATAGACAGTGATAACCTCGGGGCGCATCGCAACGGCGGTTGGCACCTGATGGCGCGGGATCTGATTGAGATGACCCATATGGCCAACCGGGATTCCGAAGCGGCGGGCCATCAGCGCGCAATTGATGTCGACGGCCACCACGCCACCAAGACCGGCCGCCTGCGCGACCTTCGTGACGAATGGGTTGCGGGCGAACTGCTTGGTCATGATGTACGTCCTGAGCCCCAGGCCTTCGGCCGTGGAACTCAGGATCCGTGCATTTTCGGCTATTGCGTCGAGGTCGATGACGAATGTGTTGGCGGGTATGCGGCCGGCCTGATGCAGATCGACTGCGGTCTTCAGGAGTCCTGGATTGCGATCAATAAGTCGTTGCATGAACATGAAAATTTCACCTTCGTGAGGTTCTTCTTGAGGCTTCGGTCGAACGTACTGGCGGCGCCCCTCAGGAAGAGATCAGGCCAGTAATCATGGACACGATCTCGTTGTTTGTGGTCTCGCTGGTGCGCTTGACACCCACCTGTACGCCGCGGCGCAGCACGCAGATGCGGTCGGCCAGCCGGAATACCTGATCGAGATTGTGGCTGACGATCAGGATTGCCCGGTTGTCGGCCTTGAGCGTCCTGATACTGTTTTCCACCCTTGCGGTTTCTGCCACGCCGAGTGCGGCCGTCGGTTCGTCCATCAGGATGAGCTTGCCTGCCCCATGTGTCGCGCGGGCAATCGCGACGCCCTGACGCTGGCCGCCGGAAAGCTCGCGTATCCTGGCCCGGGCCGACGGTATCCGCACGTCGAGCGCCCGCACCAGTTCTTCGGTCTCGCTGATCATCGCTTTCCGGTCCAGGCGGCGCAGCAGCCCCTTTACCTTCTCACGACCCAGAAACATGTTCATGTAGACGGGCTGGCTGTCGGCAAGTGCAAGGTCCTGGTAAACGACCTGTATGCCTCGATCCTGAGACTGTCTGGGATTGGCAAAATGGACTTCCTCTCCACCAAGGACAATCTGACCTGAGGTTGCCGGGAAGACGCCGGCGATGATCTTGACCAGCGTTGATTTGCCAGCGCCATTGTCACCGACCAGCGCAACTATTTCGCCTGGCATGATGTCGAGATTGAATGCTTGGATGGCGGTGATGCCGCCAAATGCCTTGTGGATCTCACGCAGTGCAAGAATCGGGGTTTGGGTGTCGCCCATGGTGATTCCTTCACTCATCATTGCGTTGCTGGCATAAGATCATCGGTTCGGATCCCGAAGTGTCAGTGCAACCGCACCCAGGATGATCAGGCCACGAATTATCATCTGTTGCGAAACGTCGAGGCCCATGAGGATCAGGCCATTGTTGAGCATGCCCATCATCAGGGATCCGATCAGCGCACCGAGGACGGTGCCAACACCCCCGTTGAGCCGCGTGCCGCCGACAATCACGGCCGCGATTACGGTGAGGAGATCGAGCTCGCCAAAGGTATAGCGCGCGGCGTTGAGCCGACCGGCATAAAGCAGGCCGGCCAATGCCGCACATGTGGCGCTGAGCACGAGAACCGAAAACCGGACATGCGGAACCCTGATGCCGGTTGCACGCGCCGCTGCCGGATTGTCTCCTACTGCATGGACATGGGCGCCAAAACGGGTGCTGCGAAACACATAGTGGCCCACCGCTACGCCTCCGGCGGTCCAGAAAACCAGGGACGGGATACCAAAAAGGCTGCCGGAGCCGAAAAGGCCGGTGAACGTGGGATCGGAGACCGGAATCGAGCGCAGATCGGTAAGCCAGCGCGCCGTGCCGGCAAACAGTCCCATGTTCGCCAGGGTGACCAGGAAGGATGGCAGCTTCAGATAGGCTACCAGCGCTCCGTTGAGGATGCCGATGGCAACCCCGACGGACAGGCCGGCGAGCACCGCAAGGGGCCACGGATATGCCTGCATCAGGACTGCTGCGATCAGCGCCGCATTTGCAA